>NZ_JAVAYA010000024.1:0-68266 GCF_041954855.1 Agrobacterium sp. LR_9
CCGCCCGGAACATTTCGAACTGGTCAACCATGGCCTCACCGCAACCGTTTTATTGGTGGAGCCGATGGGGTCGGAAACGCAGGTCACGATGATGATCGGCGATCACCAGGTCATCGGTGTCTTCCGCGAGCGCGTCCAAGCGCAGCCGGGCGCAACCATCCAGGTTCAGCCGGATCTGGCATCGATCCACCTGTTCGATGCCAGAACCAGTCAACGCCTCAACTAGCGTCGATGAAAACCGGAAGCGTGCGTATAGAACCGTCGCGGAAATCGCGGCGCAGGGCCAGAGAGGGTCTGCCACGGCCGTGCGATAATCTATGGTGCCGCCTCCACTGAAAAAGCAGATTTGATGAGTGTTTCGGTATATTCAGCCGTCGGACTGTTGAATATGGCGTCCGTTTCTCCTTCCTCCACAATCTTCCCGTTTCTCATGACGATGACGTAGTCCGAAATCGCCTTGATGACAGAAAGGTCGTGGCTGATGAAGATGTAGGAAAGGCCATGCGTCTTCTGCAAATCACGCAGCAGATCGATAACTTGTCCCTGAACGGATCGGTCCAGTGCGGATGTGGGTTCGTCGAGAATGACGACATCCGGTTTGAGGATGATTGCGCGGGCGATTGCGATACGCTGACGTTGTCCGCCCGAGAACTCGTGAGGGTAACGGTTGCGAGCGGCGGGATCGAGACCGACTTCTTTCAGTGCTTCTATTGCCCGCTTGTCCCGTTCCGCTCTGCTCAGCCGTTGCTCATGCACAAACAGGCCTTCCGTGATGATCTCTCCGACCGTCTGTCTTGGCGAAAGCGAGCCATAGGGGTCCTGGAACACAAGCTGCAAACGCCGCCGCAATGGCCGCATTGCCTTCCGATCAAGTCCGGTAATTTCCCTCCCGTCGAAGAAAATACGGCCATCTGCCACAATTAGACGCAGAAGCGCACGACCGAGCGTGGACTTGCCTGATCCGGACTCACCGACGATGCCTATGGTCTGTCCCTGGTGAAGGTTGACATTGACGCCGTCTACGGCTCGGAACCTGCGAGACTTCGACAAGAAGCCACCAGGAATTGTATAATCGATCGTCACGCCCTGGCCGGAGAGCACGACCGGCGCCTCTGTACTAATTGCCGGTTTGTGTCCCTTGGGTTCGGCGTCGAGAAGCATCCTGGTGTAATCCGCCTGCGGGCGATCGAAGATATCTTCCGTCGTACCGGACTCGACAATCTCGCCACGGCGCATGACAGCCACACGATTGGCAAAATGGCGGACCACGCCAAGATCGTGCGTGATCAGGACGATGGCCATGCCGAAGCGTTGTTGCAACGACTTCAGGAGGTCGAGGATTTGCGCCTGGATCGTCACGTCCAGCGCAGTGGTCGGCTCATCCGCAATCAGAATATCCGGTTCATTCGCGAGAGCCATGGCGATCATGACGCGCTGGCGCTGGCCACCGGAAAGTTCATGGGGATAGCTGTCTATGCGCCGCTCCGGCTCGGGAATTCCCACGAGCTTCAGCAGTTCGAGAACGCGGGCGCGCGCCTCTTTTTTACTGCCGCCCCTGTGGTGCAGGATAGGTTCGGCGATTTGCGCGCCGATCCGGTAGAGAGGATCGAGCGAGGTCATCGGCTCCTGGAAAATCATGGTGATTTTCGCACCCCGGATATCGTTCAGCTCGCCGACCGGCAGACCGATCAGCTCGCGTCCGCGATATTTTGCCGAGCCTTCAATAACGCCGTTGGATGCCAGCAGCCCCATGATGGCCATCATGGTCTGGCTTTTGCCGGAACCGGATTCTCCGACAACGGCAAGCGTTTCACCCTGCTTGACGTCAAGATCGATGCCCTTGACGGCTTTCACCGTGCCGTCCGGCGTCGTGAAATCGACCTTGAGATTACGGACGGTCAGAATGGTTTCAGATGTCGTATTCATGTCAACGATCCTTGGGATCGAGTGCATCACGCAACCCGTCACCCACGAAATTCAGCGAAAACAGGGTCAGTACGAAGAAGATCGCCGGAAATATCAGTAGCCATGGGGCCGATTGGATATTGTTGGCACCTTCGGAAATCAGCGCACCCCAGCTCGTCAGCGGCGCCTGCACGCCAAGACCGAGGAAGGAGAGGAAGCTTTCCAGAAGAATGACCTTGGGTACGACGACCGTAACGAACACGACGACGGGCCCGATCGTATTCGGGATGATGTGACGGCGGATGATCTGCCAGTCGCTCAAACCCAAGGCCTGTGCGGCGCCCACAAATTCCCGCCGTTTAAGGGCAAGCGTCTGACCGCGGACGATACGCGCCATGTCCAGCCATTCCACCGCACCGATGACCAGGAAGATCAGGATGAAGCTGCGGCCGAAAAACACCACCAGCACGACCACCAGAAAGACGAAGGGCAGCGAATAGAGGATTTCGACGAAACGCATCATCACATTGTCGACACGCCCCCCGATATACCCCGCAGTTGCGCCGTAAAGAACGCCGATTCCGAGCGAAACGAGGCTGGCGAGAACGCCGACGGCGATTGAGATTTGCCCACCCAGCATCACGCGCGCCAGCATGTCGCGACCGTTGGAATCCGTGCCGAAGAAGAAGTATTCGCGGTTGACGTCGCCTTCCAGCTTCAGCGTTCGCCCCTCATCTTCTGTGGCGATGACCTTCGTATTTTCGAATTCGTTGGCGCGGTCGAAATAGCGTGTGGTGCGCGGGTCAATCGTGCTGCTGGAGGTGACGGTTGCCGTGAAGGCCTGCCCTTCGACGGAGAATTCCTTCAGCTCGACGCGCGCCCGGCTGGCAACGCCCTCCATCACGTCTTGCAGGTTGTTCACATCCGGGCGTGGCTCAAGGCTCGGCGGGACGGAGACATAGGACGAGAACACCTGATCGTAGGTGTGCGTGAGGAAATGCGGGCCGATGAACGAGAAAAGCGTGATCAGCAGCAGCATGACGGAACCTGCCATGGCGGCCTTGTTTCGTTTGAAACGCAGGGCTGCCAGCTGGAACAGGCTTCGGCTTTTCACCGATGGTTGAGGGGCAATATTGCCGGGGATATCAGTCATGTCTGACCCTCGGATCCAGCAGGCCGTAGAGAATATCGACCACGAGATTGAAAAGGATGACAAAAATGGCGACGAGAACGACGGTTCCCATCACCAAGGTATAGTCACGATTGATCGCACCAAGAACGAAGTAGCGGCCCACACCCGGAATAGTGAAGATCGTCTCGATGACGGCCGAACCCGTCAGCAGTGCTGCGGCGCACGGAGCCAGATAGGAAACGACCGGAAGCATCGCCGCGCGCATGGCGTGGAATACCACCACGTTGCGCGCTGGAAGGCCGTAAGCCTTGGCGGTGCGGATGTGGTCCATTCGCAAAGCCTCGATCATTGCGCCGCGTGTCAGACGCGCGATGACCGCAAGCTGCGGCAAAGCGAGCGCGATCATCGGAAGGATGAGATATCGCAGCGATCCGTCGCCCCAGCTGCCGGCGGGCAGAAGCCCGAGTATGACGGCAAAGACAAGCGTGAGAACGGGTGCGACAACGAAGTTCGGCACAGTAACGCCGACCGTCGAAATCGACATGATCGAGAAATCGAAGGCACTGTTCTGCCTGAGCGCGGCGAGAGTGCCGGCAAGAACGCCGCCGACCAGCGCCAGCAAAAGAGCATAGCTGCCGAGTTCCAGGGAGTAGGGCAGACCCTTGCCGATCAACTGCGCGACGGTATTGTCCTTGTAGACGTAGCTCGGACCGAAATCGCCGGTGACGGCATTGCCGAGATAGATGAGATACTGGCGCCACAATGGTTCATCCAGATGATAGGTTCTCATCAGGTTTTCCATCGTCTGCGGCGGCAGGGGACGTTCAAGATTGAACGGACCGCCCGGTGCGAAACGCATCAGGAAAAACGAAATCGTGACGACGATAAACAACGTCGGCACCGCACTCGCCAAACGGCGCAGGATAAACGAGATCATGCTTTTTCGGGCTCCGGCATGGCACGGTGGTGTGAGCCACCGTGCCGACGCTGCTTATTCGGAAACGCTCAGGAAGCGGCTGAGGTGTGCGTTGGCAGCGTTGTCGACCCAACCCTTGACGCGGTTGGAAACCAGCCAGAGATCGGCCTGCGTCAGAAGCGGAACAACCGGCTGTTCCTTCATGAGGATGGTTTCTGCCTCATGCAGGAGCTTGGAGCGAGCGGCAGGATCCTTCTCGTCGTAGGACTTCTGCATCAGCGCGTCATATTCGGCGTTGTTGAACTTGGAATAGTTGAAGGTCTTGTTGGAAGATACCGAAAGCGCGAGGAAGTTTTCGGCATCCGCATAGTCGGCAACCCAACCGGCACGCGCCACGTTGAATTTGCCGCCTTCCTGAAGGTAACCATAGTGCGAGGCGACGTCGAGGTTCACCAGCGACACCTTCGCGCCGAAAGTGTTCTTCCACATATCAGCGATAGCCGTCGCGACGCGTTCATGGTTCGGGTTGGTGTTGTAACGGATTTCGATGGAAAGCGGCTTGCCGCCCTCACCGTAACCAGCGTCCTTCATGAGCTTGAGGGCTTCGTCTTCACGATCAAGCTGAGACAGCGTGGCAAAGTCGGCCTTTGCCGGCTCTTTGTAAGAATCCATGCCCGGAGGAACCATGGAATAGGCCGGAATCTGAGAACCGCTATAGATTTCCTTGGCGAGGAAATCGCGGTCCACTGCCATGGAGAGCGCCTGGCGGACACGGACGTCATTATACGGCGCTTCGCGGGTATCGAAGGTGTAGTAATAGGTGGCAAGCGTCGGCGAAACGTGAACCTGTTCGCCATAGGCCTTGCGCAGACGGTCGATCTGATCCGCGGAAAAGTTGTAGGCGAGGTCCATTTCCTTTGCTTCGAAACGACGAACGGATGCGGCCTGATCGTCGATCGGGTAGAAGATGACCTTGTCGATCTTGGTGTTGGATGCATCCCAGAAACTGGTGTTCTTGACGACCGTCAAGCTGTCATTGGGAACATGCGCTTCGAGTTTATAGGCGCCGTTCGAGACCATGATGCCGGGCTTTACGAAGTCGGTGCCATTCTTTTCGTAGCTTGCCTTGGAGATTGGCAGAGCCGCCTGGTGAGAAAGGAGTTCAAGGAAGAAAGGTGTCGGGCGCTCGAGTGTGATCTCAAGGGTCTTGTCATCCACCGCCTTGACGCCAAGCTGGTCAACCGGAACATCGCCCTTGTTGATCTTTTCGGCGTTCTTGATCGGGTAAAGAATATTTGCATATTTTGCTGCAGTCTTTGGATCTTCGACGCGCTGGTAGGAGAACACAAAATCTCCGGCCGTTACCGGCGTGCCATCCGACCACTTCGCATCCGCACGCAGTTTGAACGTGTAGACGGTGCCATCCTCAGACAGTGTCCAGCTTTCCGCCGTACCGGGAACGATCTTGCCGGCGGCATCGTAAATGGTGAGACCTTCATAAAGGTCTTTCAGGATAAAGGCTTCGATGTTGATGGAGGTCTGCGCCTGATCGAGCGTCTGCGGTTCCCCGGCATTGCCGCGGTGTAGAACTGTTTCTGCAAGTGCAGAACTCGCCCCAATCAGAAGCGATCCTACCAGCAGAGTGGCGCGAGTTGTTGTTGTTATGGACATCGTTTCTCTCCCCGTGAAGATTTTGAGTCTACAAACAAGGCGATATTGCTCCGAAGCGCAACAACAATAAATTGTGAGTTGATGGGAAGCCTTGACCTCGTCGGTGCTCTTTCAATGCCAGGACTGTGGACAACTGTTCTGAATACCCCCGGCGCGAAAATCGCAACCCGGGTGTTGCTCTGTCGTGAAAGACCTGCGCGATACGAACCTTATCTACGAACCGCGTGGCATCGAAGACGGTAAGGCAGACGCAAGTGTCACTCGCTGGGGGCCACTATGTAAAAAGGCCCTGCGATCTCTCGCAAGGCCTTGATACTTAAGAATTCGGATGGTGGGCGTGACAGGGATTGAACCTGTGACCCCTACGATGTCAACGTAGTGCTCTCCCGCTGAGCTACACGCCCTCCGTGGCGGCGGATAGACCACAAAACCGGTTCATGCGTCAACTGCTTTTTTTCGGTTTTGTGAAGGTTTTTTGAGAGGCCTTACGCCACAAGGAGTTTGTTGACCTCATCCACCAGATCGCGCAGATGGAACGGCTTGGAAAGCACCTTGGCGTCCTTCGGAGCCTTCGAATCGGCATTCAGCGCAACGGCTGCAAAGCCGGTAATGAACATGACTTTCAGGTCCGGGTCGAGTTCGGTCGCGCGCCGCGCAAGCTCGATGCCGTCCATTTCGGGCATGACGATATCGGTCAGCAGAAGCGAAAAGGGCTCTTCGCGAAGCCGGTCATAGGCGCTGGCGCCATTGTCGAAGGAAGAAACCTTGTAACCGGCTTTTTCCAGCGCCTTGACGAGGAAGCGGCGCATATCGTTGTCGTCTTCAGCGAGAAGAATTTTCTGATTCATCATAAGTGACCGTAACTACTCAATGTTTGGAATACCCTAGCCCGATTATAGGATTTTCACGGTAAATATCCTGTGAACGCGTGAATCGGTATAGCGCTGATTGGGCGATAGTATGGACTTGCCGCGCCGTAACTGGCAACATGAACATCCTGATAGTTTTGCGACATGGTAAATGACCCTGAATGGACTGGATAACGGGTGAATATGAGCTGTTTGAAGTAACGGAACCTGCCGTTCAAACCCTGCCATTCGTCTATAATTCCCCCCATAGCGGCCGCTGCTACCCCATCTCCTTCCTGGAATCGGCAAGGCTCGATTCGCACGAGATCCGCCGCTCCGAAGATCACTTCGTCGACGAGCTGTTCGCGGCGGCACCGGAGATCGGCGCGCCGCTTCTCAAAGCGAATTTCCCGCGCGCCTATCTGGACGTCAATCGCGAGCCCTACGAGCTCGATCCCCGCATGTTCGAAGGCACGCTTCCGCCTTATGCCAATATCGGCTCCATGCGGGTCGCAGGTGGCCTGGGAACGGTGCCGCGCATCGTCGCCGAGAATATGGATATCTATGCCCACCGCCTGCCGGTCGACGAGGCGCTTTCGCGGATCGAGACGATCTACAAGCCCTATCATGCCTGCCTGCGCCGCCTGCTGTCTCGCACCCACGCCAATTTCGGAATGGCGGTGCTGATCGACTGCCATTCCATGCCGGGCAATATCCGCGTTGCCGGCTCGAATCTGAGGCCGGATGTAATCATCGGCGATCGCTACGGCACCAGCGCATCCCAGGAAGTCTCCCGCGCCGCGCTGCATTTCCTTGAGGAACTGGGTTTCGTCGCGGTCTGCAACAAACCCTATGCCGGCGGCTTCATCACCGAACATTATGGCCGGCCCATCCGCTCTCTCCATGCGCTGCAGATCGAGATCAACCGGGCGCTTTACGTGGATGAAAAGACGCTTTTGAAAAAAGCCGATTTTCCCGCCATTCAGGCGTCGCTTGAAATCTTCATGCGCCAGCTCGGCGCCTTCGTTTCCGAATACGCGATAGAAACGTCGCTCGCTGCCGAATAGCAGCTCGAATCATCCGCTATTTCAATCTTTTATCCCGGACGGTCTGGCGGCCCGCCGGACAAAAAAAACCGCGCCTTGGCGCGGTCAAGTCTAGGGAGGAAACACCCAAGGAGGGTATTTACAGTCAAAGACTGTAGGATCACGCTACGCAGTAATTGCACAATTGTCAATCATTTTATTTTATGCATATTTTTTAGGCTTATGCTGAAAATATGGAAACACCGGCGCCTTCATTCGTATGAGTGGACGGCGGATGCGATTCCGGTCTATGCATTGCCGCATAGAATTCAGACCCAATTTTCAGGCAATGAGGTTTCGCATGCTGCCCGACCGGGATTTCTTCTTCAAACTTGCCGATGCCGCCAGCGCAGAAACGCTTCCCCGCTTCCGCACGGGCATTGCCGTCGCCAACAAAGAGGATGGCGGCTACGATCCGGTGACGGAAGGCGATCAGGCCGCAGAAACAGCCATTCGCGCCCTGATCGAGGCCCGGTTTCCACAGCATGGCATTCTGGGCGAAGAACACGGCAATATCGGTCTCGACCGCGAGCATATCTGGGTCATCGACCCGATCGATGGCACCCGCGCCTTCATTTCCGGCGTGCCGGTCTGGGGCACGCTGATCGGTTTCCAGTCGGCCGGACGCGCCTCCATGGGCATCATGGACCAGCCTTTCACGAAAGAGCGCTATTTCGCCGATGGCGAGACAGCCTGGTATTTCGGGCCCGACGGCGAAAAGAAACTCCGGACGCGTGATTGCGCGTCTTTGTCGGATGCGGTGCTGTTCACCACTACCCCGCATATCTTCACTGCGGAAGAAAAGCCCTTCTATGAAAAGGTACAGGATCAGGTTCGCCTTTTCCGCTACGGCGTGGATTGTTACGCCTATTGCCTGCTTGCAGCCGGCCACGTCGATCTGGTGATCGAATCCGGCCTGAAGCCCTATGATGTCGGCGCGTTGATCCCTGTCATCGAGCAGGCCGGCGGCATTATGACGACCTGGGATGGCGGGCGTCCGGAAAATGGCGGCCGCATTCTCGCAGCCGGCTCAAAGGCAGTGCACGAACAGGCGCTCGCCATTCTCTCAAAACTCTGAGGCAGCGCGCTTAAGCGGCCATCACTCCGGCGCGAAAAACGCGTCGATGGCCGCCAGCGCCTGTTTGCGGAAAACGTCACGCTCATGCAGCAATTCGTGGCGCGCACCGGTGATCGGAAGAAGCTGCGCTGCCCGGAAATTGCGTGAGAGTTCCTCCTGCGCCTTATAGGGCGTGATGGTATCCAGCATCGGCGCCAGAATAAGGGTCGGAATGGTGATATTCGTCAGATGATCCTGACGGACCACCCGTCCCATGGTCTTCAGCGCCTCATACACCCAGCGCGCCGTCGGCGCACCGATAAAAAGTTCCGGAAACTGCCTGTGCAGCGAGAGATTTCTTTTAAAACGTCTGGGGTCCGAGGTGAGCGGATTGCCGTCGAAATCCCGCTCGCGCTGATCCTTGCCGAGCTGCACCCGCCCAAGGCCAACGAGACTTAAAGCCGTCGCCACCGCCCGAATGACGGATGAGGGGACGGATTGCTGGCTGTCCAGCTCGATGAAAGGCGAACAAAGCGCCAGACGGTCGATCCGGTTCGACAGGCCGGGTGCGGCGGCAAGCGCTGCAAGCGCGCCGGTGGAATGCGCGATCATGAAGAATGGCAGCCGCGTATCCGGCAACACCACCTGTTCGAGAAAAAGGCCGATATCACGCTGATAGTCGGAGAACCGCCGCACATGCCCGGCACCCGGTTTTTTCAGCAATCTTTCGGAACCGCCCTGCCCGCGCGTATCGAAGGTCGCAACCCAGAAACCCATGGCGGTGAGATCGCTAACCGTTTCGAAATATTTCTCGATACATTCGTTCCTGCCATGCAGCAGAACCACGGTTCCGCGAGCCACCTGGCGGCTGGCGCGAAAGATCGCATAGCGAAGCTGTTTGCCGCGATCGCCGGTAAAATATCCAACGGTATGGTTGCCGGGAACCGGGTTGTCTTCGCTCTCGCGCAATGTGGCTTCGATCATCGGTCTTTTCCGGCTTTTCTGCCTTTTCGGGATAGGTCGGCGGCGCGGGAAGGTCAAAGAAAAAATTGCCGGAACCGTCGGTTAAAGCAGTCGCGGTTCCGGCGAATAAGACAGAAGAAGAAGGGACGTTATTGCTTCTGTCCACGGAGAATGTCTCCGATGACCGATGTTTTATGGCTCTCAAACTGAACGATGCCGGAACCTGACGTTCAGCCATGGTTCATGTTGCTTTCGCCTTTTCACGCCCCCCTTGACGCAGCGGCAGGCCATTCCCATCTCATTCATGCGGTCGCCAGAACGGGACCGCGCCACATGTCCGGCCGTTGCCAGAACGGGACGCCGGGCTTAACCGCAAACAGTCGCTTCTTAAGGAGGACACCATGCGTCACGTTGATTTTTCCCCCCTCTATCGTTCCACCGTCGGCTTCGACCGTCTTTTTTCGATGCTTGACGGCCTCGGCCAGCCCGAACAGGCCCAGTCCTATCCGCCCTACAATATCGAGCGGACCGGCGAAAACACCTATCGCATCACCATGGCCGTTGCCGGTTTCGATGAAACTGAACTCAGCATCGAATCCCGTGCGAATACGCTGACGGTGAAGGCCGAGAAGGCCGCAGATGAGAAGTCATCCGAAGGTGAGTTCCTGTATCGCGGCATTGCCACCCGCGCTTTCGAGCGCCGCTTCCAGCTTGCCGACCATGTCGAGGTCCAGACCGCTTCCCTGAAGAACGGCCTGCTCCACATCGATCTCGTCCGCAATATTCCCGAAGCCATGAAACCGCGCCGCATTGCGATCTCGTCCGACAGCGCCGATGCGCCGAAGACCATCGAAGCCCAGATTTCGCCGGCTCAGGTCAACTAAACCGATCCGGACCTCAAACGAACGGCCCCGTAAAGGGGCCGTTTTTGTTTGATGAAAATTCGTTCTTCAGCGGGTGGAGACTACCGCACCTTCTGCGGCAGCGGCTTCCGATATGGCCGCTTTTTCATGGGCCTTTCTGGCATAACGTTGGGCCAGCACCGCGCAGACCATCAGCTGGATCTGGTGGAAAAGCATAATCGGCAGGACGATTGCACCAATGCTTTGGCCGGCGAAAATCGCGCCCGCCATGGGCACGCCACTGGCGAGGCTCTTTTTCGAGCCGCAGAAGGTGATGGTGATTTCATCGGCCTTATCGAAACCCAGCAAACGGCTGCCGAACATCGTCACACACAGGACAAGCGCCAGCAGCAGGATATTGATGACAATGACCACACCGATATCCCTGAGCGAAAACGTGTGCCAGATGCCTTCGATGACCGCATCGGAAAAAGCGAGATAAACGACCATCAAGATGGAGCCGCGATCGACCGGAGCCAGCAGTTTCTTGCGCGCCCTGATCCAGTCGCCGATCCACGGCTGCAGCACCTGACCGACGATGAAGGGCAAAAGCAGCTGCAGGAAGATCTGCAGGAACGCATCCAGCGAAAATCCACCGCCATGGCCCCCCACCGTAAACAGCAGACCGACCAGCAGCGGGGTCAGGAACATGCCGAAAATATTCGAAGCGGAGGCCGAACAGATCGCAGCCGGCACGTTTCCGCCCGCCATGGAGGTGAAGGCAATGGAGGACTGCACGGTGGATGGCAGGACGCAGAGGAACAACACGCCCATATAAAGCGGCGCAGGCAGAATATTCTCGGGAATGAAGCCGATTGCCACACCGAGCAGCGGGAACAGGCCGAAGGTCACGAGAAGGATCGCCAGATGCAGGCGCCAGTGCAGGATACCGGCAATCACCACATCCCGGGAAAGCCGCGCGCCGTGGAGGAAGAACAACAAAGCGATCGCGAGTTTTGTCGCCAGCCCGAAGTACTCCGCCGGCTCACCGCTGATCGGCAAAATGGAGGCCAAAATCACGGTGGCCACCAGCATCATGGTGAAGCGATCAGGTAGGAAGCGGGTCATGGGAGATCTTTCCGGCATCGGTTTTGCTTGAAACGCGCGCTACTATCGCTCATCATGAATTCCGATGCAAAGATTAACAGTTATCGCGATTCAGGATAATGCTGAACCTTCAACATCTTGCCAGCTTCGTGATGCTTCAGCAGACCGGCAGCTTCACGCTGGCGGCCGAACGGCTGGGGATTGGCCAGTCCACTGTCAGCCAGCATATTCAAAGGCTTGAGGCCGTACTTGGCCGCCGGCTGATTGCCCGCAGCACCCATCAGGTGAAACTGACGGGCGAAGGTGAGGCGCTGCTGGGTTACGCCCGCAACATGCTGGAAATCGACAGCAAGGTGTCATCGCTATTCAGCGAGAACCGTCTGCGCGGACGGCTGAGGCTTGGCGTTTCGGAAGATTTCGTCGCCAGCCGGCTGACCGCCATTCTGGAAGAGTTCATCCGGCTTTATCCCCTCGTCGATCTGGAACTGACGGTTTCGCTGAGCGGCGTGCTTTACCAGATGCAGGACAATGGCGAACTGGATGTGGTGCTTGCCAAACGCCGTCTCGGCGACAAGCTCGGGCACTTTCTCTACCGCGAACCGCTCGTGTGGCTAGCGCGCGACCCGGAGCGAATGCTGAACCAGCCGGACGCCCTGCCCCTGATTGCCTTTCCGCCGCCGAGCATCACCCGAAAGGCGGCGCAGGAGGCGCTAGACCGGGCCGGCCTCGCCTGGCGGATCGTCTGCACCTGCGGCAGTCTCAGCGGACTGACCGCTGCGGCAAGAGCGGGCATGGGCATTCTGGTGCAGCCGCGCAGCATGGCGCCGGCAGGTCTGAAGGAGATTGCCGCAGGCGTGCTACCACCGCTGGAGGACGTGGAATTTGTGCTTCAGCCGAGCAAGGGCGCGGATGCGAAGCTGGTGCGCGCCCTTTCCGATCTCGTTTCCAGCAAGAGCATCGCACCCGGCAGTTTCGTATAGCCTGTTCAATTCTCCCGCCGCGACAGGCAGCGGCCGACACTGTCACGCCAGCCGGCAATGGCGTCTTTCCGTTTAGCCTCTTCCATTGCGGGGCTGAAACGGCGGTCACGCCGCCAATGTTCAGCAAAGGCCTTGCGATCCGGCCAGATGCCGGCGCGTGAGGCGGCAAGCCAGGCCGCTCCGAGAATGGTCGTTTCCAGGAAGACCGGCCGGTCGACGGGTGCCGCAAGAATATCCGCCAGCCGTTGCATGGTCCAATCGGAAGCGACCATGCCACCATCGACCCGGAGCACCGTCTTGCCATTGTCACCCGCCCAGTCCTTGCGCATGGCGTCCAGCAGATCGAAGGTCTGATAGGCGACGCTTTCCAGCGCCGCGCGGGCGAATTCCGCCGGACCGGTGCCACGCGTCAGCCCGAAAATAGCGCCACGCGCCTCCGCGTCCCAGTAGGGTGCACCAAGGCCGGTGAAGGCCGGAACCAGATAAACACGCTGATTGGCGTCGGCCTTTTCCGCAAGCGCGCTGACCTCGGAAGCGACCGAGATGAAACCAAGCTCATCGCGCAGCCATTGCACGGCGGCACCGGCAATGAAGATGGAGCCTTCCAGCGCATAGGTGGTGACGCCGTCGAGACGGTAAGCGATGGTCGTCAGCAGCCGGTTGGTGGAGGCGACGCGATCCGTGCCGGTGTTGAGCAATGCAAAGCAGCCCGTGCCGTAGGTGGATTTCATCATGCCCGGCTCGAAGCAGGCATTGCCGATCACGGCTGCCTGCTGGTCGCCGGCGACGCCAAGGATCGGAATTTCCGCGCCCAGAAGCGATTTATCCGTCACGCCGAAATCGGCGGCGCAATCCAGCACCTCCGGCAGCATGGCGCGGGGGATATCGAGGATCGACAGGAGTTCATCGTCCCATGCATTTTCCTCGATATTGTAGATCAGCGTTCGCGAGGCATTGGTGGCGTCGGTCACATGGCGGCGGCCGCCGGTGAGACGGTAGATCAGGAAACTATCGACCGTGCCGAAGCAGATTTCGCCCTTGACGGCTTTTTCGCGAAGGCCGCTGACACTATCGAGAAGCCATTTCAGCTTCGTGCCGGAAAAATAGGGATCGAGCAGCAGACCGGTCTTTTTCGAAAAAAGCGGCTCCAGCCCCCTTCTTTTCAGCTCCTCGCAGACGGGAGCAGCGCGGCGATCCTGCCAAACCACGGCCCGATGCACGGCCTCGCCCGTGTTCCGGTCCCACAGCACGGTCGTTTCGCGCTGGTTGGTAATGCCGATGGCCTCGATATCGGAGGCGGCGATGCCGGCATCGGCAAGCGCCAGCCGGATGGTTTCGAGCACGCTTTTCCAGATATCCTCGGCATCGTGTTCGACCCAGCCGGAGGCCGGAAAATGCTGCGGAAATTCTCGCTGTCCGACACCGATGACCCGCATGTCGCGATCAAAGACCATCGACCGTGTCGATGTCGTTCCCTGATCGATCGCCAGAATATAACCGCCCATCATGCTACTCCCTTTCAGACGCAATGACCGGGGCGGCAAGCCGCCCCGGTTTCAGATTTTACGCAGACATCACTTCTGCCAGCTTTTGACCAGTTCGTCGTAATTGACGGTGACCGGCTTTTCCTTTTCGTTGGCAATCTTCAGCTGCGGCGCCAGATTGCCCTTCGAAACGGCATCCTTGTTCCAGTATTCGATATCGTGCTCTTCCGCCAGTTTCGGGCCGATATCGCCCTGCACGCCAGCGCGTTCCAGACGGCTCATGACCTTTTCCTGCTCGGCGCAGAGAGAGTCCATCGCCGCTTGCGCGGTTTTCGCACCCGACGAAGCATCGCCGATCGCCTGCCACCAAAGCTGCGCCAGCTTCGGATAATCCGGAACGTTGGTGCCGGTCGGCGACCACTGCACGCGGGCTGGCGAACGATAGAACTCGATGAGACCGCCGAGTTTGGATGCCCGATCCGTGAAGCTCTTGTGGTGGATGGTGGTGTCGCGAATGAAGGTCAGGCCCACATGGCTCTTCTTCACATCCACGGTCTTGGAGGTCACGAACTGCGCATAGAGCCAGGCGGCCTTGGCACGGTCGTCGGGGGTGGATTTCATCAGCGTCCACGAACCCACGTCCTGATAACCGAGCTTCATGCCGTCCTTCCAGTAGACGCCATGCGGCGAAGGTGCGACGCGCCATTTCGGCGAACCGTCCTCGTTCACGACAGGCAGGCCGGGCTTGGCCATATCGGCGGTAAACGCCGTGTACCAGAAGATCTGCTGGGCGATGTTGCCCTGCGCCGGCACCGGACCGGATTCGGAGAAGGTCATGCCCTGCGCTTCCGGCGGCGCATATTTCTTCAGCCATTCGAGGTATTTCTCGATGGAATAGACCGAAGCCGGACCGTTGGTATCGCCGCCGCGCGCCACGCAGGAGCCGACCGGCTGTGACTTGTCGTTGACCTTGATGCCCCATTCATCGACCGGCAAACCGTTCGGCAGGCCCTTGTCGCCGTTGCCGGCCATGGAGAGCCAGGCATCGGTGAAGCGCCAGCCGAGCGAGGGGTCCTTCTTGCCGTAATCCATATGACCGAAGACCTTCTTGCCGTCGACATCGCGGCCGGTGAAGAATTCGGCAATATCCTCATAGGCCGACCAATTGACCGGCACGCCGAGGTCATAACCATATTTGGCCTTGAAATCGGCCTTGTTCTTTTCGTTGTTGAACCAGTCGTAACGGAACCAGTAGAGGTTCGCGAACTGCTGGTCGGGAAGCTGGTAGAGCTTCTTGTCCGGCGCCGTCGTAAAGGCGCTGCCGATGAAGTCCTTGAGGTCGAGGCCGGGATTGGTGACGTCCTTGCCTTCATTGGCCATGAAGTCGGTCAGGTTGCGCACCTGCTGGTAGCGCCAATGCGTGCCGATAAGGTCGCTGTCGTTGACCCAGCCGTCATAAAGGTTCTGGCCGGTCTGCATCTGGGTCTGGATTTTTTCGACGACGTCGCCTTCCTGGATCAGGTCGTGCGTGACCTTGATGCCGGTAATCGCGGTGAAGGCCGGAGCCAGAACCTTGGATTCATATTCATGGGTCGTCAGAGATTCGGAAACGACCTTGATTTCCATGCCCGCGAAGGGTTTCGCGGCATCGACAAACCATTGCAGCTCTTTTTCCTGATCGCCACGCGAAAGCGACGAAAGATCGCCGATTTCCTTGTCCAGAAACTGCTTTGCTTCCTCCATTCCGGCGAAAGCGGAACCCGTCATTGCCAGCAGCATAGCCGCCGTCGTCGTCATCAGATGCCGTCGCATATCAGTCCTCCCAGGGGTTTGCGATTGCATGAAGTCTGCGGGTGCGGTTTTCCTCCGCCGCACCGTTTTCCTGCTCTAGACAAATCGGAAAACGCCGATGGCGTAAACCAAGGATAGAGCGAGAGCCCACCACAGGTTCGGGCCGACCAGCCCGAGCCATGCGAGATGAATGAAGGCGCTGCCGAGCAGCGAGATAAACAGCCTGTCGCCGCGCGTGGTCTCGAAGCGCAAGAGGCCGAAGCGGGGATTGCCGCCGGGCGAGAGATATTCCCAGAACCACATTCCGACGAGCAGCAGGGCGATGGCGCCGAAAAAGGCCGCCGTCTGCCAAGTCCATGCCATCCAGGTAAAATCGGGCATCTTCGTCATGGTCAAACCCTCCCGAGCGCGAAGCCCTTGGCGATGTAATTGCGCACGAACCAGATCACCAGCGCGCCGGGGATCAGGGTCAGAACGCCGGCGGCGGCAAGCAGGCCCCAATCCATGCCGGCGGCGGAAACGGTGCGCGTCATGGTCGCGGCAATCGGCTTGGCGTCCGTCGTCGTCAGCGTGCGGGCGATCAGAAGCTCGACCCACGAGAACATGAAGCTGAAGAAGCAGGCGACACCGATGCCGGAAGCGATGAGCGGCATGAAGATTTTCACGAAGAATTTCGGGAAGGAGTAGCCGTCAATATAAGCGGTCTCGTCGATTTCCTTCGGCACGCCGGACATGAAACCTTCGAGAATCCACACCGCCAGCGGCACGTTGAACAGGCAATGCGCCAGCGCCACGGCGATATGCGTATCGATCAGGCCAAAAGCCGAATAAAGCTGAAAGAACGGCAGCGCGAAGACGGCGGGCGGCGCCATGCGGTTGGTCAAAAGCCAGAAGAACAGGTGCTTGTCGCCGAGAAAGCGATAACGCGAGAAGGCGTAAGCCGCCGGCAACGCCACCGCGACCGAGATCACCATGTTCATGACGACATAGATGATCGAATTGATATAGCCCGAATACCAGGATGAATCCGTGAAGATCGTCCGGTAGTTCTGCAACGTCGGCTGATGCGGATAAAGCGTCATGGAGGAGACGATTTCCGTGTTCGTCTTGAAGCTCATATTGACGAGCCAGTAAATGGGAACCAGCAGCAGCAGGATATAGATCGTCGGCACCAGCCAGGAAAAACGCGACGGCCCATGGTGGCGACGCCGTGCATTGACGGCAAGGCCGGATCGTCCCGTCGCAGTGGCTCTCACCGGCGAACTGCCGATGCCGTTGCGCTCCACGCTTGTGGTGACATTCGAGGCGCTCATGTCTCAAGTCTCCGCGTCGTGGCTGGTCATGACGGTGTAGAACACCCAGGACAGCAGCAGAATGATGAGGAAGTAGATCAGCGACATGGCCGCCGCCGGCCCGAGGTCGAACTGGCCGAGCGCCATCTTCACGAGATCGATGGACAGGAAGGTGGTGGAATTGCCCGGGCCGCCGCCGGTGACGACGAAAGGCTCGGTATAGATCATGAAGCTGTCCATGAAGCGCAGCAGGAAGGCGATCAGCAGCACCCGCTTCATCTTCGGCAGCTGGATGAACCGGAACACCGCGAAACGCGAGGCGCCGTCGATCCTTGCCGCCTGATAATAGGCATCCGGAATGGAAACGAGGCTGGCATAACACAGAAGGACGACAAGGCTCGTCCAGTGCCACACATCCATGATAACGACGGTGATCCATGCATCGACGGGATCGTTGACATAGTTGTAGTCGAGCCCAAGCTGATTGGCATAATAACCGAGTAGCCCGATATCGCTGCGCCCGAAAACCTGCCAGATCGTGCCGACCACATTCCACGGCACAAGCAGCGGCAGTGCCATGGTGACGAGGCAAACAGGCACGCCAATGCCGGATTTCGGCATCTTGAGTGCGATGAAAATGCCGAGCGGAATTTCAATCGCGAGGATGATGCCGGAGAACAGCAGGTTGCGCCCCAGCGCATCCCAGAAACGGTCCGAGGCCAGAATTTCCTCGAACCATTGCGTTCCAGCCCAGAAGAACTGGTTATTGCCGAACGTATCCTGCACCGAATAATTCACGACGGTCATCAGCGGAATGACGGCGGAAAAGGCGACCAGCACCAGCACCGGCAGCACCATGAACCATGCCTTGTTGTTCCAGCTCTTTTCCATGGTCAGGCCCCCATCTTTACACGCCACGAGTTGGCGAAGACGCCGATGGCGGCCGGATCGAAGCGAACACCCGCTTCCGCCGGGATTTCCTCGTCTTCGGCAACGACGATCGCGAGTTTCTGGCCGGCGAACCGGGCGCGCACGATCTTCTGCCGGCCGATATCCTCGACCTTGTCGACAGCTATGGGCATGCCGCCCCGTTCCAGCCGGACGAATTCCGGGCGGATGCCGATCTCGATGCGTTGCGCTCCGTCAACCTTTGGCGCACCGGCGAGCGGCACACCAAGGCCGCCGACCATTGCGGTCGCGCCGTCGATACTGGCGGGCAGCACATTCATGCCCGGCGAACCGATGAAATAACCGACGAAGGTATGTCCCGGCCGTTCGAAAAGCTCAGCCGGCGTGCCGATCTGGACGATCTGCCCGTCATACATGACCACAACCTTATCGGCGAAGGTCAGCGCTTCGGTCTGGTCATGGGTGACATACACCATGGTGAAACCGGACTGGCGATGCAGGCGTTTCAGCTGCGAGCGCAGCACCCATTTCATATGCGGGTCGATCACCGTCAGCGGCTCGTCGAAGAGGATGGCGTTGACATCGGACCGCACCAGCCCGCGCGCCAGCGAGATCTTCTGTTTCTGATCCGCCGTCAGACCACGCGCATGGCGTTTGGCCATGCCGGAAAGATCGGTCATTTCGAGGATTTCCCGCACCCGACGGTCCACCTCGGCCTCCGGCACATGCCGGTTGCGCAGCGGAAAGGCCAGATTGTCATAGACCGTCATCGTGTCGTAGACGACCGGGAACTGGAATACCTGCGCGATATTGCGGTCTTCCGTGGCGAAATCCGTCACGTCGGTTCCGTCAAAGGCGATGCGGCCTTCGGAGGGGCGCAGCAGCCCGGAAATGATGTTGAGCAGCGTGGTTTTGCCGCAGCCGGAAGGGCCGAGCAGAGCATAGGCGCCGCCGTCCTCCCATTCATGATGGACTTCCTTCAGCGCATAGTCGCCGGCAGCCTGCGCCTTTGCGTTATAGGCGTGGCGGATGTGATCGAGCGTGATGCGTGCCATGACCGATCTCCCTCAAGCCGCTTCGCCGATGGCGCGGCCATTCGCGTCAAAGGCCATCAGGTGTTTTGTATCGAGAAACAGCTCTATGTCCCTGTCCGGCTCGATGTCGTGAATGCCATGCGCGAGCATGACCCAGCGCCGGCCCGAAAATTCCACATGCACGAAGCTTTCCGATCCGGCGATTTCCGAAATCAGCGTCCGCGCCCGGATCGACTGCCGGGCCTCGCCCTTCGCCTGCGGGAAAAGATGATGCGGTTGGAACGCAATGGTCAAAGGTCCATCCGGCACGGCGGCAAGATGCGCCGGCACCGCAATCACCGCCTGGTCGGCACGGGTGAATGCACCGCCCGCCTTGATGACCTCGATGGTGTTGAGCGGCGGGTCTGCAAAAATTTCCGCGGTGACGATATCCACCGGACGCCGGTAAACCTCGATGGTACGGCTGAACTGCGTTACCCTGCCCTCGTTGAGCGTTGCGGTATTGCCGCCCAAAAGCAGCGCCTCGGAAGGTTCGGTCGTGGCATAAACGAAGATGGCGCCGGATTCGGCGAAAATGCGCGGCAGTTCCTCGCGCAACTCTTCGCGCAGCTTGTAATCGAGATTGGCCAGCGGCTCATCGAGCAGCACCAGATTGGCGTTCTTGACGATGGCGCGGGCGAGTGCTGTGCGCTGCTGCTGGCCGCCGGAAAGATTGAGCGGCGTGCGGTCGAGATAGGGCGTCAGCTTCAGAAGCTCGGCGGCTTTCCTCACTTCCCTGTCGATGGTCGCCTGGTCCTTGCCGGCAACGCGCATCGGCGAGGCGATGTTTTCGTAAACGCTGAGCGCCGGATAGTTGATGAACTGCTGATAGACCATGGCGACGTTGCGCTTCTGCACCGGCCACCCCGTCACATCTTCGCCATTGAAAAAGATCGAGCCCGCGCTCGGCTTGTCCAGCCCGGCCATCAGCCGCATCAGCGTCGTCTTGCCCGAAAGTGTCGGTCCAAGAAGGACGTTCAGGCTTCCGCGCTGCAACGTCAGATCGGTCGGGTGAATATGATATTCACCGCCAACCATCTTAGAGACGTTTCGCAATTCAAGCATGGTGATCCAAAGCCTCCTCCGCTTTTATCCGGATCGTCAGATTGCCCTTAAGCGCCCACCTGCAATGTCTTCGACATAATCCTCCAGCTCACGCACCTCTTCCGGGGTAAAAAAGAGCCCCTGCTTGGTGCGACGCCACAGAATATCCTCCGCCGTCAGCGCCCATTCCCGCGCCATCAGCCAGCGAACCTCAGCCTCGTACAGCGTACCGCCGAAATACCGCCCGAGCGCCGCCGCCTCCGTGGCATTGCCGATCAGCACCGCCGCATCCGTTCCGTAGCAGCGCACAAGCCGCTCCGCATGACGCTCTTCAAGAAAGGGGTAACGCGACCGCAGCGCCGAAACTTCCGCGGTGTAGGCCTCGGCGCCGAAATTTCCACCCGGCAAATGCGAGCCCGCCGTCCATGGCGCACCCTTTTCACCCAGCGCATCGCCGATTTTTTCAAGAGCATGTTCGGCAAGCCGCCGATAGGTGGTGAGCTTGCCGCCGAAAATATTGAGAAGCGGCGCTTCACCTTCCGCCCCTTCGGTTTTCAGCACATAATCGCGGGTCGCTTCCTGCGCTTTCGATGCTCCGTCATCGAACAGCGGGCGCACGCCGGAATAGGTCCAGACGATATCCGCCGGCTCCACCGGTTCAGCGAAATATTCGCTCGCCGCATTGCAAAGATAGCTGATCTCCTCGTCGCTGATCTTAACAGCCCGGGGGTCGGCGGTATAGTCGCGATCCGTCGTGCCGATCAGCGTAAAGTCCTGTTCATAGGGAATGGCGAAGATGATCCGCCCGTCCGGATTCTGGAAAAAATAGGCACGCGGATCGGAAAATTTCTTGCGCACGATGATGTGGCTGCCCTGCACCAGGCGGACATTATGGACATTGTTTTTGCCGAACGCCGAGGACAGCACCTTGTCCACCCAGGGACCCGCGGCATTCACCAGCATGCGCGCCCGGTAGGTTTTGGCCTCTCCGGCCGCATTTTTCGTTTCGACATGCCAGAAGGTGCCTTCGCGTCGGGCCGAAACCACCTGCGTGCGGTTGAGGATGAGCGCGCCGCGATTGGCAGCGTCGCGGGCATTCAGCACCACCAGGCGGGCATCATCCACCCAGCCATCCGAATATTCGAAGGCGCGGGCAAAAATCGGTTTCAAAGGTTTCCCGGCGGGATCGCGGCGCAGATCGAGCGAGCGGGTCGCGGGCAGAAGCTTGCGGCCGCCGAGATGGTCGTACAGAAACAGCCCGAGACGCACGAGCCAGGCCGGGCGCACGCCACCTTTCTGGAACGGCAATACGAAGCGCATGGGCCAGATGATGTGCGGCGCCATGGCCCACAGCACCTCACGTTCCATCAGCGCTTCGCGCACCAGACGAAACTCGTAATGTTCGAGATAACGCAAACCGCCATGGATAAGCTTGGTAGCGGCGGAAGAGGTGCCGGAGGCGAAATCGTTCATTTCCGCAAGCGCGACGGAATAGCCCCTGCCCACGGCGTCACGCGCGATGCCGCAGCCATTGATACCGCCGCCGATCACGAAAATATCGTGGATTGCCTCGTCAGACATGGACCCTCCCGCGCTTTCATCGACGCTCTCCTCATCGATATACTGAAAGCACGGACATCTAATTCGAAGACAAAACGAATGTCAAACGAAATTCATGGGCTATCCCGATCAGGACTCGACCATCTCGGTTTCGATCAACCGGACGTCATGATCGGCACAGATGGCCCGGATCGAATCCACCGGACAATGATCGGTGATGAAAGTATGCACCTGGGAAAGATGGCCGATACGAACCGGAGCCGTGCGCTCGAATTTGAGCGAATCCGACACCAGAATGACATGGCGTGCATTGGAGATGATTGCCTGCGCGACCTTGACCTCACGAAAGTCGAAATCCAGCAAAGCGCCATCCTCATCGATGGCCGAAACGCCGATGACCGCAAAATCCACCTTGAACTGGCGAATGAAATCCACCGCCGCCTCGCCGACGATACCGCCATCGGAACCGCGCACGACACCGCCGGCAATCACCACCTCGATACCGGGGAAGACCCGCAACCTGTTGGCAACATTGATGTTGTTGGTAATGACCATCAACTCGTGATGATCCGCCAGCGCTTCGCCCACGGCTTCGGTCGTCGTGCCGATATTGATGAAGAGTGACGAGTTGTTCGGGATAAGGGCGGCGGCGGCGGCGCCTATCGCCTGCTTTTCGGAAGAGGCTATCGCCCGACGCGCCTCGTATTTGACGTTTTCATTGCCGCTTGGAAAAAGCGCGCCGCCGTGGATGCGGGTTAAAACCCGCGTATCGCAGAGATCGTTCAGATCCTTGCGGATCGTCTGGGGAGTGACGGAGAACCGCGCCGCCAGCTCGTCGACCAGCACCCGCCCGTTCGCTTTCGCCAGCGCAACGATTTCATCCTGACGCGGTGTGAGCAGCATTTCACCCTCCCTCCTCTTTCAATTTTTTCGTTTTATTGAAGAGCGAACGAAAAACCAATGTCAAGGGACGGTTTTGCAGCAGCGATAGTGGCGGGATGAAAACAGGTCGTGAACCCCACGACGCCATTTGACGATATTATTTAGCCGACTTTCTGAATGAGCGGGCTGGAACGGGACATCGCCGAAGACGCGGCACCAAATGCATCGCCGATGCCGATTAGCACCGGTTCGTTTACACCCAGCCTCTCAACGGCCGCAGCCAATTGCGTAAGCGAACCGCACCAGCGCTGTTCGTTTGAGCGACTGACGGAAATCATGATGGCAACGGGCGTTAATGCAGGCATTCCATGGGCAAGCAGGGCAGCTTCGATCTCGGCTGCGGTGCGCCCACCCATGTAAAAGACCGTGGTTACGGAAGGGTCAGACAGCGATTTCCAGTCGATATTCTCCGGCAGCCTTCCCTGTCGGGAATGGCCGGTGATGAAGCGTACCGACTGGGCATGGTCGCGATGGGTCAGGGACACACCCAGGCGCGAGGCCATGGCGCTTGCGGCAGTGATGCCGGGCACGATCTCGACCGGGATATTTTCAGCCTCCAGCGCAGCGATCTCCTCGCCGGCGCGCCCGAAAATCATGGGATCGCCGGATTTCAACCGCACCACCCGTTTGCCGGCCTTGGCGAGACGGATCATCATGTCATTGATATCTTCCTGCCTGCAGCTTTCCCGGCCGCCACGCTTTCCGACCAGCATGCGTTTCGCCTCCCGCCGCGCCAGTTCCAGCACTTCCGCCGAGACGAGATCGTCGAACAGGATGACATCGGCCGCCTGCAAAGCGCGCACCGCTTTCAGTGTCAGCAGTTCGGCATCGCCCGGTCCGGCGCCCACAAGCGTCACAAGGCCGCGCCCCGATCCTGCCCGCGCAGCCTGCATTCCGATATCCGCAAGCAGCCTTTCCTCGCTGCGCTCATCCAGCCTTTCGGTAAAAGCCCGATCGACGAATTTTTCCCAGAAAGAGCGCCGCGACGCACCGGGAGCGAGCCGCAGATTGACGCGCTCGCGGATTGTCTGGGCAAGCGCGCCCCAATCCTTCAGCGAAAGCGGCAGCAATGTCTCAATGCGTCGGCGGATAGCCTGCGCCAGAATGGGTGCTGCGCCATCGGTGGAAATAGATACCACCACCGGCGAGCGATTGACGATGGAGCCGAACTGGAACTGGCAGAATTCCGGCTTGTCGATGACATTGACGGGAACGCCGGCCGCGCGCGCGGCATCGTAGAAGCTCGCGGCTTCCGCATCGGTCTCGCAATCCGCCAGAGCCAGTTCCGCGCCGCCGAAGATATCCGGACCCCACGGACGGTCATGCCATCTCAGCATCTGGCTTTTTGCGACAAGCACTGCAAAGCTTTCCGAAAGCTCGCTTGCCTCGCAATAAAGATGCAATTCCGCCCCGCAGGCCAGCAGCAGTTCCGCCTTCCAGGCGGCCCCGTCCGATCCGCCCGCCAGCACCACGCGCTTGCCCTCAAGCCCCCAGAAGACCGGCAACTTGGCTAATCTTTCCATGCGGGCCGGTTCATTCCGCTGCGGTTTTAAGGCATCCATCGATGATCCCCCTGATTTCAGCGCGGCAGGAGCCGCAATTGGTTCCGGCATTCAACGCCTTGCCTATGGCTTCGACGCTGCGGCAGCCTTCGCGGATGGCCGCGGTAATCTGGTTCACTCCGACGTTAAAGCAGGAGCAGACGGTGGCGCCCGGATCGGCGCGGCCGGCACCGGGGCGACCAGCGACCAGCGCAAAACGCATGCGCAGATCCTCATGACGCTCGGCAAGTTGCGAGATCGCCCAGTTGCGGGCGACGGCCACCGGCTGCCTGGCGACGAACAGCGCTGCCAGCAGGATATCGCCGTCGAAGAAGGCGAGGCGCAGGTCGCCCGTCTGCCGGTCACTATAACCCAGCGGCTCGACCCTGGCCTCGATGCCGAAGACCTGTCGCGCCCAGAGTGTCCAGTCCTGCGGCTCCTCGGCAAAGGCGAGCTCCATGCGATAACCGCCATCCGCTTTGGCCATGGCCCAGTAAGCACAATCCGGTGCATCCGGCCGGATGCGGGAGATGGCGAAACCATAGGCCTTCGCTTCGAAGCGCCTTGCCCTTACTGCAACGTTTTTCGAGGCGGGCTGGCCGGAATGCGGATCAGTCACCGGCGCAACCACAACATCGATGCGCGCCTGCGAGGCGAACTGGTCGTTCCAGTGCATCGGCGCAAACACCGAGCCGCGCGCCTGCCTTTCGCTCACCAGCGCCCGCAGCAGAACCTTGCCATGGGGGCTTTCCAGTTCCACCAGATCGGCGCTTTCGATTCCCAGCGCCTGCGCATCGCGCGGATGAAGCTCGGCGAAGGGTTCCGCGATATGGGCGGTCAGGCGCGCACTTTTGCCGGTGCGGGTCATGGTGTGCCATTGATCGCGGATACGGCCCGTATTCAGTGTCAGCGGATAATCCGCCGATGTCCTGCCGGTCTCCGGCAAAGCGGTGGCGATGAACCGCGCCTTGCCATCAGCATGGTAAAACCGCCCATCCGCGAAAAAGCGGGTAACGACAGCATCGCCCGGCCCGGCCTTCGGCCATTGAAACGGCGTCATCGCATCATAGGAATTCCGCTCGACGCCGCTGATATCGAAATCGCGACTGCCGGCATTCTCGAAGCCGGAAAGAGCGGCATGTTCGGCAAAAATCTCCGATGGCTGGCCATAGGCGAAGGCCGTGCCGAAACCCATGCGCCGGCCCACTTCCGCCATTTGCCACCAGTCCGCTTTCGCTTCGCCCGGCACATCGAGAAAACCGCGCTGGCGGGAAATGCGCCGCTCGGAATTGGTGACGGTGCCGTCCTTTTCACCCCAGCCAAGCGATGGCAGAAGCACATGGGCATGGCGGGCCGTATCGGTACTCGCCATGACATCGGACACCACGACGAAAGGACAGGCCTTGATGGCCGCCTCGACGGTACCGGCATCCGGCATGGAAACCACCGGGTTGGTCGCCATGATCCACAGCGCCTTGATGCGGCCATCGGCCACCGCCCTGAACATGTCCACCGCCTTCAGTCCGGGTTTTTCCGCAATGGCGGGCGAGGCCCAGAAGCGCCGCACACGGTCGCGATCCTCGGCATTTTCGATGGCCATATGGGCGGCCAGCATGTTGGCCAGCCCGCCGACCTCGCGCCCGCCCATGGCGTTCGGCTGGCCGGTCAGCGAAAACGGCCCCATGCCCGGCCTGCCGATGCGGCCGGTGGCAAGGTGGCAATTGATGATAGCGTTGACCTTGTCGGTGCCGCTTTTAGACTGGTTGACGCCCTGGCTGTAGCAGGTGACGGTTTTTTCGGTGCGTTCGAACAATTCGTAAAAGGAAATCAGTTCGGCAATCGTCAGGCCGGTGGCTTCGGCGATCTCCGGCAGGCTGTGTCCGTTTGCTGCCTGCATCGCCGCATCAAAACCGAGCGTGTGATTTTCCACATAACCGCGATCGATTGCGGGACTATCAGAAAGATGCGCCAGCAAGCCGGTAAACAGTGCCACATCTCCATCCGGGCGGATGGCGAGGTGCATATCAGCAATATCGGCGCTCATCGTCCGACGCGGATCGATAACGACGACTTTCATTTCCGGCCGCGCAGCCTTTGCCGCCGCAAGCCTTTGGTAAAGCACTGGATGGCACCAGGCGAGATTGGAACCGGTGAGGATCACCAGATCGGCAAGCTCCATATCCTCATAGGTGCCCGGCACCGTATCGGCCCCAAAGGCACGGCGATGGCCGGCGACGGAAGACGACATGCACAGCCTTGAATTGGTATCGATATTGGCCGAGCCGATGAAACCCTTCATCAGCTTGTTGGCGAGATAATAATCCTCGGTCAGCAATTGGCCGGAGACGTAAAAGGCGACGGAGTCCGGGCCGTGTTCGGCGATGGCTTGAGAAAACCGGGAAGCGACGAGGTCAAGCGCTTCGTCCCATGACGCCCGCCTGCCGGCGATTTCCGGGTGGAGCAGGCGACCGTCGAGGTCGATGGTTTCGGCCAGAGCCGAACCTTTGGAGCACAGCCGTCCGAAATTGGCGGGGTGATCCTCATCGCCTCTGACGGATACCGCGCCATCGTCGTTGACGGTGGCGATGACGCCGCAGCCAACGCCGCAATAGGGACAGGTGGTTTTTGTTTCAGTGGGCATGGGTTTGCCCCCTCAGTGCGTGGCGGTTACCCCCCTCTGTCCTGCCGGACATCTCCCCCTCAAGGGGAGAGATCGACAAGCGGATGGCTCCCCGTTTCCTCTCCACCGGCAACGACGCCAGTTGTGAATGGACGTTTGTGCCGCGAGTGATCTCCCCCCTTGAGGGGGAGATGTCCGGCAGGACAGAGGGGGGTAACGCCACCGCCATCGCAATTCACTCCGCCGCAATCATCAGGGTTTCGAGCGCTATCGAAAGCCTTCCATCCAGATTACGCACCGGAATGGTCCTCACCTCGCCCTCATCCGCCCCCAAGGCCTTGCCAGTTTCCAGCGAAATGACCCAATTATGCAAAGGACATGTCACCGAAGCGCCATGCACGATGCCCTGGCTCAGCGGCCCGCCCTTGTGCGGGCAGTGGTCCTCGATGGCGAAGACCTGATTTTCCGCCGTGCGGAACACGGCGATCTTGCCCATCGGCGTTTTGACGCAACGCGCGCCGCGCAGGGGAATGTCGGAGATATCGCCAATATCGATCCAGTTGCTGTCCATCGTTCTCACTCCGCCGCCTGATTGAAACCGATCGCCGCCATGGGCCTGAATTCGTGCTTGTCGTGGCCGGATACGCGTTCCGACCAGGGATCGACCTGCGCGAATTTTTGGCTGAAGACGAAGCGATCGAAATAGGCCTTGCGCTTTTCCGCATCGTCCATGATCTGGCGGCGGATTTCGTCATAACCGATGCGCTTGGCCCATTTGTAAATGCGCTCAAGATAGCGGGCCTGTTCGCGATACATCTGCGTCAGCGCCACGATATGCTCCAGCGCCTCATCCTCGGTTTTGACGAGACCCAGAACTTCCGTGCCCTTGATATCGAGGCCGGCGGCACCGGCGAAATGGATCTCGAAACCGGAATCGACGCAGATCACGCCGATATCCTTGCAGGTCGCCTCCGCGCAGTTGCGCGGACAGCCTGAGACCGCAAGTTTCAGCTTGGCGGGTGTCCACGAGCCCCACATGAATTTTTCGATGCGGATGCCAAGGCCGGTGGAATCCTGCGTGCCGAAGCGGCACCATTGCTGGCCGACGCAGGTTTTGACCGTGCGCAAACCTTTGGCGTAAGCCTGGCCGGAAATGAAACCAGCCTTGCCGAGATCGGCCCAGACCGCCGGCAGATCCTCCTTCTCGATGCCGAGAAGATCGATGCGCTGGCCGCCCGTCACCTTCACCATCGGGATTTCGAACTTGTCGACCACATCCGCAATCGCCCGGAGCTCGGAGGAAGAGGTGACGCCGCCCCACATGCGCGGAACGACGGAATAGGTACCGTCCTTCTGGATATTGGCGTGGACGCGCTCATTGATGAAACGCGACTGGTAATCGTCGGCATATTCATCCGGCCAGTCGCAGACGAGGTAATAATTGAGCGCCGGCCGGCATTTGGCGCAGCCGCAGGAGGTCTTCCATTCCAGCTCCTGCATCACGGCGGGAATGGTCTTCAGCCCCTTCGCCTTGATGAGACGGCGCACATCGTCGTGGCCAAGATCGGTGCATTTGCACATGGGCTGCACGGCAGCGGGATTGTAGCTGTCACCGAGCGTTATCGTCATCAGCTGCTCGACAAGGCCGGTGCAATTGCCGCAGGAGGCGGATGCCTTCGTGTGGGCGCGCACATCGTCCAGCGATGTCAGCCCCTTGGAGGTGATGGCCGATGTGATCTTGCCCTTGCAGACGCCGTTGCAGCCGCAGATTTCCGCATCATCCGGCAAGGCTGCAACGGCCGCCATAGGGTCCAGTGGCGACCCTCCCTGATAGGCCTGGCCGAAGATCAGGGTTTCGCGCATGGCGGAAATATCGGTCGATTTCTTCATCAGATCGAAGAACCACGAGCCGTCCGCCGTCTCGCCGTAAAGCACCGCGCCGATGATGCGGTTTTCCTTGAGGATCAGGCGCTTATAGACACCGGCGGTGGCATCGCGCAGCACGATTTCCTCGCGGTCGTCGCCTTCGGCGAAATCACCGGCGGAAAACAGGTTGATGCCGGTGACCTTCAGCTTGGTATTGGTGACAGAGCCGTGATATTCGGCCGAGCCGCCGCACAGCCGGTCCGCCAGCACCCGCGCCGATTCATAAAGCGGCGCGACCAGTCCGTAGCACATGCCGCGATGCTCGGCGCATTCGCCGAGCGCATAGATCGAGGCGTCGGACGTCATCATGCCATCATCCACCACGATGCCGCGATTGACGGCTATACCCGCCTCCTTGGCGAGGCCCGAGGCAGGACGGATGCCGACCGCCATCACCACCATGTCGCCCTTGATGACGCGGCCATCTTCCAGCTCGATGCCCTCGACCTTCTCCTCACCCAGAATGCATTTGGTATTGGCCTTGGTGATGATGTCGATGCCGCGCTCGTTAAGCGCCTTTTCGAGAAGATAGGCCGCTGCTGGATCGAGCTGGCGCTCCATGATCGTCGGCATCAGGTGGATGACGGTAACGTCCATGCCCTGGCGCTTGAGGCCATAGGCGGCTTCCAGCCCGAGAAGACCGGCGCCGATGACGATGGCGCGGCCCTTGCCCTCGGCGATTTCCAGCATCTTCGTCACATCGTCGAGATCGCGGTAGGCGAGCACGCCCGGCAATTGGTGGCCGGGGACGGGAATGATGAAGGGCAACGAACCGGTGGCGATCACCAGCTTGTCGTAGGAAACCGTGATGCCGTTTTCGCTGGTCACGGTCTTTCTGTCGCGGTCGATGCCGGTGACCTTCGCACCCTTGTGCAGCGTCACATTGTTAGCCGCATACCATTCGTCATTATGAATGACGATGTCTTCATAGCTCTTTTCGCCAGAAAGCACCGGCGAGAGCATGATGCGGTCGTAATTGACGCGCGGCTCGGCGTTAAAAATGGTGACGTCGTAAAGGCCGGGAGCGGTTTCGAACAGGTTCTCCAGCATGCGCCCCGGCGCCATGCCATTGCCGATGATGACGAGTTTTTGCGTCATGGTCGTTACTCCGCAGCTTCGACGAAGCGGTGACGTTCGTAAAGGAACTTCAGCACGGCCTCGCGGCATTTGAGGTAGGTCTTGTCGGATGCGAGCTCGATGCGGTTGCGCGGGCGTGCCAGCGGCACCTCCAGCACTTCGCCGATGTGGGCTGCCGGACCGTTGGTCATCATCACGATACGGTCGGAAAGCAGCACCGCCTCGTCGACATCATGAGTGATCATGACCATGGTGTTGCCAAGCCGGGCGTGGATTTCCATCACCGCGTCCTGGAGATGGGCACGGGTCAGCGCGTCCAGCGCACCGAAAGGCTCGTCGAGCAGCAGGATCTTCGGCTCCATGGCGAGCGCGCGGGCAATGCCGACGCGCTGTTTCATGCCGCCGGAAATTTCAGACGGTTTCTTGTCCTTAGCATGGGCCATCTGCACGAGATCGAGATTGCGCATGACCCAGTCATGCCGCTCGGCCCGGGTCTTGGTATTGCGGAAGACCTTCTCGACGGCGAGGTTCACGTTTTCATAAACCGAAAGCCAAGGCAGCAGGCTGTGGTTCTGGAACACGACGGCGCGTTCCGGGCCGGGCTCGTTGACCTCGCGGTTTTCGAGCAGAACGGCGCCGGCAGACACTTTCGTCAGTCCGGCGATGAGATTGAGCATGGTGGATTTGCCGCAACCGGAATGGCCGATGACGGAGACGAATTCGCCTTTTTCGATGGTGAGATTGATGCCTTTCAGCACCTCGGCGCGCGAACCGCCCTTGTCGAAATATTTGTCGATGTGATCGAGCTTCAGATAAGCGTTCATGATCGTCGCCCTCTTAATTTGCCGCAGCGCCGCGGGTGATGACCTTGCCGAGCGCCGCCACCAGCTTGTCGAGCACGAAGCCGACGACGCCGATGTAGACAAGCGCCACGATGATGTCGGGCAGGCGCGAGGAGTTCCACGCATCCCAGATGAAGAAACCGATGCCGACGCCGCCGGTCAGCATTTCCGCCGCGACGATTGCGAGCCACGAAAGGCCGACACCGATACGCAGGCCGGTGAAGATGTAGGGTGCCGCCGAAGGCAGCATGATCTTGAAGAAGAATTCGAGCTGGTTGAGTCGCAGCACCTGCGCCACGTTGCGGTAGTCCTGCGGAATATTGCGCACGCCGACTGCGGTATTGATGATGACCGGCCAGATGGAGGTGATGAAGATCACGAAAATGGCCGAAGGATTGCTGTCCTGAAAGGCGGCCAGCGAAAGCGGCAGCCAGGCAAGCGGCGGCACGGTGCGCAGCACCTGGAAGATCGGATCGAGACCGCGCATGGCCCAGACCGACTGACCGACGACAGCGCCGAGAATGATGCCGGCAATGGCGGCGAGGCCGAAACCGTAAGCCACACGCTCCAGCGAGACCAGCACGCGCCAGCCAAGGCCGATATCCTGCGAACCATTATGGAAGAACGGCGATACGATGAGATCGTAGCTCTCCTCGAAAACCTGGCTCGGGGGCGGCAGCGATGAGCCGGGGGCGGAACAGAGCAATTGCCAGACGCCCAGCAGAATGGCGAGGACGATGAACGGCGGTACGATGTTGCGGGCAGCGGCCGCACCCCATTTGCGCAGATCGATCCGCGGCGACTGTTTCGGCGCAAGCGACACGACATTTGCTTTCTGCGTTGCCGGCTGGTGCGGCTCTTCCTTGAATTTTCGGGCCAATGCGGACATGGGCATTTCCTCTTGATGTCGGTTGCGGTCTGGGGCTCGCCCCTCATCCGGTCTTCAGTCGCGCCGGTTGGGCAGCGCACCTGGCGGATGAGGGGCGACACCCCGGGTCTCCTCCTCAGGAGGCCGCCTTGATGGACAGGCTTTCGAGATAGGCCGACGGATTTTCCGGGTCGAAGACCTTGCCGTCGAAGAAGGTTTCCTTGCCACGCGAGGTGGAGGCGGGAAGATCGGCGACGCCGAGATCCTTGGCCGCCGCGCGCCAGATATCCTCACGGTTCACCTTCTCCACCAGCGCTTTCACATCCGTATCGGGTGCGAATTTGCCCCAGCGGATGTTTTCCGCGATGAACCAGCTGTCGTGGCTGCGGAAGGGATAGGAGGCATGGTCCTGCCAGAACTTCATCTGCAGGCCGGTATTTTCGAGCACGCGGCCGTTGCCGTAATTGATATTGCCCTTCAGGCGGCCAAGCACATCCTTCGGCGGCACATTGAACCATTGGCGTTTGCCGAGGATGGTGGACATTTCCTCCTTGTTCGCCATCTCGTCGCACCATTGCTGCGCTTCCATCACCGCCATCAGCAGCGCCTTGGTGGCATTGGGGTTCTTTTCCACCCAGTCGGCGCGCATGCCGAGCGCCTTTTCCGGATGGCCCTTCCAGAGTTCGCCGGTGGTACAGGCGGTAAAACCGATGCCCTGATTAACGAGCTGCTCGTTCCAGGGTTCGCCCACACAGAAGACGTCCATATTGCCCACCTTCATATTGGCGACCATCTGCGGCGGCGGAACGACGATGGTAGAGACGTCCTTGTCCGGATCGATGCCGCCGGCGGCCAGCCAATAGCGAATCCAGAGATCATGCGTGCCGCCGGGGAAGGTCATGGCGGCCTTGATTTCCTTGCCCTCGGCCTTCTTTTTCTCGAAAGCCGCCTTCAGCTTGGAGGCATCCAGCTGAACGCCGGTTTCGGCATATTCCTTGGCGACGGAAATGCCCTGGCTGTCGAGGTTGAGGCGGGCGAGGATGGTCATCGGCACCGGCACATTGTTCTGGGTCACCTTGCCGGTATGCATGAGATAGGGCATGGGCGTCAGAATATGCGCACCGTCGATGCCGTTCGATGCGCCGCCTAGCACGAGATTGTCGCGCGTCGCGCCCCAGGAGGCCTGTTTCAGAACCTCGACATCCGGCATGCCGTGTTTGGCGAACAGGCCCTTTTCCGCCGCAATGATGAGCGGGGCGGCATCGGTGAGCGCGATGAAGCCGATTTTCGCGCCTTTCACCTCGGGCTCAGCGGTGGCTGCGAAAGCACCGCACGGAAAGGCCACGCGCACGGCGCTGACAAGGGCGGCGGTGGCTGTCGTCTTCAGTATCGTGCGGCGGCTGACATCGCCGGAGAATATCTTTTTCATTCGCATGTTCCCCTTATTGGGCCACCTCTGCGGGTGACGCTTTCGCTTGCGAAAAAACCTGAAAATAAAAAAACGCCGCTCGGTGTTTGCGCCTGCGGAACGGGAGGTGTTCCGGGCAGCAAAACCTTGCGACGTCTGTGTCTTCTGAAAGCGCCTATGCCGCGCCTTGCTTTGCCCCGATCGCCGTTGACCGGTGCAAAAAACAAGAAGCAAGAGGCGTGCCAGTTTATAAAAACCAGATTATATTATTGAAAATAAAAGAGTATTTTTTAAAATCAATCTACTGATTAAATTTTAATCAGCGTGCTTTCTGTCTTCCATTTGTGCAAAGAGCAGAATCCTGCGCTTGAAATTTGCGCAGCCCGCAAGGCAAGACGCCGCTTACGTCTCGCCTGAAGTCGGAGAAAACGGTGCGGCGGTGCGCACGGAAAAGGCGTTCACGTAGCCTGCAATGTCGGCGGGATCGAATATGAGGCCATCCACGAAACGGTCCTGCTCTTCCTGCCCTTCGATGCGGATATCGGCATCGTCAGGTGCATTGGCGTCGCCAAGCGCCGCCCGATAAATATCCGGCCGGTAGGCAGACAGGGCGGCCTCCACACCGGCCTGGGAAAACTCGGCCTGCCCCCAGCGGATCATCTGGCTGTAGATCCACAATGCCTGGCTCTGGCGCGGATAATTGGCGTGACCATCGTGGAAGATGAAATAATTGTCGATCACCCGGCGGTTGCCCTGGCTGTCGATACTGAATTCACCGGCAAGCACACGGCGAATGATACCTTCCGGTGCGCCGATATAACGGGGATCGGCAAGGGCAGCGCTGAGATCATCGTGATTTTCGGCTAGGTCGCACCAGCGCGCGGCGGCATCGAGCGCCTTCAGCAACCGTCCGACCGTTTCCTGCTGGTTTTCCGCCCATTCGGGTCGCATGCCGATGACTTTTTCCGGTGCGGAAGGCCACAAATCCTGCTTGGCCGCAACGATCCGGCCGACACCGCGCTCGGCGGCGACGATGTTCCACGGCGCTCCGACGCAGAAACCGTCAATGGCCCCTGCGGCAAGCGCATCCGAGGTCAATGGCGGCGGCACGACCACAAGCTTGACATCGTGATCGGGGTGAATGCCGCCGGCGGCAAGCCAGTAGCGAAACTCGTAATTATGCGATGAAAATGGATAGGTCATGCCAAGCGTCGGCGGCGGTTCGCCGCGGGCGCGCATATCATCGAGCACCCGCTTCAACGCCTCGGCATTTTCGAGCGCTCCGGCCGTTTCGGAAAGCCCGGTCAAAGTCTTCATCCGTGCAAACAGCCGGGTCGAAAGCGTGATCGCATTGCCGCCGCGCCCGAGTGAAAAGGGCGTGATCGTCGGCGACGGATTTGAGCCAAGCCCGAGCATGGAGGCGACGGGCATTGGCGACAGCATGTGGGCGATATCGAATTGCCGAAACGCCAGCCGGTCGCGCACATTCGCCCAGGAAACATCCTTGACGAGATCGAGCGAAAGGCCTTCGCGTTCTGCGAAACCGAATTCGGCCGCAGCAATCAGGACGGATGCGTCGACAAGCGGAATAAAGCCGGCACGCAGAATTTTCTGCCGGTCGCTGCCGACGATTGCCGGTGCTTGCGTTACGCCGCTGTCTGATCCAGCCGTTTTTTCCGGTGCCGCCATATCATTCACTCCACACTGTCCGACCGGCGGTTCGTTACATCAACAGACCGGCCGCGGTGACCACGCTTTGCGCGATCTCGGAAATCTTCTTCTTCTCGTTCATTGCGGTTTGCCGCAAAAGGGCAAAGGCCTCCTCTTCGGAAAGGCCGCGCATCTTCATCAGAATGCCCTTGGCGCGCTCGATGACCTTGCGTTCCTCAAGCGCCGATTTCGCTTCGGCAAGTTCCCGCTGCAGACGGCTGAAGGCATTGAAGCGGCTGACCGCCATGTCGAGAATGGGCTTGACCCGCTCCTTCTTCAGCCCGTCCACCACATAGGCGGAAACGCCCGCCTCGACGGCCGCCTCAATGGACGCGGTGTCGGAGCGATCGACAAACATGGCGATCGGCCGGCCGACCGTGCGGGTAAGCTGGAACAGATGCTCCATCATGTCACGATTGGGATTTTCGAGATCGATGAAGATGACATCGGGCTGCAGCGTCTCGATGGTGCGCGCCACCCCGTTCACCTCGTGGATGACGGTGACGCGATGATAGCCGGCCTCGCGCAGCCCCTCCTCGATGATGGAGGCGCGGATCGCGTTTTCGTCGATAACGAGAATGGTCAGGTCGCGAAGCGTCATGTCAGCATTGATGACGCAGCGCAGCAAACTTGGCAATCGGCTGCGGATGCAAAAAATGGCGGGAGCGGCAAGGGCCGTTTTTTCCCCTGCCGCCCGTCATGTCAGGAAGCGTGTTCGACGGCGCGTTCAAGCGCCTTCAAAACCGTCCGCTCGGACAGATTGAGATAGATTTCCATCTCGTCGCCGGCCTCTTGCGCCTTGCCCTCTTCCATCAGCGACAGGATCTTGCTGTTCATGTCCACGAAGGGAGAATGAAGCTGTTCGGGATCTTTCAGCAAACCGAAACAAAGCCTGAGTTCAGCGGCGATACGCTCGTAAAAATCGCTGAGGCGAGCGCTGTCGAGAAGATCGACGACGGCGGCGTGAAATTTCATGTTGGCGCTGCCCACACCCAGCCAGTCTGCATCTTCACGCTTGACCTTGGCGTCCTCGACCGCTGCCCGCATCGTCTTGATTGCGGGATGCTTGTGCCAGGCCTGGCGAAGTGCGCCGCATTCCACCATGCGTCGCACCCGATAAATATCGATGACCGAGGACATGGTGGGAACGGCGACGAACACGCCGCGATTTGCCTCGTGGCGCAGAAGCCCGTCCTTGGTCAACAACCGGAAAGCTTCGCGCAGCGAATTGCGCGAGACGTCGAAACGTTCACTGAAGGCTGCCTCTGATAGGCGCTGTCCCGGCATCAACTCGCCGGAGATCAGTAGGGTGCGAATACCCTTGGCCAATCGATCCGCAAGCGGCAGACCCTCTATCGTTTCGGTCATGGCGCTCCTTTCCTTAAGAGCAATGCAGCATCGGGAATTCCGTGACAGGCATGTTCGGACACGGCATGATTGCCCATAGCACAAAGCATTAGCAAAGCACGAAAAAAACGTGATTAAATCCTGCTCATTACGTCCAACAAATGGACAAAATGAAAGAACGATAACTTTATATTGTTGAACAAAGTTGACAATTTCGCAGAACAGGACAAGATCGTCCGCATAAAGCATCCGCGAGGGGCGGATTGCGACAGGAGCGGAGAAAATCCATGGAGCAGAAAAAGCTCACCCCGACTGCCGATGTGAAAATGTCAAAACGCGCATCCCTGATGGGCGCGATCTTCCTGATGGCGACATCCGCCATCGGTCCCGGCTTCATCACGCAGACGGCGACATTCACGACCCAGCTCGGTGCCGCCTTCGCCTTCGGCATCCTTGCCTCCATCCTCATCGACTTCGTCGTCCAGCTCAACATCTGGCGTATCGTGACGCTGACGCGCATGCGCGCATCCGATATTGCCAATGCCGCTATTCCCGGCTCCGGTTATCTTCTGGCCATTCTCGTCATTATCGGCGGCCTGTTCTTCAACATCGGCAATATTGGCGGCACCGGCCTTGGCCTGAACGCCATTTTCGGGCTGGACCCGAAAATCGGCGGCGCCATCAGCGCGGTCTTTTCCATCGCCATCTTCGTTTCCAAACGCGCAGGCCTTGCCGTCGACCGGTTCATCATTTTCGCAGGCATCCTGATGATCGTGCTGACACTTTATGTGGCCTTCGTTTCCGCACCGCCGGTGGGTGACGCCTTCCGCCAGACCTTCCTGCCGGATACGATCAATTTCGCAACCATCACCACCATCGTCGGCGGCACCGTCGGCGGCTACATCACCTATTCCGGCGCACACCGGCTGCTGGACCGGGGCATGGTCGGCATCGAAAACCTGCCTGCCGTCAACCGCGCGGCGCTGACCGGCATCGCCGTCACGGGCGTCATGCGCTATGTGCTGTTCCTCGCCATTCTCGGCGTCGTCGCCAGCGGCGTCATCATCGATACGTCGGGCCAGGCCGCCAATCCGGCCGCACAGGCCTTCCGTTCGGCCGCGGGCGATCTCGGCTTCCGGCTCTTCGGCATCATCTTCTGGGCAGCGGCCATCACCAGCGTCATCGGCGCGGCCTATACCTCGGTTTCATTCCTGCCCGTCTTCAAGCAGGACATGACCGAACGTGCCCGCAACATGGCGACGGTCGTTTTCATCGCCGTCTCGCTTGTCTGCTACCTGCTGATCACCACGCCGCCCGCCGCCATGCTGGTCTTCGTCGGCGGCCTGAACGGCCTCATCCTGCCCATCGGCCTCAGCATCTTCCTGTTCGCCGCATGGAAACGCGAAGACCTGATGGGCGGCTATCGTTACCCACGCATCCTGCTTGTGCTTGGCGTTCTGACCTGCGCATTGACATGGTACATGGGCTACAAGTCCGCCGGCACCATCTTCGGCCTGCTCGGCCTGTAATAAACTAGTGTTTTACGCATTTTCCGGACGCAAAACCGCTACGCACTTTTGCTGGAAATGCTCTAAAGGGAGGCAAACATGGCCGCTATCGATCTCAACAGCGATCTTGGCGAAAGTTACGGCGCATGGCGCATGGGAGACGATGAGGCGATGCTCGCCATCGTTTCCAGCGCCAACATCGCCTGCGGATTTCATGCCGGCGATCCGGCCGGTATCTACCGCACCGTCAAGGCCGCCGCCGAAAAAGGCGTGGTCGTTGGCGCCCATGTCTCCTATCCGGACCGCGTTGGCTTTGGCCGCCGCGATCTGGACGCGACCTCGGAAGAACTGATCGCCGATGTCATCTACCAGATCGGCGCACTGAAAGGCGTCGCCGCCGCTGCCGGCACAACGGTGCGTTACGTGAAACCGCATGGCGCGCTTTACAACCGCATCGCCAACGATGCGAAACAGGGGCAGGCCGTCATTGACGGCATCAAGGCCATCGATCCTTCGCTGGTGCTGATGGGTCTTGCGAACGCGCCCATCCTCGATCTTGCCCGCAAGGCAGGTCTTGCCGTCGTCGCCGAAGCTTTCGCGGATCGCGCCTATACGCCTCAGGGCCAACTCGTCTCCCGCCGCGAAGCCGGTGCCGTGCTGCATGACGCGGCCAAAATCGCCGACCGCATGGTGCAGCTTGCCCGCGAAGGCACGCTGGAGGCCATCGATGGCAGCATCATAAAAATCGAAGCGCAATCCATCTGCGTGCACGGCGACAGCCCCGGTGCCGTCGCCATCGCCCAGGAAATCCGCCGCCGTTTCGAGGCTGATGGCATCGACATCCGCTCTTTCGCATCCAATCGTTGAAAGGATAGCCGATGACGATACCGACATCCTATCTCAACCACACCAACGCGGACGCCGCACGAAAGGCCCGTGCGACCTATCGCGACGGCCTCGTCGCCCCAACTTCCGGCATTGCACCCGGCTTCACGCAGGCGAACATGATCGTGCTGCCGCGCGACTGGGCCTTCGATTTCCTGCTTTACGCGCAGCGCAATCCCAAACCCTGCCCGGTGCTGGACGTGTCCGATCCCGGTTCGCCCACCACGCTGCTCGCGCCCGGCGCAGATCTGAGAACCGACCTGCCGCTCTACCGCATCTGGCGGGACGGCAAGCTCGTCGAGGAAACAGCGGATGCAACCGCCGCCTGGGCGGAGCGTGACGATCTCGTCGCCTTCCTGATCGGCTGCAGCTTCACCTTCGAAACGCCGATGGTGGAAGCGGGCATCGAAATCCGCCATATGACCGACAAGAGCAATGTGCCGATGTATCTCACCAACCGACCCTGCCGCCCGGCCGGTCGGCTGAAGGGCAATATGGTCGTTTCCATGCGGCCGATCCCGGCCTCGCGGGTCGCCGATGCTGCGACCATTTCGGGACGTTTTCCGGCCGTACACGGGTCGCCCGTGCATGTCGGCGCACCGGAAGAGATCGGCATCACCGATCTTGCAAAGCCTGATTTCGGCGATGCGGTGCGGATCGAGCCGGGCGAAGTTCCGGTGTTCTGGGCCTGCGGCGTCACACCCCAGGCCGCCGTGATGGCGTCGGGCGTACCCTTTGCGATCACCCATGCGCCGGGGCACATGTTCATCACCGACATTCCCGATTCAGCCTATCACGCGTGAGGACATGATGCGTTTTCTCCCCGTCAGCCTCACCACCATTCTTGTCGAACTTGCCGATCTCGATGAAACGCTGGCGCTTTTCGCCTCACTTCAGAACAATCCGGTCGAAGGTATCGAAGAGACCGTGCCGGCTGCCCGCACCCTGATGATCCGCTTTCGCCCTGAGAAGATCGGTGCCGAAGCGCTGGTCGCGCGACTGGCAAGCCGCGATCTCTCGGCAAAAATCGCGCCTTCGGACAATCTCGTGGAAATCCCCGTCCACTATAATGGTGAGGACCTTGCCGATGTTGCCGAACTGACCGGCATGAGCATCGAAGAGGTCATCCGCCGCCACACCGAAAGCGAATTCACTGTGGCCTTTTGCGGGTTCGCTCCCGGCTTCGGTTATCTGGTCGGCGGCGATCCGGCGCTGCATGTGCCACGCCGGCAAAGCCCGCGCACCCGCATTCCGGCAGGTTCGGTGGCGCTGGCCGGCGCCTTCAGCGGCGTCTACCCGCAAAACAGCCCCGGCGGCTGGCAGATCATCGGCACCACGCCGGTGAAGATGTGGGATATAGACCGCGATCCCGGCGCGCTTTTCCAGCCGGGTTACCGCGTGCGTTTCTTCGACATGGACAAGGCCGGCAAAACGGTCGACATCCCCGTCTCGGAACCGCGCAGCGCCGGGAAAGACCAGGCAAAAGCAGGCCCGCATTTCGAGGTGCTCGCAGCCCCCATGCCCGCCATCTTTCAGGATCTCGGCCGCTTCGGCCAGACCGGACAGGGCGTTTCGGCCTCCGGCGCACTGGATCGTGGCGCGTTCAATGCCGCAAACCGCATCGTTGGTAACCCCGTCAACACGCCCTGTCTCGAACTGACGCTCGGTGGATTTTCCTTTAAAAGCACGAGCCGCGCCGTCATCGGCATTGCAGGCGCCCCCTGCCCCGTCACCATCACCACGGCAGATCGCAGCTTCGCGGCAAAGACCCATGGCCCGGTGCCGCTCGAACCCGGTGATGTGGTCACTTTCGGCCAGCCGCCAAAGGGCATGCGCTGTTATCTTGCGGTGCGCGGCGGCTTCGATGTCGAGCCGGTGCTCGGCAGTTTCGCAACGGATACGCTGGCTGTCGTCGGCCCAGAGCCGGTGGGTACAGGCGCCATCCTTTCCCTCAAAGGCGAAAAGACCGGCCTTTCCAGCGTATCGATCGACGAGGTTCCGGCCTTCGAAGCGCCGGCAATGGGCGAGGTCGTCACGCTGGACGTCGTTCTCGGCCCCCGCACCGACTGGTTCACGCAGAAGGGCGTCGAGACGCTGACCGGCCAGCTCTGGCAGGTCACGCCGCAATCGAACCGCGTTGGCATCCGCCTTGCCGGCGACGTGCCGGTGGAGCGCAAGGACAGCGCCGAATTGCCGAGCGAAGGCACGGCGACAGGGGCGATCCAGATTCCCCATAGCGGCCAGCCGGTTCTCTTCCTTGCCGACCATCCGCTAACCGGCGGTTATCCCGTCATCGGCGCGGTCGCCGAATATCATCTCGATCTTGCGGGACAAATCCCCGTCAACGCCAAAATCAAATTCCACCCAATCGGCCCCTTCGCCGAAATCGCGGCCAAGAACACAGAATTCCGAGGAGAAGAGCGATGAAAAAAGTGCTGATTGCCAATCGCGGCGAGATCGCGGTCCGCATCATCCGCGCATGTCGCGATTACGGCGTGCAATCGGTCGCCGTTTATGCCGATCCCGATCAGGATGCGCTCTTCGCCCGGCTGGCGGATGAGGCCTATGCGCTGGAGGGCGTGCGTCTCGCCGAGACCTATCTCGATATCGCCAAGCTGATTGCGATTGCCCAACGCGCCGGTGCGGATGCCATTCATCCCGGTTACGGTTTCCTGTCCGAACGCGCCGAATTTGCGCGTGCCGTTCTCGATGCCGGCCTCATCTGGATCGGCCCCGACCCGCATGTCATCGAGGCACTGGGCGACAAGGTAGAGGCACGGCGCATTGCCACCGGCGTCGGCGCACCGCTGGTCGCCGGCAGTGACGGCCCGGTTTCTTCCGCTGCCGAAGTCACGGCCTTCGCCGAAGAACACGGCCTGCCCGTCGCCGTCAAGGCGGCCCATGGCGGCGGCGGTCGCGGTCTGAAGGTTGCGTGGAAGATGGAAGAGATCGCCGATCTCTACGAATCCGCCGTGCGCGAGGCAACGGCCGCCTTTGGCCGCGGCGAGTGTTTCCTTGAGCGCTTCCTCGACCGGCCGCGCCATATCGAGGCGCAGGTTCTGGCCGACAAGCATGGCAATGTGCTCATCCTTGGCACCCGCGATTGTTCGTTGCAGCGCCGGAACCAGAAGCTGATCGAAGAGGCTCCTGCCCCGTTCCTCTCCGCCGAACAGCGGCAGAAAATCCATGCGGCTGCAAAAGCTATCTGCGCCGCTGCAGGTTATTCCGGCGCCGGCACCGTCGAATTCCTGCTCGGCGTCGATGGCACGATTTCCTTCCTCGAGGTCAATACGCGCCTGCAGGTGGAACATCCCGTTACCGAAGAAACCACCGGTATCGATCTCGTCATCGAACAGTTCCGTATCGCCGAAGGCCATAAGCTGCGGGTCCTCGAAACGCCGGAACCGCGTGGACATTCGATGGAATTCCGCATCAATGCCGAAGACCCCGGCCGGGGCTTCCTGCCGACCCCCGGGTCGATCTCGGTTTTCGACGCCCCTTCCGGTCCCGGCATTCGCGTGGATAGTGGCGTCGTCAGCGGCTCCAGCGTGCCGGGTGTGTTCGACTCGCTGATGGCGAAGCTGATCGTCACGGGTGCCGACCGCGATCAGGTTCTGCGCCGCGCCCGCCGCGCGCTCAAAGAATTCCGTATCGAAGGCATCGCCACGGTGCTGCCCTTCCATCGGGCCGCAATCGAAACCGAAGACTTCATCGGCACGGACGGTTTCAAGGTTCACACCCGCTGGATCGAGACCGATTTCGCCGCCATGCCGGATGCCATGGAGCGCCCGGCACCGGCCGACGACCCTTCCGTCACCCGCACTTTTCTGGAAATCGACGGCAAGCGTGTATCGGTCGGTCTGCCCAGCCTGCTGCTCTCCAGCCTCGGTGCGGTTAGCGGCGGCGGCGCGATTGTTCACGGCACCGCCGGCCCCAAGGAAAAGGAGGGCGAAATCACCGCCCCGGTTTCCGGCACCCTGCAGTCCTTCAAGGTAAAAGACGGTGATGCGGTGTCGCAAGGCGATCTTCTGGCCGTCATGGAAGCCATGAAGATGGAGACGCAGATTATCGCCACCAAGGCCGGCAAAGTTCGCCTCATTGTCAAGGAAGGCGACTATCTGCAGGCGGGCGCAGCCCTTCTCGAGATAGCCGGCTAATATACGGACAGGCCACCGGCCTCACAATTGCAGATCGCGCATGGCTGGCGGCGGAACCCTTTCGCCGCCGGGCCGTTTATGGCGCGACCTGCTAACGACTGTGAGGGAAATATGGCCGGACGCACCTTGCTTCAGTTCTTCCATTGGTATTATCCGGACGGAGGGAAATTATGGAGCGAGGTGGCCGAAAAGGCGACAAGCCTTGCCAAAATGGGCATCACCGATATCTGGCTGCCACCCGCCTATAAGGGTGCTGCGGGCGGTTATTCGGTCGGTTACGATACCTACGATCTCTTCGACCTCGGTGAATTCGACCAGAAGGGCACCGTCGCCACCAAATATGGCGATCGCGCCGCCCTCGAACATGCGGGCCGGACGCTGAAGGAAAACGGCATCCGCGTCATTCATGACGTGGTTCTCAATCACAAGATGGGTGCGGATGAAAAGGAAAAGGTACGGGTTCGCCGCGTCAATCCCGAAGACCGTACCGAAATCGACGATGAAGACTTTCAGGCGCTGGCCTTTACCCGCTTCACCTTTCCCGGCCGCAACGGCAAACACTCCAAATTCATCTGGGATTTGAAGTGCTTCAGCGGTGTCGATCATATCGAAGAGCCGACCGAAGACGGCATTTTCCGCCTCGTCAATGAGTATGGCGATGGGGAATGGAATGAGGAAGTCGATCAGGAAAACGGCAATTTCGATTATCTGATGGGTGCCGATGTCGAGTTCAGGAACCGGGCGGTTTACGAAGAGCTCAAATATTGGGGCCGCTGGCTCTCCGAGCAGGTGCAGGTCGATGGCTTCCGCCTCGATGCCGCCAAACATATTCCGGCCTGGTTCTTCCGCGACTGGGTCGGCCATATGCGCGAAACGGTCGATCCCGATCTTTTCGTCGTGGCGGAATATTGGCACCCCGATCTCGAGGCGTTGAAAAGCTATCTGGAACTCGTCGACAAGCAGCTGATGCTTTTCGATGTCGCCCTTCACCACAGCTTCCACGATGCCTCGAAACAGGGCGGCGATTTCGATATGCGCAGCATCTTCGATGGTTCGCTTGTTTCCGCCGTTCCCGACCATGCCGTCACGCTGGTCGACAATCACGACACGCAGCCGCTGCAATCGCTGGAAGCGCCGGTGGAGCCCTGGTTCAAGCCTCTTGCCTATGCGATCATCCTGCTGCGCGAAGAGGGTGTGCCCTGCGTCTTTTATCCCGATCTGTTCGGCACGAGCTATACCGACACCGGCAATGACGGCAACGAGTATAAAATCGATATGCCCGCCATTGAATGCCTGCCGAAACTCATCGAGGCCCGCAGCCGTTTCGCCAACGGAGCCCAGACGGATATTCTCGACGATGCAAGCTGCATCGCCTTTATTCGCCACGGCGCCGCCGATGCGCCGGGCTGCGTGGTGGTGATGTCGAATGGCGAGCCGGCGGAAAAGCAGATCGATCTCGGTCCCGATCACGCCGGGGCGGTCTGGCATGACTTTCTCGGGCACCGTGAAGAACGGATTACCCTCGATGAGAGTGGCAAGGGCGTCTTTCCCACCAATGGCGGCAGCGTCAGCGTCTGGGTTGCCACCGATTCCGAGTGAGAAACAAGCTTTCCGGTTCGGAAATCCCGTTCATTCCGCAGAAACGAGGCGGCGCGGACCTGCGCCGTCATCGGCCAGAACATCGTTCGGATTGCGCAACGGACAATCATCCAGCGAAAGACACCCGCAACCGATACAGCCGGTCAGCTGATCGCGCAGCATGATAAGGCTGTTGATGCGAAGCTGCAGCATTTCCCGCCAGGATTGGGAAAACCTGCGCCAATCGGCCGTCGTTGCCACCCGATCCTGCGGCAGATCGGCCATCGCATCCCTGATGATGCTGAGCTGTATACCCGCCCGCTGCGCGATGCGGATGATGGCGATACGCCGCAGGACGGCGCGATGATAACGACGCTGGTTACCGGCGGTTCGCCAACCTTCAATCAGCCCCTTCGCCTCGTAAAAATGGATGGTGGACACGGCGATGCCGCTGCGGCGGGCAACCTCCCCAACCGTCAGGCTGTGCTTGAATACGGTATTTTCCATTCTGGCTCCTGCTTCCGTAACGATTTCCGCTCGGAAAACGCGGAAACATAGTAAAGAGCAGCCGGTATAATTCCTCAACCATAGTTGAGGTCAATAGGCGATAGCCCAAAAAAAAGAGGCGCCCAAAGGCGCCTTCAAATTTCGTGAATGTGGCCACGGATCAGAACTTCGCTGTCATGCTGATCCAGAAACGGCGGCCTTCCATGACGGTGTTGAAATCGTCGGTGCCGACATCCTTGTCGAAGACATTGTAAATGGCGGCATTGAGGTCGACATTTTCGGCAACCGCATATTTCGCGCCGATATCGAGGGTCGTGTAGGCGTCATATTTACGCCCGGCCTTGCCGTTGATCGTCACAGGCGTGCCGTTGGTGCCGATGCGCGGGCCGGCATTGATTTCCGACCCGTGGTAGTTCAGCGAGGCCCAGGCTTCCAGACCGTCGATTGGGGTCACCCAGTCGCCGCGCAGATTGGCCATATGTTCCGGCGTGCGCGCCAGCGGGAAACCTTCATAATCGCCGGTTTTCTGTTCGGAATGGGTATAAGTATAGTTGCCGCGCAGCGTCAGGTCCGGCGTCGCATACCATGTCGCCGTCAGTTCCACGCCCTGAATGACCGCATCGTCGATGTTGTAATTATACCAGAGACGATAGTTGCGGTCTTCGCTCCAGCGGGCCGGTGTTCCATCCGGATTGAGCACCAGCGCGTTGGAAATCTTGTCCTTGAAATCGGTGTAGAAATAGGTAGCGCCGAGAGCGACGTCGCCATTGTCCCAAAGCGCGGCCACTTCATAGCTCGTGCTCTTTTCCGCCTCGAGGTTGGGATCGCCGATGATCACGCCGCAGGTGCCGCTCGGGCCATAGGTGCAACCGCCACCACCCGTCGTATAGGCGTAACCCGGTGCGATCTGGCGGATTTCCGGGGCGCGGAAACCGGTAGAGATGCCGCCCTTGATGGTCAGTTCCTCGGTCGCGCTCCAGACGCCATAAAGGCGCGGGCTGAAATGATTGCCGTATTTCTCGTGATTATCGAGACGAAGACCGCCCGTCAGCGCAAAATTATCGACAATGCGCCATTCATCCTCAAGGAAGAGCGCCCATTGCGTCGCCGAAAATGTCTCGTCGCGGCCGGTGCGGCGTCCCGGGTTCTGGTCGGTCAGCCGCGCCTCGAAATATTGTCCGCCTGTGACCAGCGTGTGGTTGCCGAACAATTCGAACGGCGTCGTGAACTTGCCATCGAGAACGGTGTTGCGCACTTCCGGCGAGCGCGGGTTTTCTGTCACGCGGCCGGTGCGGATATTTCTGGTGAAGTTGGTACGCTCCGCCCATTCCTGCTGGAACGAGAATTCGGATGTGGTCGGCCCCCAGCGGCCGGTATGCGACAATGACCAATGGTCGCGCGTGTTGGTATTGTAGGTGCCGTTGGCGTCGGTTGCCGCCAGCGTGTCGCCGGGCTCGGCGCTGCGCCGCAGCCGCGTCTTGCCGCCTTCGAGATAGATGTCGTGATCCTCGTTCGGCGTAAACGTCAGACGACCGTTGAAATCATATTCCTTGGCGCCCGTGGTGCCGCTCAGAATACGGTCTTCGCCGCGTGTGAAACCCCTGCCCCAGAGCTGCAGACCGAGCTGGTCCTTCAGGATCGGTCCGTTAGCGTACCAGGAGACCTGGCCGCTATTGCCGAATTTGGAATGCTGCTGAACCGTGCCTTCGGTGGTGACGGAACCTGACCAGACATCGCCGACCTTGCGGGTGATGATGTTGATGACACCGCCCATGGCATCCGAACCATAAAGCGAGGACATCGGCCCGCGCACCACTTCGATGCGCTCGATCGCCGAAACCGGCGGCACGAAACTCTGTTCGAAACCGGAATTGCCGTTGGTGCGGGCATCGCGCGTGCTCTGCCGCTTGCCGTCAACCAGAACCAGCGTGTAAGCACCGGGCAGACCGCGAATGAAAATATCCTTTTCATTAGCAATGCCGGTGACGGATACGCCCTGAACTTCCCGCAGGGCATCGGTCAGATCGCGATAGGACCCCTTTTCCAGATCTTCCCGCGTCACAACCGTGATGCTGGCCGGAGCGTCCTTCACATTCTGCTCGAAACCGGATGCGGTGACGACGATCTGCTGAAGAACCGTGTTCCCCTCAGACGCCTGCTGCGCAAAAACGGGCAGAGCAATGCTAAGGGCCGTTCCCGCCATTGCTGCCGAAAGACCGGCCTTTATTACCGTCGCGGACTTTTCGCGGCCGCGGTACTTCAATTCCATGTTATGCCCCCGCATTTAACTTGAGAATTTAACCCCACTTATTTAGGAGGGAGTGCGGGCGCAACGCGTTTGTTTTCGAACAGTTCTAAATTCCAGAAATTGCAAAAAGGGCTCCCCGGACAAGCGGTGGAGTAAAAAAATCGCAAGATGACAACCGGCAAGAGAAAAGATGAACCAGCTTCCACGACAAGGCCCGACAGGCTTGGGCAGCTGAAACTACTTGTCGCTTTCGATGCGTTGTTGCGGGAAGGCAGCGTCAGCCGCGCGGCGGCGGGCATGGGACTGCCGACATCTTCCATGAGCCGCATCTTGCAGCAGCTGCGCGAAAGATATGGCGATCAGCTTTTTCTGCGCACCGGTCAAGGCCTGCGTCCCACCCCCTTTGCCGAAAACATGCGGCTGCGCATTCGTTCGCTGGCGGCGGAGGCCGAGAACCTTATCGACTATTCGCAGGAAAAACCCGCCGCCCCGGCCAACGCCAGTGCAAGCGGCTGGGAGCGGCCCGTGCTGATGAAGGCGCCGCCGCTTTCGCTTCGCCCCAGCGTTCTTCTGGAAGGTCAGCCAACACCGGAAAACATCGCCGACCGTCTTGCGCGCATCGGCCACAATGCCGATCCGCAGCAGAGGCTTGCCAAATATATCGCAACCTGCGCGATGGGCATCGGCAACAGCCGCCCGCTCAGCCAGGTGGAAGCGATGGATGCGCTCTCGATCATTCTCGACGGCGATGCCGACCCTATACAGATAGGCGCGCTGCTCGCCACCATGAATTATCGCGGAGTGACCGCGGCGGAGCTTGCCGGTTTCATCGAAGCCATGTGGCGACATATAGAGAGGGACCAGCAAGCTCCTGCATCGGCGGATCTCGACTGGCCCGCTTATATGTCGCCGAAACATCGCGATGCGCCGTGGTTCCTCCATTCCGCGCGTCTTGTCGCCATGGCGGGATACAGCGTCCTGCTGCACGGGCATGTGGGGCAGGGAGAAAACGGCGGCAAGCTTGAACTTGCAGCACAGGCCTGCGGCATTCCCCTTTGCCACTCGCTTTCGCAGGCGGCGAAAGCCACAGCCTCGGAACGCATCGCCTACCTGCCGATCGGTGGTCTGTCCCAGCAGTTTCAAAGCCTGCTCGGCCTGTACGGCATTCTGGAGATGCGCCTGCCGCTCAACACGGTCGTGCATCTTCTCAATCCGCTTCGCGCCAGAAGCACGATCATCGGCGTCGCCCGCCCGTCCTATCAGGAACTTCATCGGGACACCGCGCGACTGCTTTCGGTGGAAAACCTCGCCATTCTCGGCAATACGCGGGATTTCGCGCAATTCACGCCGTTTCGCAGCACCCGGATTTTCGGTCTTTCGAAGGGCAGGGATGTGGAATTCATCGTTCCCGCACGCGAAACGCCGCCCGCCGAAATGCCGACCATGTTCACAACCTTCGAATATTGGCGGGCGGTCTGGACGGGCGCCGCAAGGGACGAAAGGGCAGAAACCATTATCATCTCGACGGCAGCCATCGCGCTGATGCTGGTCAACGATATGGCGCTGCCCTTCGAGGAAGCCTATGCCCGCAGCCTTCGGCTCTGGAACGACAGGGCGCGCAATCTGGTCAACGCCTGATCAGCGATCAGGCATTGGCGACCGCCCTTTTCAGCGCCAGATATTCCCAAAGGGCGACAAGCAGAAGAATTGCCGTGCTCACCAGTTGCAGCACGAAAAGCGGAATACCCGGCACCGGCAAAAGCAGGCAGAGCGCCGCCACGCCGGCAAAATGCGAAACCGGGCGCTGATAGGCGACGGCGATCTTGACGCCGATATTGCCGGCCAGAAACAGGACCGGACCGCCGAGAATGGCAAGCGCCTCGCGCATCGTTGCGCCATCCCGCGCATGGGAGAGGCTGAAATCCTCACCCACCGCCGTCAGGATGATACCGGCCACGATGGGCAAATGCCCGTAGTTAAAAAGATTATGGGCGATCTTCGCCTTTTCTTCGGCATTCTCGGCTTTTCTCGACGCCTCCTCCTGCCCGTGATGGAAATAAATCCACCACATCGCCACGGTACTGACGAAAGCGGAGCAGAAGACGATGAACGTCAGGCCCGAATTCATATATTCGGTGGCCGTGCGTCCCGTGGTCAGGATCGTTTCGCCAAGGCAGATGATGACGAAGAGCGCACATCGCTCCGCCAGATGCTCGCCGGAAAGATGCAGCCTGTCCTCGTCGCTCGAGGCTACGCCCGGCACGACATAACGGCAGGCGGGGCCGGCATATTCAATTGCAAGTGCGATGCCCCACAGGAGAATGCGATCCGCCAGATCGACAAGCCCACCGGCCAGCCAGAACAGGCTCGATACCACGAGCCAGATCGTCACGCGCACGAAGACCAGATAAGACTGCCGGTCTTCACCCCTGAACGCATAGAGGGCGAACAGGCTTCGACCGACCTGCATCACGCTGTAGATCAGGGCGAAGACAAGGCCCTGTTCCGCAAAAGCCTCCGGCAGCGCGATGGCCAGCAGAACGCCGCCGAACATCAGCACGAACAGCAGGATCCTGACTGGCTCCTTTTCCGTGTTCAGCAGGTTTGTGATCCAGGTGGTGTGTATCCACAGCCACCAGAGCGACAATATCAGGATGCCAGCCTCAAGCGCAGCCGTCGGCCCAAAATCCTTGGCCAGCGCGTGGGAGAGCTGGATCAGCGCGAAAACAAAGACCAGATCGAAGAACAGTTCGGGGAAACTGGCTTTGCCGGCGTCCTGGCCCTCCTGCCTTATCCAGCTTTCCGCATCCGCTTTGCGTCGTTGAAGCTCACCCCCGGTTCTCATTCCACCTCCGCCGCAAGATTTCGACCGGTCTTCTCACCACGCCCCCTCACCGTTGCGATAAAGCCTCTTCGCTCCCCGATACAACCGGGTTCGACCTTCGGCCGGGAAACTCCAGCGCCCGCGCATTGTCGGGATAAAAGCGCGGCCCAACCAGACGGACTTTCTTCCCAGAGACGTCGGTAATGTAGTTCGGGGTCACAGCCTTGGGCGAAAGTGGAATGCTGTCGGCGCTGGAAACCGCAAGCGTGCTGACCTCGAGAGGCTGGGCAATTGCAGGCAGGCTCGTCATCGCGGTGAGTGCGGCTGAGATAATAAATGATCTGGGAAACATGGGGCGCATATCCTGGCACAGTTAGTTGCGCCATAAACAGCCCTCGCCCGCTTTGGTTCCGCCGCTCGTCAGCGATCCCCATCAAGGTAGGAGCTATATTGAACATAGTCGGCGCTCGGTTGCCCACCGACAATCTCCGGCGGTCGACCTTCACCACCGGGCAGATGGCCAGTGTTTTCGAGCTCCGCTCTCAGGAGCTTTTCGATAGCCCTTTCCCGCGGCAAGGCGTTATCCGCCATGTAGAGGGCGACGGCCAGTTCCATGTCATCCGGAAAATTCATCAGCTCAGCCATCCGTTCAAGCAATCAAGCCCAAACGCAGGACCTTGCAGAAAGTTCAACTTCGCCGCCCTCGGCGCGGGGCTTTGTCTGTCGACAGTGCATTTACTTCCGACGGGCCATATCGTGGTTTTGTGGCGCCCGCGTATGCACTTCTATTCAGTACCACATGCCTGTTTTGCCAGGTGCTCTGCGCAGACAAATTGCGCTTTCCGCTCCTCTCGTCGCAATTTCGACGAAAAACACCCTCGACTCAAGCGATTGAAACCAATCACGGAAAAACGCAAACGAAAGCTAAACAGAACTTAGTTTTCATTACTTTGCATTAACCATAGAAATCCACAGGCTGCACTGTTGCTACAGCACCCTCATGCGAATCTCTTTCTACTTGCGGAAACGGCGTTAATGTAACTTCCGTCTGCTTTTTCCGCAAGCGATGACCATTTCCCGCGGCCCGTGAGAACTCACGAAAGCATGTTCGCCTCCATGGTGTCCTTACGCCCTCGCAACTGCGCCAGAAGCATTGTCTGCACATCGAAGCCGCCTTCCTGCGCCTTACGGGTCAGATTACGCAGATATCCGCCGAGCGAGCTTATCTGGTCCGCTTTCTGCAAAAGGCATGCGAGAATGGCTGCCGTTCCCTGTCGGCCGAATGTGAGGAGGGCATCCTGATACGCTGACTGGCTGATGTTGAACATTGTTTTGATGACGGATGTCGCCACTTCAAGATCGCGCCATCCGGTAACCGCTCCGCCTGGGGCATAGAGCGAGATATCCGGGCAAGCCTTCAAAACCAAAACAATATCAGGAACAAAAAATTGCTTATGAAAAACAGGCTTTGCTGACTGCGGCGAAGCTTTTGCACTGACGGGCGCCACATATGCCGGCTGGGTGCTTGCTGTGCTGGCAGGTGCAACGGTTGCCGGTTCGCACAAATCTTGCCGTTCAGATATGGATTCGGATTCTGAATTCTTTATGAGGCGCTCATTTTGGCAGTCATTGCCGCCCGTTTTTTCCGATTTTTCAATATTTTCCAGATAGTTGGTCACTTCCGCGCGCAAAGAGGCCAAAAATCCGGCGATTTCCCGAAGCTCCGCAGGCTTGGAATTGCGGCCGAGAGAGCGGGCAATGGCATTGTAGCGGGTCTGAAACCCTTCGAAGGTTTCGACTTCTCCGCTTGCGGCAATCATCTCGCAGAGTTTCTGGATATCGCGGCGGCAAAGGCTGATATTTTCACGAAGCCGCTGAAGATCGAGCCGCTCGCTGACGATGCGTTCGGCCAGTTCCTCGATTTCCGCTTTGCGGGCAAGAAGCGGCGCCAGCGAAAAACCGTAAGCCTCGCTGATTTCCCCTCCCCTATGCTTGCGCGCGTATCGTTTTCCGTTCGGGCTGTCCTTGCGAATGATAAGACCGGCCTCGACAAGAGCCGAAAGATGCCGGCGCAATGTCTGCTCGGCCATGCCATGGGCCCTGAGTGACAATTGCGTATTCGACGGGAAGACGACCAATCCGGCTTCGCTGGAAAGCTCGTTCTTCGGATAAAAACTCAAAAGCGCGTTCAGAACCGCGAGCGAGCGATCAGTCACGCCGAGCAATGGCCTGGCTTCGCAGACCGAACGATAGAGTTTCCATTTATCGACCGCTTCGATTTTCTTGTTTTTCTGCGCGGCAAACTGGGTTGCGAGGACGCCAAACGACATCGCTCGCCGCCCAAAGGGCGTCGTTACACATGTGCTGTCCATGTCTTTCACCTTTCACAAGGCAAAAGAAAATCGCTCACCGAAAAATTCGATGCCAAGACTCTTGACTATGATTCGCGGAAATGAGATTCTTCGGGTGCTTAAATCAAAGAAAGGCTTCCGCGCGGCAACGTTCGGGGGCTTTTTTCTTTTGTGATGCGTCTCCTGTTAGTCGTTCGAGTTAAAAATCACTGCTTGGACCGGTATTCGGCATACAGCGTCTGAAGATGTTCGAGAACGAACTCGGCAAATTCCGGGGCTTCGTTCTTGTCGATGGAGATATCCAGCTTGCGGTCGCTCTCGACCACCTTTGCCAGCCGGCCGCCGGTTTGCGATGACCAGACGCCGGTTTTTTTCGCCTGCGCCTTGGGCTTCAGAAAATCCAGAAGCGACTTGAAACGTTCTTCCGATGGCAGGGCGGCAATCGATGCGTCCTTGACATAGGCGCGGGCTGCTTCCTTGACCTGCGAGGAGGAAAGCTGATCGGCAAGATCCATCCAGTTACGACGGCCGACAGTCGGGGCCGGGCCAATCAGATCGACCAGATCCTCGGGAATGCGGCCGACAACCGAAAGCATGTTGGAGAGATCGCCCTTGTGCAGCGACATGGCGGCCATGATCGTATCCCGAGGAAACCGCATTTGCAGTTTCTGGGCAAAACGCGCCTTTTCAATATAGGTGAGGTCGCGGCGCTCGTTATTTTCCTGTCCCTGGGCGACCACCAGCTGCTCGTCGCTGAGATCACGAACGACCGCCTTGACCGGAATACTGAGGCTGGAGACGGCGCGCAGGCGACGATGGCCGAAGGCGACCTGATAACGGCCGGGGAATTCGGGATGCGGGCGCACCAGAATGGGAACCTGCTGGCCCTGTTCACGAATGGCCTCGACCAGACCCGCATCCGCCTCTTCCGAGGCTGGCATGCGATCCGGTATGAAAGAGGGATCGATATCGGCAGGGTTGAGCGAAACGATCGTAAGACCTTCGGCGAGCTGCTTTTCGATCTCTTCTGCGCGCTTGGCGCGTTCCGATACTTCATTGAGCGACTGGCCGATCATGCCGACCGGGGAATTCAGAACATCCGTCACGAGTTGAGGAGAACCGAGGATCGGCCGGATACGCGGACGCGACCGCTCGGTGGCAGCCTCGTTGCTGTCGGCGCCCGGCGTACCGAGATTGGCGAAAATCTGTTTTCTGCTCATGCTGCCCTACCCCACGCTTTTTTAATCAGTCCTTCGATTTCAGCGTTTACGTTGTTCATGGCTTCCAGTGCGCGGTCATAGGTGGACCGGGTGAACTGGGTTCTTTCCACTTCGAAAAGTGTCTGGTTGGTCAGTCCGGCATCCGAGACGGCCGTGCTCTTTAGCATCGGGTGGATGAGGACGTTTTCGCCGAAAATCGAGCGCAGAAACGCGACCATCTGGTTTTGCGGCCCATCGCTCGGTTCAAAACGGGTGATCAGGTAACGCATCCAGTTGTAGTCGGAACGCGCGCCCGCCCTGCCGATTTCAGCGAGAAGATCGCCGGTCATGGCAAGGAACTGGTTCATCGACATCACATCGAGCATTTGCGGATGAACGGTGACGAGAACCGATGTGGCAGCCGTCAGCGCCGAAAGTGTCAGATAACCGAGCTGTGGCGGGCAATCGATGACCACAACGTCATAGAAGTTCTGCGCCTGGGCTATTGCCTGGCCGATGCGGGCAAAAAACAAGGTATCTCCCGGTGCGCGACGCATCAGCGCGCGGGGCGTGTCGTGTTCGAATTCCATAAGTTCCAGATTGCCCGGAACGATATGGAGATTGGGAATATAGGTACCACGAACGATCTCCGCGATCGGTCGGCGTTCATCGTCGTAGCGGATCGCGCCGTAAAGCGTTTCATTCGGACCGACATCGATCTCCGGTTGATGACCGAAGAGAGCGGACAGACTGGCCTGCGGATCGAGATCGATGGCAAGCACCCGGTAACCGCGCAACGCCAGATATTGCGCCAGATGCGCCGATGTCGTGGTTTTTCCCGAGCCACCCTTGAAGTTCATGACCGCAATGACCTGCAACTCTTCGCCGTCACGGCGGTGCGGCAGATAACGGCGTGTGCCACGCGCGCCCTGATCGAGGAATTTTCTGATCTCGTCCATATCCTCGACGGAATAGGAACGACGACCGGAAGCCTGCGCCGCATCGAGCTCCGGACGCTCAGCGGCGATCTGGCGAAGATAGGCTTCGCCGATGCCGATCAACCGTGCGGTTTCCGCCGGTGAAAAATGGCGCATGCTCTTTTCGGTGTGCGGTGAAAATGTATTTGCATTATGAGCCTGCAATTGGGCTGACAACGCAGCCGAATGCTGTTGTATAAGACTCGTCAGGTCGGGTGCTCCTGCGGCACGTCTTAAATCGGCACTCTGTGTCATCGGTCTTCTTTCGCTCGAAATTGCAGTAGCGGTTTTTTTCGAAAAAGGCGGTTTTTTCCGCAACTGAGATATAAGCGCCGATTCTCTTTTTGGCGCAATAGGCTTTTTTCTCAGGTTGGAAAGTGCCGCTAAAGCATTGTGGAAGAATCACATTTGCTTTTTGTGACCGTTTGACGGTTAGCCGCGGCTAACTTCTCGTTGTTGATCACAAAGAAGGGCATTGTCGCGTCGTTTGGTGCCCGAATATCCGCCCCCTTGCGGAAGTTTGCCGCGGCTAACTTTTGGGTTTGATCTTCTATGCCTCCGATAATCCCGGCGCCAGAAAGTGAAGGGTGGACATTCGCATCTGTTTAATCTCTACTCGTTGACTAGAGTATCGTTGGGTTCGGCACCCGTCGTCTGGCTGTTCAAGCTGTCGCAGGTTGGAGGAATGAATGTCCTATGATGTCGCTCTCGTCGGGTCGGGTTTTTCGGCAATCTGTACCGCTGCCCATCTTCTATCATCACTGCCCGCGGAAGCCTCTATCGCTATCGTCGGTGATGAGTCGGATTTCGGGCGCGGCACCGCCTATCGCACGGAACTGCCCTATCATCGTCTGAATGTGCCGGCCGGGCGAATGAGTGTCTTCCCTGACAGGCCTGATGACTTTGTCGACTGGTTGGCGGAAAACGGGATCGCGGACAATCCCCTTCTGTTCGCCTCGCGCGGTGATTACGGTCTTTATCTTCGCGACAGGTTGGCCGGCCTGCTCAGAAGCAGGGAGCAACGGGCCCGGGTGGACTTCGTTCGGGCCAAGGCTTCTGCCTGTCGGCCGGATGGTGCAGGCGGGTTTTCTTTTGCGCTGGAAAATGGTGAGCAGCTGCGCGCGCAGAATGTCGTTCTGTGTCTGGGTGTCGGCGCTGCGAGTTTGCCGGTGCAAACTGTCGCAAGGGAAGAAGAGGGGCCGCAACGTATCATTGGCCACTGCTGGCAGCCGGGATGGTTGTCCAAAATCAAAGCCGGGGATCGCATCTGTATTCTGGGGTCGGGCCTGACGATGATCGATCAGGTTTTGACTCTGAGGGGAAAGGGACATCAAGGGCCAATCCATGTCCTGTCCCGTCGTGGTCTGGTGCCTCATCCGCATGTCAGTCCACCGTCACCGCCCGTGGAGCCCAATTTACCCGAAGGCTCGACGGAGATTAGCTGGTTGCTGCACTCTCTGCGCAAGCAGGTGCGCGATGGGACGCCATGGCGCACCGTCATGGATGGCTTGCGGCCGCAAACTCAATTGCTTTGGCAGCGTCTTACACCTGCGCAACGCAGCCGGTTCCTTCGGCATGCCTTGCCCTGGTGGAACATCCATCGGCACCGTATCGCGCCGGAAGTGTCTGGCGCTTTCGGGAGGTTGCTTTCAGATGGTGTTCTTGAAATTCATGCGGGTTACCTTCGCTCCATAAAAGAAGTGGAGGAGGGGATCGCCGTGCGTTACCGCCGCAGGCATACGCAGATATTGAAGGAACTGCAGGTCGATTGGGTCGTCAATTGCACGGGAATGGAGCGGGCCGGCATCGGCCATTCGCGGCTTCTTGAAACGATGCGTGGGGACGGTGTTATTTTGCTCGATCCCTTCGGGCTCGGTGTAGAAGTCGATCGCCAGTCTCGTTTGCTGCGGACTGACGGACGAAGCTGGCCCGGTCTTTTCGCCGCCGGTGCGTTGACGGCGGGCCGCTTCTGGGAAATTACCGCCGTTCCGGATATTCGTGTGCAGGCGCAGAAGATCGCGCAAGAGATCACGGACAGAGTGACAGCGAGCGATCGGCTTTCCGCACGGGGATGAGCTGGTGAAGGGCCGGCCGCAGTCAGACGTGCCTAGTACCTGTCCTAAGAGGTTAGCCGCGGCAAACTTGTTCTCTGAATAATGTGCTGGAAATTCCATGGATGCCCAATTGGCGAGTGGAACGCAGCGCGAATGCCGATGGGAACCGCAAGATAAGCGCGCTGTTCTTACTTGAATCATGGCATATATCGACCATAAGCCGTATATTTCCCTGTAATCAACAGCAGAAAGCGTGGCGGCGGAGTTCGCTCGTAATGTGCCCGATTGCTAAATAATTTACATCTCTTATGGAAATGTGCCATGAAATCAGCTACAAATCGCGAAAATTTCTGAAATTATGAAAATAATTTGCGAGGACTTATGCAAAAGCCGAAACTGATACGATATGAGGCGGCGGACAATCAGGCTGGTGGACAGCGGCGACCATTTGCCAAGGCCGTCCGGGCCGGCGATTTCGTTTATGTTTCCGGGCAGGTGCCGACCGTCGATGGCGAGGTCGTGACCGGCGGAATCGTGGCGCAGACCGAGCAGGTGGTTGCGAATATCAAGGATGTTCTGGCGCTTGCCGATTGTACGCTTGCGGATGTGGTCAAGGTCAATGTCTGGCTGGACGATGCCCGGGATTTTTCGAGCTTTAACGCTGTCTTCCAGAAATATTTCATCGATCATCCGCCCGCACGCTCCACCGTGCAATCTCCGTTGATGGTCGATGCCAAGGTGGAAATGGACGTTATCGCCTATAAGCCGCTGACCTGAAGCCCAATTTGCCGATGTTTGAGAGTAGATGATGACCTATCCCTGGCCTGATGCGGGCACACCCCTCAATGCGATTTCGACGCCGATGCCTGTCATCGACGAGGACAGGCTCGCAGCCAATATCCTCAAGGCGCAATCTTATCTGGATGATCACGGCAAGGCCTTTCGGCCGCATATCAAGACGCACAAGATACCCGCCGTCGCAAAGCAGCAGCTTCAGGCCGGCGCCATCGGCATTAATTGCCAGAAAGTCAGTGAGGCGGAGGTTTTTGCGGATGCCGGTTTTGATGACATTCTGATTACCTATAATATTCTCGGTGCAGCAAAGCTGTCGCGGCTGAAGGCGCTGAATGCGCGCATCGGCCGGTTGAGCGTGGTTGCCGATAGCGCGGTCACGATTGCCGGCCTTGCCGATACATTCGATGCGACAAGGCCGCTTGCCGTACTGGTCGAATGCGACACGGGCGGCAAGCGCTGCGGTGTGCAGACGCCGGAAGCGGCACTGGCGCTTGCGGAAAAGATCGCTGCAGCACCGGGCCTCACATTCAAAGGCATTTTGACCTATCCGGCACCGGGAGGCGCCGCGACGGTGGAAAACTTCCTTCGCGAGACCCTGGCATTGCTGGCGGCAAAGGATATGGATTGCCCGGTGCGATCCAGCGGCGGTTCTCCGGATTTTTACGCCGCCCATCTCGTTCCTTCCGCCACCGAACATCGGGCCGGCACCTATGTCTATAATGATCGCGCCATGCTGCGCGCCGGACATTGCACGGCGGGCGATCTCGCCATGCATGTTCTTGCCACCGTCGTATCGCGACCGACAGCCGATCGGGCTGTGCTGGATTGCGGCTCCAAGGCCCTGACCTCGGATCTTCTGGGTTTCAGCGATTACGGGCTGCTCGAAGGCTATGACGGTGCGAAAATCATCTCGCTTTCGGAAGAACATGCGGTCGTCGATCTATCCGGCTGCGCCTCGGGCCGGCCTGAAATCGGCGATGTGGTCAAGGTCGTTCCGAACCACACCTGCGTTGTCAGCAATCTTTTCGACAGGATGGTTTTCCATCGAAACGGTGTCGTGACACGGGTTGAGCAGGTCGCGGCGCGCGGTACAGTCTGGTAAAATTACCCGGCTAATTAAATCCTGAAATAAAGCTGCCGAAGGGCAGATTGCGGTAACGAGAATCTAGAGACATGCGCATCTTCACGGCGTCACTCGCCACCGAAACCAACACGTTTTCACCTGTCCCGACGGATATGGACGCCTTTCGCGCGGCTTTTTATGCTGGGCCGGGGGAACATCCCGAAACGCCGACGCTCTGCTCGTCGCCAGTGCCGATCTTGCGCCGTCGTGGTAAGGCGGAAGGGTTCACGGTAATAGAGGGAACTTCCTGCTGGGCGGAACCGGCGGGCCTCATCCAGCGCCAGACCTATGAAACGCTGCGGGATACGATTCTCGCAGAACTCAGCGCCGCAATGCCGATCGATGCGGTGGTGCTCGGTCTGCACGGCGCCATGGTGGCACAGGGTTATGATGATCCGGAAGGGGATTTCCTGTCGCGCGTCCGCGCATTGGTCGGACCGGATGTGCTGGTTGCGGCGGAATTCGATCCGCACAGCCATCTGACGCCGCTTCGGGTCAAAAATCTCGATATAATGGCGACGTTTCTGGAGTTTCCACATACGGATTTCGAAGAGCGCGGCGAGCATGTAGTGGAAATGGCGCTGCGCACGCTTCGGGGGGAGATCAAGCCGGTCATCTCCACTTTCGATTGCCGCATGATCACCATTTATCCCACCAGCCGCGAGCCGATGCGCTCTTACGTCGACCGACTGAAGGCGATGGAAGGCAGGGATGGCATCCTGTCGATCTCCGTCATTCACGGTTTTATGGCGGGCGATGTGCCGGATATGGGAACGCGCATCGTTGTCGTGACCGATAATGACAGGGCAAAGGGCGATGCGCTGGCCGAAAAGCTCGGCCATGAGCTTTATGCCATGCGAAAACTGACCGCCATGCCGATGCTGGATACGGAATCGGGTCTCGACCAGGTTCTTGCCATTCGCAGCAACAATCCGGACAGGCCGGTCGTCGTATCGGATATCTGGGACAATCCGGGCGGCGGCGTCGCCGGTGACGCGACCCATATTCTGCGGCGCATGGTGGAGCGCGGCATGGACAATATTGCCGTCGCGACGATCTGGGACCCGATTGCGGTGTCTTTCTGTCACGCGGCGGGCGAGGGGGCCGAGATCGATCTGCGCATAGGCGGCAAATCCAGCCCTCAAGGCGGCGAGCCGCTTGATTTCCGCATAAAGGTGATGCGCAAGGCCGAGGCCGGTTGGCAGAGTTTCCGCAACAGCCGCGTCACGCTCGGCCGTGCCGCCGTCGTTCGGCCGCTCGGTACGCAGATCGATATCATCCTCATCACCAGCCGCACGCAAACTTATGAGCCGGATATCTTTTCCAACCTCGGCGTCGATTTCGCGAAAAAAGACGTGCTGCTGGTCAAGTCGACCAACCATTTCCATGCGGGGTTTGCGCCGGTCGCCTCCGAGATCGTTTATATCGCGGCCCCGACGTCTTATCCGACAGATCCGGCGAAAACGCCCTATCGCAAGGCGAGCCTTGAGCTTTGGCCACGGGTGGCCGATCCGCTGGGCCTGGACTGAGGCGGAAGCGGTTTGAGCATTATCCGGACGGAACTTGTGAAGCCTTTTCCGGAAGGCTTCAGAGACGCTCGAGGGTGATCAGGAAAAACGCGCTTTCGCTTCGATCTCCTTCGACGGTGAACGGTAAACCGCCTTCGATCAGCAGACCATCCAGCTTTCCCAATCGGTTCTCGCCTTCACCGGTTAAAACCGCCAGCGGGTCGAGCGCCAGAACAAGCGTCGTGTTTCCGGCGGCTTTTCCCGAAAACGGGCCGGAATGCCTTTTAACGACATGACGAAAGCGCGAGCGGCGGGTCATGACGTTCAGATCGGTGATCGCGCCATCGGGCAGGGTCGCATTCACGGGAACATCGGCGGGAAAGGGCAGGGGTGGGCTTTCCATTGTCAGCAGCAGCGGATCGCCCGCCGCAATTGCCAGCGCCATGCCGTTTCCCTCAAGAATGGAGAGGGTGCGGTCTATGCCGGGGAAGATCGAAAACGGCCCGTCGCTCGCCACCGTCGCCATGCTGATGCGCCAGTCGAAATTCTCGACGGAAGACGTCGGTGGAAAGATGGCGATTTCCACCGTCTCGCCGCCGCCGTTTTTCCAGGGCATTCGCTTGTAATCGCTTGCGCGCAGCAGGGTCATGGTTTTCCACTTTTGAGAGGGATCGGCCGGAAAAGGTGTTTCTCTTTCCGGCCGAAAGAGGATCAATTGCCGAGAATGCCGGGCAGGCGCAGGCCCTGTTCCTTGGCGCATTCCACGGCGATGTCGTAACCGGCATCGGCATGGCGCATGACGCCGGTTGCCGGGTCATTCCACAGCACGCGCTCCAGCCGGCGAGCGGCATCGTCGGTGCCATCGGCGCAGATGACCATGCCGGAATGCTGCGAGAAGCCCATGCCGACGCCGCCGCCGTGGTGCAACGACACCCAGGTCGCGCCGGATGCGGTGTTGAGCAGCGCGTTCAGGAGCGGCCAGTCGGAAACGGCGTCCGAGCCATCCTTCATGGCCTCGGTCTCGCGGTTGGGCGAGGCGACGGAGCCGGAATCCAGATGGTCGCGTCCGATGACGATCGGCGCCTTCAGCTCACCGTTCTTGACCATTTCGTTGAAGGCGAGGCCGAGACGGTGGCGGTCGCCAAGGCCGACCCAGCAAATGCGCGCCGGCAGGCCCTGAAACGCGATGCGCTCGCGCGCCATGTCCAGCCAGTTGTGCAGGTGCTTGTTGTCTGGCAGCAGTTCCTTCACCTTGGCGTCGGTCTTGTAGATGTCTTCCGGATCGCCGGAAAGGGCCGCCCAGCGGAACGGGCCGATACCGCGGCAAAACAGCGGGCGGATATAGGCCGGCACGAAGCCCGGAAAGGCGAAGGCGTTTTCGAGGCCCTCATCCTTGGCGACCTGGCGGATATTGTTGCCGTAATCGAGCGTCGGAACGCCGGCGTTCCAGAAATCGACCATAGCCTGCACATGCACCTTCATCGAGGCGCGGGCGGCAGCCGCAACCGCTTTCGGGTCGCTTTCCTGCTTGGCGCGCCATTCGGCAACGGTCCATCCGGCCGGAAGGTACCCATGGACGGGATCGTGCGCCGAGGTCTGGTCGGTAACGATATCGGGACGAACGCCGCGACGGACGAGTTCCGGGAAGATTTCCGCAGCATTGCCGATCAGGCCGACGGATTTCGCCTCGCCCGCCTTGGTCCATTGGTCGATCAGGGCCAGCGCCTCATCGAGCGTATGCGCCTTCGCATCGACATAACGGGTGCGCAGGCGGAAATCGACGCGGGTTTCATCGCATTCGACGGCGAGGCAGCAGGCGCCGGCCATGACGGCGGCGAGCGGCTGCGCGCCACCCATGCCGCCGAGACCGCCAGTCAGGATCCACTTGCCCTTCAGGTTGCCTTCATAATGCTGGCGGCCGGCCTCGACGAAGGTTTCATAGGTACCCTGCACGATGCCCTGCGTACCGATGTAGATCCACGAACCGGCCGTCATCTGGCCGTACATGGCAAGGCCCTTCTTATCCAGCTCGTTGAAGTGATCCCAGTTCGCCCAGTGTGGCACGAGGTTGGAGTTGGCGATCAGGACGCGCGGCGCATCCTTATGGGTGCGGAACACGCCGACCGGCTTGCCGGACTGCACGATGAGGGTTTCATCCTCGTTCAGGTCCTTCAGCGTCGCGACGATGCGGTCGAAATCGTCCCAGGTGCGGGCGGCGCGGCCGATGCCGCCATAAACCACCAGCTCATGCGGACGCTCGGCCACGTCAGGGTCGAGATTGTTCATCAGCATGCGCAGCGGCGCTTCCGTCATCCAGCTTTTGGCATTGAGGTCAGTGCCCTGCGGCGAGCGGACATCGCGAATATTGTGGCGTGGATTGTTCATGTGCTTTCCCCTTATCGTTTCGTGTCGAGCGCAAATCTTTCCATGCGCGTGAGAATGGTTTTGAGATGGGAGCGAAGCCGTTCAGCCTTGCCCGTGTCATAGGCAAAAGGCGGCGTCTCGCTTTGAAGATGGGTGGATTGCGCCAGCTCCATCTGAATGGCGTGCACGCCGCTCTGCGGTTTTCCGTAATGGCGCGTCGTCCAGCCGCCCTTGAAACGACCGTTCAGAACGCTGTCGTACCCGTCCGCTGCGGCGGTCACCTCAACGGCGATCTTCTCGATGGTCGGATCGCAGGTCTTGCCCATATCCGTGCCGATGTTGAAATCCGGCAGCTTGCCTTCGAACAGGAAGGGAATATGCGAACGGATCGAATGGCAATCATAGAGAATCGCGATGCCGTGGATGGATTTGACCCGCTCGATTTCCGCCGCAAGGGCCGCGTGATAGGGCGCGTGGAAGTTTTCCAGACGATAGGCGATATCGTCCGCTGCGGGTTCCTGTCCTTCATTCCAGATCGGCTCGCCGTCGAAATCGGTCTCCGGAACAAGCCCGGTTGTGTTCTGGCCCGGATAAAGGCTTACCCCGGCCGGATCGCGGTTGGCGTCGATCACATAACGATGGAAGGTCGCCCTTACGGTTGTCGCGCTCTCGAGAAGGCCGGCATAGAGCTCATGGATATGCCAGTCCGTATCGGCGAGAATCTTGCCGTTGTCGTTCAGGCGATCCCAAATCTCCGACGGCACATCCGTGCCGGTGTGAGGCAGGCCGAGGATGATGGGCGAGGTGCCTTGGTGGAGAGAGAAAGGCGTGTTCATCGGTCACCTGCCTGCGCACTGGGGTTACCCCCCTCTGCCCTGCCGGGCATCTCCCCCTCAAGGGGGGAGATCGGCAGGCGGATAACACCTTGCCCCATAATACCTAGGAACGAGCGCGTGAGGCATCTGATCTCCCCCCTTGAGGGGGAGATGCCCGGCAGGGCAGAGGGGGGTAACCCCAGCGCGCAGGCAGGTAATCCGAGGACGGGGGGTGAAACGAATGTCATCTCAAACCTCCAGCTTCGGCAGAATGCCGTCCGAAATTGCCGCGACCAGCGCGCCGGAGGCAATCAATTCCGCCGCAGCCTTCAGGTCCGGCGCCATATAGCGGTCTTCCTCCAGCGAAGGCACCGCCGCGCGCAATGCCGCAATCACCTTTTGCAGTTCGGGGCTGGTTTTCAGCGGCCCACGCAGCTCCACGCCCTGCACGGCCGAAAGCGCCTCGATGCCGAGAATGGCGAAAAGATTATCCGTCATCGGCAACAGGCGGCGCGCGCCATGGCAGGCCATGGAGACATGGTCTTCCTGATTGGCGGAGGTCGGTGTGGAATCCACCGAGGCCGGATGCGCCATCTGCTTGTTCTCGCTCATCAGCGCGGCGGAGGTGACTTCGGCGATCATCAGGCCGGAATTCAGCCCGGGCTTCCTGGAAAGAAAGGCCGGCAGACCATAGGAGAGGGCCGGATCGACCAGCAGCGCCACGCGTCGCTGGGCGATTGCGCCGATCTCGCAAATGGCGAGCGCCGTCTGGTCGGCGGCAAAGGCCACCGGTTCGGCGTGGAAATTGCCGCCGGAGACGACGGAATTGTCTGAAAGCACCAGCGGATTGTCGGTCACGGCATTGGCTTCGATTTCCAGCGTGCGGGCCACCTGCCGCAGAAGATCGAGGCAGGCGCCATCCACCTGCGGCTGGCAGCGAATGCAATAGGGATCCTGCACCCGCTCATCGCCCTCGATATGGCTGACGCGGATTTCCGAACCCTCCAGCAGATTACGAAGCGCCGCTCCCGCGTCGATCTGGCCCTTATGACCCCGCAGGCTGTGAATATCGGGATGGAAAGGTGCAGATGAGCCCATGGCGGCATCGGTGGAAAGCGCACCGGTAATAAGTGCCGCCTGTGCTGCGCGATGGGCACGGAAAAGACCGGCAAGCGCCAGCGCCGTCGAAGTCTGCGTGCCGTTGATCAGCGCCAGCCCTTCCTTGGCGGCAAGCACCACCGGGGTCAGTCCGGCTTTCGCAAGCGCTTCGCCCGCTGGCAGAAGCGCGCCCGCATAAAAGGCCTCGCCTTCGCCCATCATCACCGCCGCCATATGGGCAAGCGGCGCAAGATCGCCGGAAGCCCCAACCGAACCCTTTTCGGGAATGACGGGGATGACGCCCTTCTCCAGCATGGCTTCGATCAGCCGCACAAGTTGCAGCCGCACGCCGGATGCGCCGCGACCGAGCGAAACCAGCTTCAGCGCCATGATCAGCCGCACGACATTTTCAGGAAGCGGCGCGCCGACCCCGCAGCAGTGCGACAGGATGAGATTGCGCTGCAACGTCGCCACATCGGCCGCGTCGATCTTGATGGAAGCGAGTTTGCCGAAACCGGTATTGATGCCATAGACCGGCGCATTGCCGGCAGCGATCTCCGCAATGCGGGCCGCCGCCTTTTCAATGCCTGCATCAAAGCTGCGGTCGAGTTTGGCGCTGCCGTTCTCCCAATATATCTCGGCGAGATCGGCTAAGGTGACATTGCCGGGGTGAAGCGTGATGGTCTTCATGGTCATGGGAGAACCTTCTGTCCCTTGAAAATGCGGGCGTGGAGCGGATTGAAACCGATGCGGTAGACAAGTTCTGCCGGACGCTCGATGTCCCAGATGGCGAAATCAGCGGATTTTCCAGCCTCCAGCGTGCCGGTTTCCGTAAGCAGGCCGAGCGCCTTTGCCGCGTTGCGTGTCGTCGCGGTCAAGCACTCTTCCACGGTCATGCGGAAAAGCGTTGCGCCCATATTCATGGTCAGCAGCAGGGAGGTGAGCGGCGATGTGCCGGGGTTGCAGTCCGTTGCCAGCGCAATGTCGGCCCCGGCATCGCGCAGGGCCTGCACCGGCGGCAATTGTTTTTCCCTGAGCGCGTAGAAGGCGCCGGGAAGAAGCACGGCCACGGTTCCCGCTTTCGCCAGCGCCTTCGCGCCGGCCTCATCAAGATATTCCAGATGATCGGCCGAAAGCGCGTTATAGGATGCCGCAAGCTCGGAACCGCCAAGGTTGGAAAGCTGCTCGGCATGCAGTTTGACCGGAAGGCCATATTGTTTTGCAGCCTTGAAAACCCGGTCGATCTCCTCGACGGAAAAGGCGATGCCTTCGCAAAAACCGTCAACCGCATCCGCCAGTCCTTCCGCATGGGCTTTTTCCAGCCCAGGCAGAACGACATCGCCAATATAATCGGCGTTGCGCCCCTTATAGTCTGCAGGTGTCGCATGCGCGGCGAGATAGCTGGTGACGATGCGCACCGGCCGCAATGTCTCGAGCCTGCGGGCGACGCGCAGCATTTTCAGCTCGGTTTCAATGTCGAGACCGTAACCGGATTTGATTTCGACAGTGGAAACGCCTTCGGAAAGAAGCGTCTCGAGGCGCGGGAGAGCCTGCGCCACCAGAGCATCCTCCGAAAGCGCGCGCGTGTCGCGCACCGAAGAAACAATGCCGCCGCCCGCTTTGGCGATCTCTTCATAGGTCGCCCCATTCAGCCGCATCTCGAATTCCATGGCGCGGTTGCCGCCGAAGACGAGATGGGTGTGGCAGTCGATCAGGGCAGGGGTGATCCAGCGGCCGCCGCAATCATTGGTCTCATCGGCCGTTGCCAGATCGGCGGGCAGATCGCTTTCAGGGCCGGCAAAGGCGATGCGGCCGTTACGCACGGCAATGACGGCGTTTTCGACGGTGCCGATCCCTTCCATGGCGGGATTGAAGGTTGCCAGCCGGGCGTTGCGCCACAAAGCCGTGGCGTTCCCCGTCGCCGTTCCGTTTGCAGATTTGTTCCCTGGCATTTGCTTTTCGCCTTTCCTTTGTGAGGTAAATGTATATACATAATAATCGGCTTGGCAAGCTGCAATTTCGTGTTTGAAATGGCCTTGCCGGACAGAAGCAAAGGAGAGGGTGGCATGACGGCAGTTCACGCAGGCGCAGCGCTTCTAGTGGATGGATGGGCGAAGGATGTTCGCATCGTCTGCGACGAAGGTGCTATTTTATCCGTGGAAACCGGTGTTTCGCCGCAGCCGCAGGATGAGCGACATGCCGTCATCGTCCCGGCCATGCCAAATCTTCACAGCCACGCCTTTCAGCGGGTCATGGCCGGGCTTGCCGAAATCCGTGGTCCCGGCGATGACAGTTTCTGGAGCTGGCGCACCGTCATGTATAAATTCGCGCTCTCCATGACGCCTGACCATGTCGAGGCGGTTGCCGCCCAGCTTTATATGGAAATGCTCGAGGCCGGTTTCGGGCGGGTCGGAGAATTTCACTATCTGCATAATGACAGGGATGGCTCGCATTACGGCAATATCGCCGAAATGGCTGAACGTATCGGCGCGGCCGCCTCGCAGACGGGCATCGGCCTCACATTGCTGCCGGTCTTTTATGCCCATTCCGGTTTCGGCGGCCAGGCGCCGATCGACGGACAGAAGCGCTTCATCCATTCGCTCGACAGTTACGGAAAGCTGATGCAGGGCGCGCAGGCCGTGGTGGACAGGCTGCCGGGCGCCACGCTCGGCATAGCGCCGCATAGCCTGCGTGCGGTGACCCGCGACGAGCTGGCAGCCATCGAGCCGCTGGCAAAAGGCGGGCCGATCCATATTCATGTGGCGGAACAGACGAAAGAAGTGGAAGATTCGCTCGCCTTTTCCGGTGCGAGGCCGGTGGAATGGCTGCTTGAAAACGCGCCGGTCGATGGCCGCTGGTGCCTTATCCATGCGACGCACATGACGGAAACCGAAACGCGAGACATGGCAAAAAGCGGTGCTGTTGCCGGTCTCTGCCCGATCACCGAAGCCAATCTCGGCGACGGCATCTTCCCGGCTCCGGCGTTTCTCGCTGAAAACGGCCATTATGGTGTCGGATCCGATTCCAACATTCTGATTTCCGTGCCGGAAGAATTGCGAACGCTCGAATATTCGCAACGCCTCTCGCATCGCGCGCGCAATGTCATCGCCGATGCCGGCCATTCCACGGGAGAAAAACTCTTCCGGCAGGCGCTCGAAGGCGGCGGCAGGGCTCTGGCGTCGCGAAACGGTCTGGAAAGTGGAAAAAGCGCCGATTTCGTCGCTCTTGATGTTTCGGCCGTTTCTTATCTTCCGATATCCCAGATTCTCGATCAGTGGATATTCGCGGGCGGCGTTTCTGTCGATTCCGTTTGGGTGCGCGGCAAAAAGCGCGTGCAGGCCGGCCGGCATATCCATCGCCGCGAAATATCCGATCGTTTCAACAAGGTCATGGCTGAACTTCTCGATAGCTGATATGGGCTCGGCGGAAACAGGAAAAAGCCAGCGGGGAAAGGCATTGCGGACGTGACGAAAGCATCAGCCGGGCAGACCCTGCACCAGCGTATCCTCACTGAGATCGAGGGCCGGATCGTTTCGGGAGAATGGCCGCCGGGCCACCGGTTGCCTTTCGAGGTCGACCTCGCCGATCAATATCACTGTTCGCGCATGACCGTGAACAAGGTCATGGGCCAGCTTGCCAAGGCCGGTTTGATCGAGCGCCGCAAGAAATCCGGCAGTTTCGTTCGCCAGCCGCAGATCCAGTCCGCCGTTCTCCAAATTCACGATATCGGGGCCGAGGTCGAATCCCTTGGCCTCGACTATGGCTTCAAAATCCTGGAGCGCGAAAGGCGTAGCGCGAAAAGCGCGGATCGTGAGCGGCTCGATGTGTCCGTCGGAACGCCCTTGCTCGACATCCTCTGCATCCATTTCGCCGGTGCACGCGAATTCTGTGTCGAACAGCGCCTCATCAATCTGGCGGCCGTGCCGGAAGCGGCTGAAACCGACTTCACCGAAATTGCGCCGGGCCCTTGGCTGCTCGGCCATGTTCCCTGGAGCACTGCCGAACATCGGATCAGCGCCGAAACACCGTCGAAGGAGATCGCACGCCTGCTGGGTATTTCTGACAGGCAGGCGTGTCTTGTCGTGGAGCGCCGTACCTGGAGCAATTCGGGCGCTGTCACCTATGTACGCTTCACCTATCCCGGCAATGCGCATGCGCTGGTCGCCCGCTTCAGCCCGTCTTCCGACTGATATCTACAAGGCCTCGGCCCCTGTTATTGCGATATGGAGACCCTATATAGGTGACGGCCCATCAAGCTTGACGGACACCGACGGGAAAACCGTTAAAAGTCGTTAATTTATATGATAATTTTCAAATTCCCTTTTACAATCAGGC
>NZ_JAVAYA010000025.1:0-63048 GCF_041954855.1 Agrobacterium sp. LR_9
CAATCACGTATCGTAAAGTTCATCGGTTGCAGATGCTCGGGACAGGCCCGAGCATGACGAAGGAGGGGCCTCACACTTCTTTCAGCAGCCCTTTGGATCAGGAAACGACATGCCGGATGCAGCCTCTCCCGTCATCACCCCGCGCGGCGCAAAGATCGAGTCCTCGGCCGGTGCGCCTTTCGAGGCCGTGCGCGTGGCCCGGGACGTCTTGCACACTTCCCGCGCGGCAGCGCTTGCGACCCTCGATCCGGTCAGCGGTTATCCCTATACGACCGCCACCAATATCGGCATCGAGCCGGACGGCACGCCGTTTTTCTTCGCGGCGGGGCTGACGCTGCACGCCCGCAACATGGAGGCGGACGCGCGCATCTCGCTGACGCTCGCCCCCTTCGGCAAGGGAGATGCGCTGACGCTGCCGCGGCTGACAATGGTGGGCAAGGCGGAACAAATCGGCCCGGATGAAGCGCCGCTCGCCATCGCGCGCTACATTGCCCGCTACCCCAAAGCGAAACTTTATCTCTCCCTTCCCGACACGCGGCTTTACCGGTTGCGGACGGAAGGTGTGCAGATCAATGGCGGCCCGGCCCGCAATGCCAGCAACATCACCCCGGCCGATCTGCGCACCAATCTCTCAGGCGCAGACGAACTGATGGCGGCGGCGGAAAGCGAAGCGACCCGCCTCAACGCCATCAAGGGCGAAGCGTCCCGGCTCGCCGTTCTGGCCGGCGCAAAAACTGGCCGCTGGACGATCACCTCCATCGACCCGGATGGCATCGATCTCGCCTCGGCGAGCGATCTGGCCAGGCTGTGGTTTGCGGAGCGGGTGACGACGTTGAAGCAGTTTGAGAAGGCGCTTGCTTCGCCGGTGAGGTGACGGACGCAAGCGATTCAAAAACATGAAAATTACTTCTACTTGGGATTTTGTGGCCATGTCACCACGCCGCGCCGTCACCCCGGACTAGATCCGGGGTCCAGCGCGATCAAGTCCTTGATCGCGAAAGACTCTCTTCACGGCGCAGACACGCCGTGGCTGGATGCCGGGTCAAGCCCGGCATGACGGGGAGAGTTTTTGACCCCATTCCATCAAAAAAGGCCGGGCCGCTTTCCGCGACCCGGCCTTTTCTTGAAAACTCAGACGGATGCTCAGAGAGCAGCGGTCACGATGAACTCAACCTTGTAGTCCGGCGTCGCCAATGGTGCGCCGCTGGTGGCGCGGGCCGGCGGGTTTGCCGGGTCGATCCAGCCTTCCCAGACGGCGTTCATTTCGCCGAAGGTGGACATGTCGGAAAGGTAGATGATGGTCTGCAGGATCTTCGACTTGTCAGAACCGGCAGCGGCCAGCAGGCGGTCGACTTCAGCGAGAGCAGACTTGCTCTGTTCCGTAACGCTCGTGCCTTCGCCAACCTGGCCGGCCAGATAAACGGTGTTGCCGTGAACGACGGCGCCGCTCATGCGCTTGCCCGGCTCGATACGCTTGATGGTCATGGAAAACTCCTGTTGATTGGCATTTAAAATAGAACGATGCGCGGAAAATCAGCCGCGCAGGTGATGGGTCTTTTCGTAAATCGCCGTCGAGCGCGCGCCGGAACGGCAATAGCCGAGCATCGGGCGCTGCAATTCGTCCAGCGCATCCACCATGCCGGCAACGGCATCGGCATCGACGCCGTAACGGCCAACCGGCACATGCATGATGGTGAGGCCAAGCTGCTCGGCACGCTCGGCAATATCGGCGAAAAGCGGCTGGCCGTCTTCTTCGCCGTCAGGGCGGTGGCAGACGATCGACTTGAAGCCGAGCGCCTTGATCTCGTCGAGATCGGCGACGCTGATCTGTCCCGTTACCGAATATTCGTCGTCTATGCGCCTGATATCCATGTCATGCCTCCGCTGAAACCGGCGTCCGCGCCGCTGGCTGTCACCCTTGAAATCCGCATCCGATGTAAGCGGTCAAACCCCCTGCGTCAATGACAGGGCATCTTCATTCGGTACGGCTCAGAGGATGGAAAAGCGCAGGCCAAAGGAACGGCTTTCGCCCGGCTGGAGAATATTGAACTCGCCGGCCGCCTCAAGCTCGCTCCGTCCCACCCAGCGATGCGATACCGGCTCGATGCCGAGCACATTGGCCGGCGCCTGCTGGTTGCGCCACATCTGCAGATAGGGCAGTGTTTGCGTGCGAAAACGCACCGTCAGCGTTTTCCCGCCAATGGCCGCAATCGGTCCGAGCGAAAGCGACGCCCACTCGTCATCACCGGCGGGAACGCAGAAAACATTGCCCGGCTCTTCGCCGAAACGCCAGCAGTGGCCGCCACCGTCCAACATCGCGCCCTCAAGTCGCACGGCATCGTCGAACAGGCGCGCGCCGACATTCATATGATACATCAGGAACACCGGGATGGGCCGCTCGGACGTGTTGACGATCCGGTCATCGAGGCTCACTTCGCCGCTTTCCCCGTCGATACGCCATGTCCGTTCCAGAAGGGCCGTGCCGCCATCGGCAAGCTTCACGGGAACCTCGACGCGCGCCAATGCATTGGACTCTTGAACATCGAACGCAATGACCGTCGCGGGATGCGAGGAAAAGGACCCATGCAGCGGATATCGACGTCCCTCACCGTCGCCATCGATCGGCTCGGGATGGCGGATATGGTCGGGGCCGCAGGTGAACAGAAAGCCTTCCAGAGAGTGGTCGATGCGCGCATCGCCATCGTCAGGAATGGCGCGGCCGGGCGCGATGTCGATGCCATCGACGACGCAGGAGCCGATATCGAAAACGGAGGTTTCATCGAGGAAAATGCGTGGCGATCTGCCAGCCTGAAACGAACGCAAGATAAACCTCCCTGTGACCTTGAAAACGCATGCTTCACGGAAACGCTACTAACCGTGACGGAAATTAAGATTGCATTAACCGCGAATTCACCTTTTTCACAATAGGGTCAAGATTGCGGTGTGTTTATCGGTGAACAAGTAAGGGATAGCAGAATCGTGAAACAGTTTCTTAACGCAGCTCTGGGTCTGACAGTCGCGCTGGCGGCAGCTATCGCCCCGCTACAGGCTGGCGCGCAGCAGCGTTATGGCGATCAGCAGACGATGCTGGTGACCCCTGATGGTCGTGTGCTCGACTTCATGCCGGAGCGCGGCGATATCGTCATCAGCCGCGATTCCATGGGACGCACGGTGTTTTACGACCAGTACGGCAATCTCCTCGCCACCGAAATGCCCTCGGGCTACCAGCAGCGGCAGCAGGCGCGCCAGCGCGACACCACCTATTATCCGCCCGCCCCCGGCGGCCAGTATCGTGAGCCGCAGCGCGACTACGGCTATCAGGAGAATGGCAGCGTGCGCGATTACCGCGAATATCGCGGCGATGGTTCCGACGAGAATTTCTACACCGGCTCCGTTCCCGCACCCGGTGCGGTGGAAAGCGGTCCGCTCGGCCAGCCGATGCCGGGCGAAAGCACCACCGCCGCCGTTCCGCAGCCGGACCACCTGATCGAGCGCCATACGCCGGTAACAACGCCCGTCAATCGCTCGCGCCAGGAAATCGTCGCGCTCCAGACATTCCTCGACCGTGAAGGCATCTCGCCCGGCGTTATCGACGGCAAGATGGGCGACAACGTCAACAAGGCGATTGCCGCCTGGCAGGACATGACCGGCGAGAAGCTCGACCCCAACAATTCCGATGACATTCTGGAGCGTCTGCGCGCATCCGGCGGCATGCCGATCGTCGATTACACCATTACCGCCGCCGACGCCGCCGGCCCCTACGTCGCCTCCATCCCGGACGACTATGCCGAGAAGTCGCAACTGCCTGCCCTCTCCTTCACCTCAACGTCGGAAGCGCTCGCCGAACGTTTCCACATGGATGAGAACTATCTGAAGGAACTGAACCCCGGCATCGATTTTTCCGTGCCCGGCACCATCATCAAGGTCGTCAATCCGGGCGAGACGAAAAAGGGACAGGTTGCCCGCATCGTCGCGCATAAGGGCATCAAGCAGGTCTTCGCCTATGGTCAGGACGGCAATCTGATTGCCGCCTATCCGGCCACCATCGGTTCCACGGACACGCCCTCGCCAAGCGGCACGCACACGGTGGAGCGCATCGCGCTCAATCCCGGCTACACCTATAATCCGAAGATCAACTTCAAGCAGGGCCAGAACGACAAGATCCTGCAAATCCCGCCGGGTCCGAACGGCCCGGTCGGCACGGTCTGGATTGCGCTGTCGAAGCCGACCTATGGCATTCACGGCACGCCGGAACCCTCGAAGATCGGCAAGACCAACAGCCACGGCTGTATCCGCCTGACCAACTGGGATGCGACCGAACTGGCGAAAATGGTCCGCCCCGGCGTGGTGGTCGAATTCGCGGAATAGGATCGACCGAAAGAAAAAAGAAAAAGCCCGGCGGTTTGGTCCGCCGGGCTTTTTTCATTTGGTGGCGTTTCAGTCACGTTTTTCCGTGAGGAAATAAAGCAGGGCTGCCACCGGCAAGGCGAAGCCGATCCAAGAGGCGGCTTGCCATTCGCCGACGGCATAGGCCCAGCCGCCAACGGCGGAGCCGATTGCGCCGCCCATGAAGAACGTTGCCATATAGATGCCGTTCAAACGGCTGCGGAATTCCGCTCCGAGCGTGAAGATGGCACGCTGGCCAAGCACCAGATTGGTGGTGACGCCGAAATCCAGAACGATGGCGGCGACCACCAGAATGGCGAGCGCGAGATGCGAGCCTTCGGGCGCAAGATGTGTGACGGCGAAGGAGAGCGCCACCGCCACCAGGGCAAAGAAGGTGGCCGCACGCGTCCAGCCACGGTCCGCCATCCGCCCGGCAATCGGCGCGGCCACGGTGCCGGCCGCACCGGCCAGCGCGAAAAGCGCGATCTCACCCTGGCTCAGATTGAAATGCGGTCCGCTCAGATAAAGCGGCGTCGTGGTCCAGAACAGGCTGAAGGCCGCAAACAGGAAGGCGTGATAGATCGCCCGCCGCCGCAGGATCGGCGTGTGCAGCGCCAGCCGGCCCATCGAAGCCATCAAGGCCCCATAGCTCAGCCGCGCATCGGGCATACGGGCGGGCAGAAGCCGGAAAAGCACCACGGCAAGAAGCGCCATGACGGCCGCCGAGGTCAGAAACACACCGCGCCAGGAGACCACTTCAGACAGCAGGCTGGAAACCGGGCGCGCCAGCATGATGCCGGCCATCAGCCCGCTCATGACATTGCCGACCACCCGGCCGCGAATGGCATGCGGCGCCATGTGGGCGGCATAGGGAACGATGACCTGCACCGCCACGGAACTGACGCCGACCAGAAAGGCCGCAATCAGAAACGGGGCCGCATGCGGCGCAAATGCTGCCGCCACAAGGGAAAGCACCGCCATCGCAACGGCGCTGACCACCAGCTTGCGGTTTTCAACAAGATCGCCGAGCGGCACGACAAACAGCAGACCGATGCCATAACCGATCTGGGTCAGGGTCACGATCAGCCCCGTCGCACCGGCAGAAAGACCAAGCTCCGCCCCGATGATGCCGGCTAGCGGCTGGCCATAATAAAGATTGGCGGCAATCAGTCCGCAGGCTGTCGCCAAGAGGAACGTCAAGGCCGGGGAAATGGATGTTGCCTCGACATCATCCCCTTCAATTACACGCGTCGTCATCATTTTCTCCAATATGGAAACAATTGTTTCCTAAATAGTCACAAAGTCAATCGGCAAGCTTCATGGCGATATCCACCACGGCCACCATGTCTTTGAGGCTGCGCCCCGTCTTTCCAACCACGCGCATGCCGTACATCATGCACAGCATCGCCCGGGCGAGATCATCGGGATCGGCCTTCGAACGCACGGAACCATCCTTCTGCCCTTCAGCAACGAGGCGGGCGACAATTCGCTCCCTCGCCTTCACCGCCCGCTCGACCACGATTGCAATATCGTCATCCAGAGCCGCCAGATCGGCAGCAGCACCAACCACAAGACATCCATCGGAACCGACACCGCCATGCGACCGTTCCGCATAGAACATCAGGCCTGCCCTAATGCGCTCATAACCGGTATCGAAAACAGCTACCGCCGCCTCGAAACGCTCGGTCTGCACGATCCTGTAGCGTTCCATCGTGGCGATGAAGATGGCTTTCTTGTCCTTGAAAGCCTTGTAAAGACTGCCCTGCGCCAGCTCCATCGCATCGGTAAGGTCACCGACGGAGGTGGCGTGATAACCCCGTCGCGAAAAAACGCGGATCGCCCCATCGAGCGCGCGGTCGACGTCAAACTCGCGCGGCCTGCCGCGATAGCGCTGTTCCGGTGAATTGGTGTGGTTGATATTGCTCATGGCCGGAATATAGGAAACGATCATTTCCAAATCAAGCGAATAATGAAACCGGCGCGGAAAAGCGTCGACCGATGCCCGGACAAGCTCAACGGCCGCCAATGGTCCAAGGCATCATCATCCGTCTGCGGTGATGAAGACCGCAGAAGGATAGAAGGCCGAAATCAATGTTTCAGGCGGCCTTGCGGGTGAAAAGGCGAGCCGGTTGCGTGCCGAGCCGCAAAAGACGTTTCGGCAGCAGGCCGACAACTTCGGTGGCGAAGGCTTTCGCGTTCTCCACCGCCTTGTCGATATTGCTGACCTTGTCCTTATCGAGACAGAGGAGCGTACCACCATAATCGAAAATATCGCGATAGGCCGCTCTCTCGACAATCGGCGTATTGAGAACCGAGACGTTCTTTTCCGCCAGCAGCATTTTGACGAGCAGCAGCGAACGCGTCGCCACCATGGCATTCACCCGCGTCAGTACGATTGAATGGGCGATAGCCTTGCCCATCTTGCGGTTCAGGAATTCGATGTGATCCAGAACTTCGGCAGCGCCGCGCGCATCCATGGCTGAACCTTGAACCGGGATCAGCACATGATCGGAAATACCGAGCGCCATGGTCAACAGCGGGCTTTTCGCGCCCGGCAGGTCGATGATGAAACAGTCGGTATTGGTTTTATTCTCGCGAATATGGCCTTCAAGCGAAGCCATCGTCACATGCGAAATCACCGAGAGATTTTCGATCTCGCCGGACAAGTCGTGCCAGCGGGAAATCCACAATTGCGGATCGGCGTCCAGAACGGTCACGCGGTGACCGCTGCGGGCCAGTTCGGTTGCCAGAAGCAGCACTGCTGTCGTTTTTCCGGCGCCGCCCTTGGTATTGGCGAAAGTGATGACTGACATGACACCCCCTGTTGGTCAGAGCCGTTTCATGCTCATTCACGCACCGAAGCAATTCATGGTGCTTTCCATAACCTTAACGAACATGGTTAAGAAAAGGCTAAGAACGGTTATGCCGCGCAACGAAAAGCCCGCGACCGGGTCGTCGCGGGCTTCATGAATTAGAGATCGTACGTGGCTCGCTCCCCGTGCAGGGCACGACGTTGCCACTCGTTTCTTCTCCCCGCCGGGGAGAAGGTGGCCCGAAGGGTCGGATGAGGGGGCAACGTCAGCGAGAGACCGAGAGCTTGCCCCCTCATCCCGCTGCCGCGACCTTCTCCCCGGCGGGGAGAAGAAACAAGCGGCACCCTCTCAACCTCTCACAAACCTGACGAATAAAGGTCGCTCATCAAAAGCAGTCCTCGAACAACTTCTTCGTATTCTCCAGCGTCATCGGCACCGGATTACCGCCGCAGCTCGGATCCTTGATCGCTTCCGCCGCCAGTTCGTCGATACGATCCGGCTTGATGCCCATGGCGGTGAGATTCTCTGGCACGCCGAGTTCCTTGCGAAGCTCCAGCACATAGTCATAAAAACCATCGAAACCGCCGGAGATACCGAGATAGGCGGCCGCGCGGGCAATCTTGTCCTCGATGGCTGGACGGTTGAAGCGCAGCACCGCCGGCATGACGACGGCATTGGTCATGCCGTGATGGGTGTTGTAGACCGCGCCGATGGGGTGCGAGAGCGAATGGATGGCGCCGAGGCCCTTCTGGAAGGCGACCGCCCCCATCGCCGCCGCCGCCATCATATTGGTGCGCGCTTCGATATCCGTGCCGTCCTTATAGGCGCGCGGAAGGAATTCCTTGACGAGCCGCAGCCCCTCCAGCGCCACACCGGCGCTCATCGGATGATAGAAGGGCGAGGAATAGGCCTCGAGGCAATGGGCAAAGGCGTCCATGCCCGTGCCCGCCGTGATGACCTTCGGCATGCCGACCGTCAGCTCCGGATCGCAGATGACGACGCCGGGCAGAAGCTTCGGATGGAAGATGATCTTCTTCACATGGGTCTGCGAATTGGTGATGACGCTGGCGCGGCCGACTTCCGAACCGGTGCCCGCCGTCGTCGGAACCGCGACGATGGGCGCGATCTTTGAAGCGTCCGCTCGGGTCCACCAGTCACCGATATCCTCGAAATCCCAGACCGGGCGCGTCTGCCCGGCCATGAAGGCGATGGTCTTGCCGAGATCGAGGCCAGAGCCGCCGCCGAAGGCGACGACGCCGTCATGGCCGCCATCGCGATAGGCCTTCACGCCGGCTTCCATGTTGATCTCGTTGGGATTCGGATCGACCTCGGCAAAGATCGCCCGGCCGAGACCCGCCTCTTCCAGCACGTCGAGCGCATGCGCTGTTATCGCCATATTGGCAAGGCCGCGATCCGTAACGAGCAGCGGCTTCTTGATGCCGAGCGTCTTGCAGGCTTCCGCCAGTTCCTTGATCCGGCCACGGCCAAGCTTGACGGCGGTGGGGTAGCTCCAGTTGGCGACGATATTCATTTCGTGACTTTCTTCAGATGGTAGGATTTCGGACGGGTCAGGTTCTGGAAACCGAGAACGGAGAGCGAACCGCCGCGGCCAGTTTCCTTCACACCGGTCCAGCAAAGCGCCGGGTCGAGATAGTCCGCGCGGTTCATGAACACGGTTCCGGTTTCGATCTCGCGGCCGATGCGCCCGGCGCGGGCGGCATCCTGCGTCCAGAGCGAGGCGGTCAGCCCGTATTTGCTGTCATTCATCAGCGCGATGGCTTCGTCGTCGTTCTTGACCTTCATGATCCCGACCGCCGGGCCGAAGGTTTCTTCGGTCATGAACTCCATCGAATGATCGACATTGACGAGCACTTGCGGCGCGACGTAAGCGCTTTCGCCATCATCGGCGGGGAAAAGCTTCGAATCGACAAGCGCTTTGGCGCCCTTGGCGACGGCGTCCGCGATCTGCGCACGCACCACCTCGGCGAAACGCTTATTGGCCATCGGCCCGAGCGTCGTTTCCTGCTCCAGCGGATTGCCGAGCTTGTAGTTCGAAACCCACGCCACGGACTTCTCGACGAATGCGTCATAGAGGTTTTCATTGACGTAGATGCGCTCGATGCCGCAGCAGCATTGCCCGGAATTATAGGTCGCGCCATCCATCAGCGTATCGACGGCGGCGTCGAGATCGGCATCCTCCATCACGTAACCGGGGTCCTTGCCGCCGAGTTCAAGCCCGAGACCGGTGAAGGTGCCGGCAGCGGCACGTTCGATGGCACGGCCGCCTTCCACCGAACCAGTGAAGTTGACGAAATTGAACAGTCCCTCGGAAATGAGCGCCGAGGTCGTGCCATGGTCGAGGAAGACATTGATGAAGACATCGTCAGGCACGCCGGCCTCAACGAAAGCCCGCACCATGCGCTCGCCCACCAGTAGCGTCTGCGCCGCATGTTTGATGACGACCGTATTGCCGGCCATCAAGGCGGGCGCGACGGTGTTGATCGCCGTCATGTAAGGATAATTCCACGGCGCGATGACGAAGACCACGCCATGCGCTTCGCGCTCGATGCGACGTTCGAAATTGCCGCTTTCCTCGATGACGAGCGGCGCCAGCGCATCGGCTGCAATGGAGGCGACATAGTTGGAGCGCTCGTTGAAGCCCTTGAACTCGCCGCCATAACGAACCGGACGGCCCATCATATGCGCCAGTTCCGGCACAACCTCGGCCACCATTTCGTTAAGGCGCGCCACACCTTTGAGAACCAGCTGAACGCGGTCCTCAAGCGGACGCCGCGCCCAGTCCTTCTGCGCCTTGCGCGCTTTCGAAACGGCGACGCGCGCCGCCTCCAGCGACATCGCCTCCCGCTCGGCATAAACCGAGCCGTCGATGGGCGAGATATTCTGGATCATGGTCATGATGTTTTCCCGTAATGATTAGGCTCGTTCAAAACCGCGCGCCACTTCCCAGTCGGTCACGCGGCGGTCGTATTCTTCCTGCTCCCATCGTCCGGCATGGACGTAATGATCGATCACATCGTCGCCAAAGGCGTCGCGCAGCATTTTCGATCCGTCCAGAAAGACAGTGGCGTCACGCAATGTCTTGGGTATCTCGCGCACGTCCTTGCCGCCATAGGCGTCACCTACAAAAGCGGGCTCAAGTTCGAGTTTATTTTCGATGCCGTCAATGCCTGCTGCAAGCAGGGCAGCCATGGCGAGATAGGGATTGAGATCGGAGCCACCGACACGGCACTCGATGCGGATGCCCTTGGTGCCCTCCCCGCACAGACGATATCCCGCCGTGCGGTTGTCGAGGCTCCAGATCGCCTTGGTGGGCGCAAAGGTGCCGGCCATGAACCGCTTGTAGGAATTGATGTAGGGCGCCAGAAAATAGGTGATCTCGCTGGCATGGGCCAGAAGCCCGGCAACATAATGCCGCATCAGTTCCGACATGCCATGCTTGGCGTCCTTGTCCAGAAACGCCGGGGTCTTGCCGTCGAGGCTCCATAGCGACTGGTGGATGTGTGAAGAACTGCCGGCGGCATTGTAGTTCCACTTGGCGAGGAACGTCACGGCCTTGCCCTTGGACCAGGCGATTTCCTTGGTGGCGTTCTTGATGATGGCGTGCCGGTCGGCCATGGTCAGCGCCTCGGCATAACGCACATTGATTTCCGCCTGACCGGGAGAGGCCTCGCCCTTGGAATTCTCGACCGGAATTCCCGCGCCCTGCAGTCCCTTGCGCAGCGCCCGCATGACGTCTTCTTCCTTGGTCGTCTGGAAGATGTGGTAATCCTCGTTGTAACCGCTGGCGAGGTTCAGCCCCCTGTAGCCGCTGGCGCGCGCCGCATCGAAAGTCTGGTCGAACAGGAAAAATTCCAGTTCGGTCGCCATATAGGCCTTCAGCCCCATGGCCTCCAGCCGCGCCACCTGCTTTTTCAGGAGCGCGCGCGGTGAATGCGGCACTTCTTCATGGGTGTGATGATCGAGCACATCGCACAGCACCAGCGCCGTGCCTTCCAGCCACGGCACACGCCGCAGCGTCGAAAGATCGGGTTTCAGCACATAGTCGCCATAACCCTTTTCCCAGCTGGAGGATTTGTAACCGGGAACGGTTTCCATCTCCATGTCGGTGGCAAGCACGTAATTGCAGCTATGGGTTTCCTCAAAGGCGCTTTCAACGAAGAATTCCGCCTGGAACCGTTTGCCCATCAGACGCCCCTGCATGTCGACAAGGCAGGCCAGAACCGTGTCGATGCGCCCCTCGGCGACATCCATCTTAAGCGCGTCGAATGTGTAGCTCGTCATTTTGTCCGTTCCCTTTATTGTCGTGGCCGGGCGGCCGGGATGCGGCCGCCCGTTTCGTTTGAGCATCAGGCCTTTGCAGCCGCTGCGGCAACCGCAGCCTGCTTGTGCTCCAGCGCGAATTCCTCTTCCGGCGACAGGATGAGGCGGTGGCGGCCGATGAAGGCAAAGTAGGCGATTGCCACGGCGAACCAGACCGCCACCCAGAGCACGCCCTTGGTGAAGTTCGGATCCTGGATCTGGTAAAGCAGCGTGACGATGGCGATGATCACCGTCAGCACCGCGCCCGGAATGCCGAAGGGCGAGCGGAACGGCCGCTCGATATGCGGCAGGTTCTTCCTGAGCAGGATGAAGGAAATCGCCTGCATGATGTAGGAGAACATCGCACCGAAGACGGCCATGTTCAAAAGCACGCTGCCGATGATGCTACCGCCCTGTTCCGCACCCAGCGCGAACCAGATGACGAGCATGACCGCCAAGCCGACAATCGCGCCGGTGATGTTGGCAACGTATGGCGTGCGATACTTGGAATGGGTAATCGACAGCACGGTCGGGAAGTAACCCGCACGCGACAGCGAATAGATCTGGCGACCCTGCGCGTAGAGGATCGTATGGAAGCTGGCGATCAGGCCGGTCAAGGCAACGAGACCCAGCACCACCACGCCGCCATCGCCATAGATCGCCTTGAAACCATCGAGCAGCGGCTCAAGCGAGGAGCTGAGATGGAAGGCGCCGACGCCCGGCAGGGACGGGTTGAGCAATACGATCATGAAGGCCGAAACCATCAGCGTGACCATGCCGAGGATGATGCCCTTCGGCATGTCGCGCTTGGGATCGACCGATTCTTCCGCCGCCAGCGGCAGTTGCTCGATGGCGAGGAACAGCCAGACCGCGAAAGGCAGCGTGGCGAGAACGCCTGAGAACCCGAAGGGGAAGAAGGAGCCGCCGCCCTCCGGCAACTCCACCGCCTTGCCGTCAGGTCCGACACCGATATTGAGTGCGAAACGCGAAAAATCGATGTTCGGGATGGCGCTGATCCAGAAGAACACCAGAACGGCAAGCGAAATCAGCGTGATGACCAGCGTCACCTTGAAGGAAAGCTCGAGCCCGAAGACATTGAGCGCAAGGAATATCGCGTAAAACGCTATCCACACGAAAGGTGAATAGGCCGGATCGAGCCCGAGAATGGAGTTCACATAGGCCGTGATGAAGGTGACGACGACCGCCGGCGTCAGCACATATTCGACATTCTCGCAAAGCCCGGTAATGAAGCCGCCCCATGGACCCATGGCCGTGCGGGCGAAGGAATAGGCCGCACCGGTATGCGGCAAGGCCGGGCTCATTTCCGCGATAGAAAATGTCAGCCCGAGATACATGATGGCGATGATGATGCCCGCCACCAGCATGCCGCCCCAGCCGCCGGTGGAAAAGCCGAAATTCCATCCGGAAAAATGCCCGGAAATAACCGCGCCGACGCCGAGCGACCAGAGCGACCACACGCCCGCATAACGGGATAGTCCGCGTTTTTCGAAATAGGATGCATCAGCCTTCTTGTAGCTGACGCCTGACGATGAACTGTCCATGCCCTTCTCTCCTGAATAAGAAAAAAACAAGCCAGTCAGCCGTTATTGGCCGATTGTGCCCCAGTTTCCGGCTTCACCCGGGAGTCTCCCGCGATTGGCCGCACGCACTTGCTGTTCCCTTGCCGCTTCGTGTTTTTCCGGCTGCATGGCCGGCTTTTATAAAAATGGCGGCAGTCTCATCTGGCAGCCGGCCCCGGTGTTTTCACCATCGGCCGGCCATAGCTCCCTCACTCATCGATCGATGAGAGCGCCTTCCCCATAAGCTCGTGGAGAAAACCGGCGATTGCCGCCTGCTCTCCTTCATTGGTGATGAGATCGTTGCGGATCTCGATCATGACGTTCAAAAGCCCATCCGGCAGCGCATGCAGCCGCAGCGTATGCGTCACGCCATCTTCTGGGCCGTAAGGATCGTTGCGATTGACCGTGAGCGAGGACCCGTCGGCACCCGCCAGCATCGCATCCGCGAGGCGGCTGTCGGTATCGTGCAGGATGCCGATCTCAACCTTTCGGAACCGGCCGTGATAAACCGGTGTGAAACTGTGGATGGTCACCACCACCACGTTGCGGCCGTCCGCCTGCCGCGCGGCGATGATCTCGCTCACCCGGTCATGAAACGGCACATAAAGTGCGGAGGTGCGGGCGAACCGCTCCGCTTCGCTGAGATCGAAATTGCCGGGAATATCGTAAATCTCGCTTTTCACCGGCATGGCGGAAGGCGATTCGGGCGGCCGGTTGCAATCATAGACGAGACGCGAAAACCGCTGATAGACGAGCGTGGCGTCAAGTTTTTCCGAAAGCAGCCGGGCAACGGCCAGAGCGCCCGGATCCCAGGCTGCATGGCTCGAAAGCACCTCCGGCAAAAGACCCAATGTGCCGAATTTCTGCGGAATGGTGGCAGAGGCATGTTCGCAGACGAGAAGGACGTCGCCCTTCGCCGCCGCATTCTCGATACCGACGGCCTGCCCTTCTGCTTCTGTGAAAAACCGTGACCGCAGCGTCATGCACGAACCCCACCCGGAACCCCCGCGTTCCGTCAACGCCGAAAAGAATTCTTCACATTATTGCGAGTGTCAAATGGAATTTTGAAATTTTCTCTTCATTTTCCCATTGACTCGATAGCTGGCACAGATGTTTATTTTAGCCATGCACCGGCAGAAGACCGGAAGGGGAAAAATTTGCGCAGCACGACGGCGACCGTGTCGGATGTCATTCATGCCCATTACGACGCACTGACCCGTTCGGAAAAACGGCTGGCGGAGAGCCTGCTCGGCAACTACCCCGTCTCCGGCCTCGGCAGCATCACCACCATTGCGGAAAATGCCGGCGTTTCGACGCCGACGGTGGCGCGCATGGTGCAGAAGCTCGGCTACAAGGGCTATCCGGAATTTCAGGCGCATCTGCACCAGGAACTGGAAGCGACGATCTCCGGCCCCATCGCCAAACATGATCGCTGGGCAACCAATGCGCCCGGCCTGCACATTCTCAACCGCTTCGCCGATGCCATCACCGGCAATCTGCGCGATACGCTGAGCGATCTCGACACCGCCGTCTTCGACAATGCCGCAGCGCTGCTTTCCGATCGCAAGCGCAGCATCTATTTCGTCGGCGGGCGCATCACCGGCGCGATAGCCGAATATTTCTTCACCCACATGCAGGTGATCCGGCCGAAGACGACGCTGATGTCGTCGAATTCCAGCGCCTGGCCGCAATATATGCTGAACATGAGCGCCGGCGACATACTGGTTATCTTCGACATTCGCCGCTACGAGCACGACATGACGACGCTGGCTGAAGTGGCCAAGGCTAACGGCGTGCAGATCATTCTCTTCACCGATCAATGGACATCGCCGGTGGCGCGCCATGCGCTGCACACTTTCCGTGTCAGGATCGAAGCGCCCTCGGCATGGGATTCCTCGGTCGTTACGCTGTTCGTGGTCGAAGCGCTGATCGAAGCGGTGCAGAACGGCACCTGGGATGAAACCAGGGAACGCATGAACGCGCTTGAAGGCCTGTTTGAACAGACGCGGCTGTTCCGCAGGCCGGACAGAACATGAAACTACATAGCCGGGCAACTTGCTTGACGCGGATGCCGCACGCTGATTGGATACCTGTCATCGCTACCAGCACGATAAAACAGGATAAGAAACCAAGCTGGGGAACGTATCTGGCCACCACGGATCATGAGGGAATCTCCCGCAATTGCAGGCAAAAAAGCCGGGTGATGGCGGAAAACGGGCGTAAAGTGACGGAATCCGGATAAATAAATTGCAATCCAGCCGTCACATTAGCTTCATTGAGAATCCGTATCAGCGTCCGCAATATGAGAACACGAAGAGGAGAAAAAAGTGATCTCTCACTGCCGCCGACTGCTTGCTACGACCACTGCAATGGTCATCGCCTCCACCGCAATTGCCGCCGCTGAACCGAGCGCCGAGCTGATCGCGGCCGCCAAGAAGGAAGGCATGCTGACCACCGTCGCCCTGCCGCACGACTGGTGCGGTTACGGCGACGTGATTGCCGCCTTCAAGGCGAAATATCCGGAAATCACCGTCAACGAACTGAACCCCGACGCCGGCTCCGCCGATGAAGTCGAAGCCATCAAGGCGAACAAGGACAACAAGGGCCCGCAGGCTCCTGACGTCGTTGACGTCGGTCTCGCTTTCGGCCCGCAGATGAAGGCCGAAGGCCTCCTGCAGCCTTACAAGGTCTCGACCTGGGACGAAATTCCTGACAACGTCAAGGATCCGGAAGGTTACTGGTACGGCGACTATTACGGCGTCATGTCGTTCTTTGTGAACAAGGACCTCGTGAAGAACACGCCGAAGGACTGGGCCGACCTGCTGAAGCCGGAATATTCCGGTCAGGTCGCACTTGCCGGTCCCCCGCTGACATCTAACCAGGCAATTCTCGGCGTTCTCGCCGCCGGTCTTGGCCAGGGCGCAAAGTCCGGCAAGGAAGCCGGTGAAGCCGGTCTGAAGTATTTCGCCGACCTCAACAAGGCAGGCAACTTCGTTCCGACCGTCGGCAAGGCCGGTACGCTCGCACAGGGTTCGACACCAATCATCATCGCCTGGGACTACAACGCGCTGTCCTGGAAAAAGACGCTGAACGACAACCCGCCGACAGAAGTCGTCGTGCCTGAAAAGGGTGTTCTGGCCGGCGTTTACGTGCAGGGCATTTCTGCCTATGCACCGCATCCGAACGCAGCGAAGCTCTGGATGGAGCATCTCTATTCCGACGACGGTCAGCTCGGCTGGCTGAAGGGCTATTGCCACCCGATCCGCTTCAACGCAATGGTCAAGGCTGGCAAGGTTCCGCAGGAACTGATCGACAGCCTGCCGCCGGCAGCGGCCTACGAAAAGGCTATCTTCCCGACACTCGAGGAAGTTGACGCCAACAAGGCTGCCGTTACCGGTGGCTGGGACAAGACAGTCGGCGCGAACGTCAAGTAAGTTGTTGAAAACGCACCCCGGCTGAAGAAAGGCCGGGGTGTTTCTTTCGTGATAACCGCAATATATAGACCGTTTTAAAACGGCGTGTGGGGACAAGGCATGCCATCAACCAACACCGGCGGACCATCCGACGCGGGCAGAAAGCTGCCGCTTCACTGGATAGGTGTGCTGCCATTTGTCGTATTTGTTGCGATGTTTCTGATCATGCCGACGATGAAGATCGTCATCGGTGCATTTCAGGATCCGAGCGGCAGTTTCACCCTCGCCAATATTGCTGGGCTTTTCACGCCGGCGATCATGGGCGCTTTTACGATATCGATAAAAATCAGCCTCGCGTCGTCATTGCTGGGGTGTTTGATCGGCTTTTCCGTCGCAGCCGCCGTCATACTTGGTGGTCTTCCCAATGTGTTGCGCGGGCCGCTGATGACCTTTTCCGGGGTTGCGTCGCAATTTGCCGGCGTTCCGCTGGCCTTCGCATTTCTCGCCACACTCGGCCCGGTCGGCATATTGACGGTGTTCCTGAAATCCCAGCTGGGGATAGACCTCAGATTGATGGGCTTCAACCTCATCTCCTTCTGGGGGCTGACAATCACCTATCTCTTCTTCCAAATTCCGCTGATGATACTGATCATCGCTCCTGCCCTGGATGGGTTGAAGCGTGAATGGCGTGAGGCGGCGGAAGTTCTTGGCGCGACGGGAACGCAATATTGGCGATTTATCGCATTTCCCATCCTTCTGCCGTCACTGCTTGGCACATTCGCGCTCCTGTTCGCCAATGCTTTCGGTGCTGTTGCGACAGCAATAGCGCTGACCGGCTCTTCGCTTAATATTGCGCCCATTCTGCTTTTTGCCCAGATACGTGGCGACGTGCTCGGCGATCCCCATCTCGGTTACGCGCTTGCCTTCGGCATGATCGTCGTTACCGGTGTCGCCAACACACTTTATATCTGGCTGCGCGCCCGCAGCGAAAGGTGGCTGAAATGAAGCGTTTCTTCGCCTGGGGCGCGCTGATTTTCGGCCTGCTCTATTTCGCCCTGCCGCTGATCGGCATGACCAACTTCTCGCTGAAAATGCGGCGCGGCGAATACTCATTCGACGCCTATGGCAAGGTGCTGACCGATCCGCGTTTCCAGGAGACCTTCAGCTATTCCGTGGTGATGGCACTGTTCACCATCGTTTTCGGCGTTCTGCTGGTGGTGCCCACCGCCTATTGGGTGCGCCTGAAACTGCCGGGTCTGCGGCCCTATATCGAATTCATTACGCTCTTGCCGCTGGTCATCCCGGCCATCGTCATCGTCTTCGGTTATATCCGGCTTTACAACACCTCGAGCTGGCTGCCGCTGACCGGCACGAGCTTCGGCACCAACCTGCTTTTGATGTTCGGTTACGCCACGCTGGCCTTGCCCTATATGTACCGCGCCGTCGATACCGGTCTCAGAACCATCGACGTGGCGACGCTGACGGAAGCAGCTCAAAGTCTCGGCGCCGGCTGGACGACCATTCTCTCGCGTATCATCCTCCCCAATGTTCTGGTCGCCGTGCTCTCGGGCGCCTTCCTGACCTTCGCCATCGTTATCGGTGAATTCACCATGGCGGCCCTTTTGAACCGCCCGGCCTTCGGCCCCTACATGCAGCTGCTCGGCGCCAACCGCGCCTATGAACCGGCCGCACTTGCCGTGATTTCCTTCGGCATCACCTGGGGTTGCCTGGGTCTGATCCAACTCGTTTCACGCTACCAGAAGGGCGCGCCTCCCAAGGCCTGAGGACAATATTTCATGAGATTTTTGACACTTAGCAACATCAAGAAATCCTTCGGCTCCGTGCAGGTCGTGCATGATTTCAACATGGCCATCGAAAAGGGCGAATTCGTCTCCTTCCTCGGGCCATCGGGCTGCGGCAAGACCACCGTGCTGCGCATGATCGCCGGCTTAGAAACCCCGAGCGGCGGATCGATCGTCATCAACGGCAAGGACCAGACGGCGCTCAGACCGAACCAGCGCAATATCGGCATGGTGTTTCAGGCCTATGCGCTGTTCCCCAACATGAATGTCTATGAAAACGTCGCCTTCGGGCTCAAAGTCGCCGGCAAGCCGAAAGCCGAGATCGACGCCCGCGTGAAGGAAATGCTCCAGCTTATCCATCTGGAGCATCTGGCGGACCGTTACCCCTACCAGATGTCGGGCGGCCAGCAGCAGCGCGTGGCGCTTGCCCGCGCGCTCGCGCCGAAGCCGGAAGTACTTTTGCTGGACGAACCGCTCTCCGCGCTTGATGCCAAGATTCGCGTGTCGCTACGCGAAGAAATCCGCCAGATTCAGCAGAAACTCGGCATCACCACCATTTTCGTGACCCACGATCAGGAAGAGGCCCTGTCGATTTCTGACCGCATCGTCGTCATGAATGGCGGCCGCGCCGACCAGATCGGCTCCCCTTTCGATATCTACAACAAGCCCGCGACCCGCTTCGTCGCCTCTTTCGTCGGCACCCTGAACCTCATCGACGCCACTGTGGTCGATTCCTCATCCAACACCATCCGCGTCGGAGAGCAGCAGATCACCCTCAACAAGCCAGTCGATGCGGCGAACGGCGAAAAAATCACCCTTGCCCTTCGGCCGGAAGCGGGTTCGCTCGGCAGCGATGCGAAAGGCGATGTCGCCATTTCCGGCCTCGTCACCTCCAGCCAGTTCCTCGGCTCCGTGATCCGCACCCGCCTCGATCTCGGCGGCTCGACCCTGTCTTTCGACATGTTCAACGATCCCGGCACAGCACCGCCCGCCGTCGGCGAGCAGGTGACGCTGAAATTCGCAGCCGGCGACCTGATGGTCATCAAGGACTAAAGCGCTTTTCCAGACGTAAAACCGCTTCGCCCATTTGCGGGACATGGTAGAGCAGGTATGACTTCGAACCTGCATACCAAACATGTGAGGCCATGATGCGCGCGCTTTTTTACGAACTGTTCGGCGAAACCCCGGTTGTTGCATCGCTGCCCGATCCGGAACCGACCGATGGCGGCGTGGTCATCGAGGTAAAGGCGACCGGCCTCTGCCGCAGCGACTGGCACGGCTGGATGGGGCATGACCCGGATATCCGCCTGCCGCATGTTCCCGGCCACGAATTCGCAGGCGTGGTCGCCGCCGTCGGCAAAAACGTCACCCGCTTCAAGACCGGCGACCGCGTCACCGTGCCCTTCGTCTCCGGCTGCGGTCATTGCCATGAATGCCGCTCCGGCAACCAGCAGGTCTGCGAGGCGCAGTTCCAGCCCGGCTTCACCCATTGGGGCTCCTTCGCCGAATATGTCGCCATCGACTATGCCGATCAGAATCTGGTGCACCTGCCGGAATCGATGACTTATGCCACCGCCGCCGGCCTCGGCTGCCGTTTCGCCACCTCCTTCCGGGCCGTGACCGATCAGGGACGCCTGAAGGGCGGCGAATGGCTGGCGGTCCATGGCTGCGGCGGCGTCGGCCTCTCCGCCATCATGATCGGCGCTGGCCTCGGCGCGCAGGTCGTCGCCATCGATATTGCCGAAGACAAGCTCGAACTTGCGCGGCAGCTCGGCGCGACCGCCACCATCAACAGCCGCGCGGTTGCCGATGTTGCCGAGGCGGTTCGCGAGGTGACGGGCGGCGGCGCGCATGTCTCTGTCGATGCGCTTGGCCACCCGCAGACCTGCTGCAACTCCATCAGCAACCTGCGTCGGCGCGGCCGCCATGTACAGGTGGGCCTCATGCTGGCCGATCACGCCATGCCCGCCATCCCCATGGCCCGGGTGATCGCGCATGAGCTGGAGATCTATGGCAGCCACGGCATGCAGGCATGGCGTTATGAGGACATGCTGGCGATGATCGAAAGCGGCAGGCTCGCGCCGGAAAAGCTGATCGGCCGCCACATCACGCTTTCCGAGGCCGCAACCGCCCTGCCCGCCATGGACAGCTTTAAGGAAAGCGGCATCAGCATCATCGACCGGTTCGAATAGTGCAGGCTCCTGAGACCGCCTGAGGTTTAGGGATTTTGCACCGCTCAGGCGCTCCTGCGTCCGAATGTCCGGACCGCAGTGGTTCCTCGGGCAGACGCATGGGCCGGCGATGCTGCCGGGATACGCGCCGCGTGATCCGTCTGGCTATCGCTCCATTGACGGTTTACCAGCTGTTTCTTGCGGACCTCCAGCGGGTCGGGGGTGTCCTCCTCCTCCTGCCGCTTATTTCCCGCAATTGCGGAGATCGTCGCCAAACGCGAAATCCACCGCACTAGCTGCATGCCCTTGTGCACAAGCACAAAGATACCAGCAATTGCGACCGCTATGATAATCACGAGGTTCCAGGGCGCGTCGCTGGCCCTCGCCGCCCGCTCCATGCGGTCTTTTGTCGTCGGATCAAAACCAAGCGTCGCCTTCAGCCTGGCGATGTCAGCATCGCTGAGTCTGCTGTAACGCTCGCCGCGATACAGCACATAACCGCTCCTATCCCCGCTGTTGAGATAACCAATGTCGAATGCTTCCCCGTCGCGAAGAAAAGGCTCGTTATCCGGCAGATCGTAAACGAGATCGATCGTCTCGCCGCCGCCGAATCCGGGGATGGCAAAAAAGCGGGACTTCCGCGCCTCAGCTTCGCTCACGAATATCGCGGAAAATAGAAACGCGACCGAAAAAAGCGCAATATGCTTCATTCACTCTCTCCAACAACAACGAGAATGACAACAACTGGCATTGCTGAATTAATTTGAAGTTTATACTTACGATAATATCCTAATTTTAAGATAAGTATTGAATATATCTAATATTGATCGATTTTTCACCAGAAATGTACTGTACTAATTTATAATAAAATGAACTTCGAACGATTCGGCATGACGTATCTCCGCCAAAGTGCCAAACCATTGGTGCGAACAGCGCCCCACGTTAAGCCGCAATCACACGCAATTGCTTTGAGCATAGCGCCGCGATGATGCGACAGAGCGCAGCGTCGGCGAACATGACGGGATTAGATAAGGAACGCGACATGCTGTTTCTCGATAGCGTAACCATGAAAGAGACCCCGGACGGAAGAGACGACTATCCCTTCTCCGTTCCGGCGCTACGCCACCTGGAACGCCTCGAATTCAAGACGCCGATCACCTTTTTCGCCGGTAATAACGGCTCGGGAAAATCGACACTGCTGGAGGGTCTGGCGGCGGGAATGACGGCCTATGCCATCGGCAATCATGGCCAGGTCAAGGGTGATCTCTATCTCCAGCATGCCGAAACCGTGGCGAAGGCCTTCTATTTTGCCCGCAAAAAATATCCGAAGATCCGCATGTTTCTGCGCGCGGAAGACGTGCTTGGCTATATCCGTCGACAGAACGAGGAAGCACTGGACGATTTTCGTTGGGAGCGGGAAAAGGCTTTAAAAAACGGCGAGTATTTTCCGGAGGAAACGCCGGAGACATTTCGCGGGATTGTCAGGAACAACAGCCTCGACCGGCGATCGCATGGCGAAGGCTTCCTCGATATCATGCATCGGCGCCTGCATGGCGCCGGCCTCTATTTTCTCGACGAACCGGAAAGCCCGCTTTCGCCGCAAAAGCAGCTCGAACTGGCAGCCCTTATCCGCGACGCCGCCGATAGCGGCGGACAATTGATTATCGCTTCGCATTCGCCGGTGCTTTTGGCCATTCCCGAGGCCACGATTTATTACTTCGATGAGGATGGCATCACCGAGCGCCTCTATGACGAACTGGAAAACATCAGCTTTCTGCGGCGCTTTCTCGATCGCCCCTCGAAATACCTGAGTGATTGAGCGTCGATAAGGCTTGAAATCGTGCCGCTCTTGCCGCATGCCCATAAGTACTACGTAATTTAGAAAAGAAGCAGCCTCATGTCTCCCACCACCACACCGGCGGCAGCCCGGCCTCTTAACGGTCAGGATTACAAAACTCTTGGCCTTTCGGCCCTCGGCGGCGCGCTCGAATTTTACGATTTCATCATCTTCGTATTTTTCGCCACCGTCATCGGCCATCTGTTCTTCCCGCCGGAAATGCCCGACTGGCTGGTGATGATCCAGACCTTCGGCATCTTCGCCGCCGGTTATCTGGTGCGGCCGCTGGGCGGCATCGTTCTGGCGCATTATGGCGACCGTTACGGCCGCAAGCGGGTCTTCGCCTTCTCCATCCTGCTGATGGCGCTCTCCACGCTGGGCATGGCGCTGATGCCGACGTATGCCACCATCGGCGTGGCCGCCCCCATCCTGCTCATCGTCCTGCGCATGCTGCAGGGCGCTGCCATTGGCGGTGAAGTGCCGGGCGCATGGACCTTTGTTGCCGAACATGTGCCCTTCCGCCGCGTCGGGCTCGCCTGCGGCTTCCTCACATCGGGCCTTTCCTTCGGCATTATGCTGGGATCGCTGATCGCTTTCGCAATCAACTCGCTCTTCACGCCGGAAGACGTGGCCGGTTACGCCTGGCGCATTCCCTTCCTGCTCGGCGGTATTTTCGGCCTCATCGCCGTTTATCTGCGCCGCTGGCTGGAAGAAACGCCGATCTTCATGGAAATGAAAAAGTCGAAGTCACTGACGGACAAGCTGCCGCTCGGGCTGGTGTTGAAGCACCATATGCGCGGCGTGGTCATTTCCGCGCTGCTGACTTGGGTTCTCTCGGCCGCCATCGTCGTGACCACACTGATGACGGCCACCTTCCTGCAGAAGCTTTACGGTTATACCCCGACACAGGCGCTGGCCGGCACCAGCTTCGGCACGCTGTTCCTGATCTTCGGCGTCATCATCGCCGGTGCGCTGATCGACCGCGTCGGCTCGGGCATCTTCTTCATGGGGGCAAGCATCTTCTTCGGCATCGCCACCTTCACCTTCTACAGCTATGCCGGCACATCGCTTCAAACCATGTTCGTGCTTTACGGCGTCATGGGCCTTTCGGTCGGCATGGCAGGCGCGGTGCCCTATGTCATGGTCCGCGCCTTCCCGGCCTCGGTGCGCTTTTCCGGCCTCTCCTTCGCCTATAACGTCTCCTATGCCGTCTTCGGCGGGCTGACGCCGATTGGCGTGACCACGGCGCTTGCGATCAACCCCATGGCCCACGCGTGGTATCTAGTCTTCATCGCCGTCCTCGCCTTCTGCATTGGCCTTTACCTCTATCTGCGCGGCAGCGAGGTGGAGAGCCATGTCGGCATCGAGGAACTGGCCGCGTTAAAGTCGTAAAAGACGACATCAACGAAAAGCGCGGGGCATGCCCGCGTCGCTCGACGTCATCCTTGGGCTTGTCCCAAGGATCTAATCACAGTCGATAAAATCGAAACGTTGCAGATGCTCGGGACAAGCCCGAGCATTACGGAAGAGAGGTTTCAGGGCTTAGTCCCTGAAAGCTATTTGACCACCTTTGCCCAAAACCTCACGCCGCGCTATCAATTTCCTCGGCAGCATTCGTCGGTACGTAGTTCAGTACCGGCCCAAGCCAACGTTCCACCTCTTCCACCGGCATATCCTTGCGGCGCGCATAATCGAGAACCTGATCGCGCTCCACTTTGGCGACACCGAAATAATAGCTCTCGGGATGGCCGATATAGATGCCCGAGACGGAGGAGCCCGGCCACATGGCATAACTTTCCGTCAGTTCCACACCCGCCGCATTGGTGGCATCCAGCAAGGCAAACAGCGTCTTCTTTTCGGTGTGATCGGGCTGGGCAGGATAGCCGGGTGCCGGGCGAATGCCGGCATAGGCTTCGCCAATCAGCTCATCGCCGTTGAAGTTTTCCTGCGGCGCATAACCCCAGAACTCCTTGCGCACCCGCTCATGCATGCGCTCAGCGAAGGCTTCCGCGAAACGGTCGGCCAGCGCCTTGACGAGAATGGACGAATAATCGTCATTCGCCCGCTCGAAACGCTCGGCAATCGCTACTTCCTCGATGCCCGCCGTCACCACGAAACCGCCGACATAATCGGCAACGCCGCTATCGACAGGCGCGACGAAATCGGACAGCGCCACATTGGGGCGACCGTCGCGCTTGGAAAGCTGCTGGCGCAGCGTGAAGAAAGTCGCCAGCTCTTCGCCGCGGCTTTCATCCGTGAACAGCCGGATATCGTCGCCCACGGCGTTGGCCGGCCAGAAGCCGATCACCGCCCGCGGCCGGAACCAGTTTTCCTCGATGATCTTCTTCAGCATCGCCTGCGCATCGCTGTAAAGCTGCCGCGCCGCCTCGCCCTGCTTTTCGTCATCGAGAATGGCCGGGAAACGACCCTTCAGCTCCCAGGTCTGGAAGAACGGCGTCCAGTCGATGTAACGGGAAAGCTCTTCCAGATCATAAGTTTCGAACACCCTGGTGCCGAAGAATTGCGGCTTGACGGCGCTATAGGCCGACCAGTCGATCTTGTGCGCATTCTCGCGGGCGCGGGAAAGCGGCAGGCGCTGCTTTTCCCGCTCATTGCGGGCGTGCGCCTCCGCCACCTTGGCATATTCGCTGCGAATACCGTCGATGTAAGCGGGCTTCTGCTCGGCAGAGATAAGCGCCGACACGACGCCCACCGCACGCGAGGCGTCGGTGACATAGATTGCCTGCCCCGCCTCGTAACGCGGATGGATTTTCACCGCCGTATGCACACGGCTCGTCGTCGCGCCGCCGATCAGCAGCGGGATGTCGAAACCCTGCCGCTCCATTTCGGCCGCCACATGCACCATCTCGTCCAGCGACGGGGTGATGAGGCCGGAAAGGCCGATCACATCCACCTTTTCGGCAATCGCCGTTTCGAGGATTTTCGTCGTCGGCACCATGACGCCGAGATCGATGATCTCGTAATTGTTGCAGGCGAGAACGACGCCGACAATGTTCTTGCCGATATCGTGCACGTCGCCCTTGACGGTCGCCATCAGCACCTTGCCGGCAGCGCTGCGTTCCGCACCGCCGTTCTGGCGCTTTTCCTCTTCCATGTAAGGCAAAAGCACGGCAACCGCCTGCTTCATCACGCGGGCGGATTTCACCACCTGCGGCAGGAACATCTTGCCCGAACCGAAGAGATCGCCGACCACATTCATGCCGGCCATCAGCGGCCCTTCGATGACGTGCAACGGACGCTCCGCCTTCTGGCGCGCCTCCTCCGTATCGGCCTCGATATATTCGGTGATGCCGTTGACCAGCGCATGTTCCAGCCGCTTTTCAACGGGCAGCTCGCGCCAGGAAAGGTCCTGAACCTTGGTATCCTTGGCGCCCGTACCACGGAAACGCTCCGCGACCTCCAGCAACCGTTCCGTCGCGTCGTCGCGGCGGTTCAGCACCACGTCCTCGCAGGCCTCACGCAGTTCAGGGTCAATATTGTCGTAAACCGCAAGCTGCCCGGCATTGACGATGCCCATATCCATGCCGACCTGAATGGCGTGGTAAAGGAACACGGCATGCATCGCCTCACGCACCGGCTCATTGCCGCGGAAGGAGAAGGACAGGTTGGAAACACCGCCGGAAATATGCGTCAGCGGCATGGTTTCGCGGATGGTCTTGGTGGCCTGAATGAAATCCACGCCATAATTATTGTGTTCCTCGATACCCGTCGCAACGGCAAAGACGTTGGGATCGAAAATGATGTCTTCCGGCGACAGGCCCGCCTTCTCGGTCAGGAGCTTGTAGGCGCGCGAGCAGATCTCGACCTTGCGCTCATAAGTATCGGCCTGCCCGACCTCATCGAAGGCCATGACCACGACCGCCGCACCGTAATTATGGACGAGCCGCGCCTGCTGGAGAAACTTCTCCTCGCCTTCCTTCAGCGAAATCGAATTGACGATCGACTTGCCCTGAACGCATTTCAGGCCGGCCTCGATGATTTCGAACTTGGATGAGTCGATCATCACAGGCACACGGGCGATATCCGGCTCGGCGGCGATGAGGTTCAGGAACTCCACCATCGCCTTTTCGGAATCGATCAGACCCTCATCCATGTTGATGTCGATGATCTGCGCACCGTTTTCCACCTGGTCGCGGGCAACCGCCAGCGCCGCCGTGTAATCGCCGGCGGTGATGAGCTTGCGGAAGCGGGCCGAGCCGGTGACGTTGGTGCGCTCGCCGACATTGACGAAGGGAATGTCCTTGGTCAGCACGAAAGGCTCGAGGCCCGAAAGCGACATGAAGGGCTTGTGCTCGGGAATTTCGCGCGGCTTGTAGCCTTTCACAGCCTGCGCAATCGCCCGGATATGCTCCGGCGTCGAACCGCAGCAGCCGCCGACGATGTTGACGAGACCGTCCCGGACAAAGCCCTCGACCTGACGCGCCATCATCTCAGGCGTTTCGTCATATTGGCCGAATTCATTCGGCAGGCCGGCATTCGGATAGGCGCAGACGAATGTATCGGCCACGTCAGACAGTTCCTGCAGATGCGGACGCATGGCGTCGGCACCCAGCGCGCAGTTCAGGCCGATGGTGAAGGGATTGGCATGGCGCACCGAGTTCCAGAAGGCCGAAGGCGTCTGGCCGGAAAGTGTGCGGCCGGAAAGATCGGTAATCGTGCCGGAGATCATCACCGGCAGGCGGATGCCCTTCGCCTCGAAACGCTCCTCGCAGGCGAAAATCGCCGCCTTGGCGTTCAGCGTATCGAAAATCGTCTCGATGAGGATGATGTCGGCGCCGCCATCGATCAGGCCGTCGATCTGCTCGCCGTAAGCAATACGCAGGTCGTCGAAACTGACGGCGCGGTAACCGGGATTGTTGACGTCAGGCGAAATGGACGCCGTGCGGTTCGTCGGGCCGATGGCGCCCGCCACGAAACGGCGGCGGCCATCTTCCCGCTCGGCGCGCTGGGCGGCACGGCGGACAATCGCGGCACCCTCGCGGTTGAGGTCGTAGACGGCATTTTCCATCTCGTAATCGGCCTGCGCGATACGCGTCGACGAAAACGTGTTGGTTTCGAGAATATCCGCACCCGCCATGGCGTAGCGGTAATGGATGTCTTCAATGGCATCCGGCTGGGTCAGGATCAGAAGGTCGTTATTGCCCTTCTGGTGACAGGCACAGCCGATAAAACGATCGCCCCGAAAATGGTCTTCGTCAAAACCCAGCCCCTGGATCTGCGTGCCCATGGCGCCATCGAGAATGAGGATGCGTTCGCTGGCGGCATCGCGCAACGCCTTGAAAATTTCCGCGCCGTCACGCTTTGCCCCTTCAGGGCCGAACAGATCGTCAAACACGGGCACACTCCTCATTTCGATTTGCAAGATCGCAAGCCGTCAAGTCACATAAAGATATGTTTATGTCAATATATCTTCAAGAGACAGGCATGGCTTTGCGCAGTTGCAGCACGTTACGAAATATCGCTGACAGATGACAGGTTTATACAGCAAGGATATAAGCCGAAGCAGCAAACCGCATGGAGGACGAGAATGCCCGAGGACGATCACAACAGCCGCAACTGGAACACCCTGCCCTGGCATCGCCAATGGCTGGTAAAACAGGCCGAGGGACTTTTCGATTTCTTCCAGTATCGTGTCCTCAACCCTGCCGGCGGCTTCTTCGATCTCGATGCCAAAGGCGCGCCGTTGCAGCCAAACGACCCCGTGCGCGGCATCCATGCTTCGGCCCGCATGGTGCATTGCTTCTCCATCGGCCACTTGCTTGGCCGTCCGGGCTGCGGCGATATCGTCGATCACGGCATGACCTACCTCTGGAACAGGCACCGCGATGGCGAGCATGGCGGTTATTTCTGGCAGGTGAACGATGCCGGCCCAGTGGACGCCACCAAGCAGGGTTATGGCCATGCCTTCGTGCTTCTGGCCGCCTCTTCCGCCAAGACCGTCGGCCACCCACTGGCCGACAAGATGCTGGCCGATATTACCGAGGTTCTGGAAACCCGCTTCTGGGAAGAAAAACACGGCGCCATCGCCGAGGAATTCCATCGGGACTGGTCCCCCATCGAGAATTATCGCGGCCAGAACTCCAACATGCACCTGACCGAAGCGCTGATGGCGGCCTATGAGGTTACCGGCGACAATAGCTACCTCAGCAAGGCGGAGCGCATCGCCGATCTCGTCATCCGCCGTCGCGCCGGCGAGCTGGACTTCCGTGTACCGGAGCATTTCGATGAGAACTGGACGCTCGACAAGGAGTATCGCGGCAACGAAATGTTCCGCCCCTCCGGCTCCACCCCCGGCCACTGGCTGGAATGGGCGCGCCTCATCCTGCAATTATGGGTGCTGGGCGAGCGCCGCCATGACTGGATGCCGGTGGCTGCGAAATCGCTGTTCGTGCAATCCATGGCGCTCGGCTGGGACCGGGAAAAGGGCGGCTTCTTTTATACGCTCGACTGGAACGACGATCCCGACAAGCGGGCGAAGCTCTGGTGGCCCATGTCCGAGGCGGCGGGCGCTGCCCACTTCCTCAACGAGAACCTGCCGGCGGACAACTTCTATGAAGACAGCTATCGCCGCATCTGGAGCACCATCGCCAACAATTTCATCGACCATGAGAATGGCGGCTGGCATGAGGAGCTGACGGAAGATTTGGTTCCCGCACACACGCTGTTCCCCGGCAAGGGCGATATCTATCACGCGCTTCAGGCGTGCCTCATCCCGCTTTTCCCGGCGACGGGAAGCCTGACGAAGGTGATCAGGGAAAGCGGCGGGGATTATTGAGGCGCTCTGCGCAACCGTCCGTCATGCCGGCCTTGAGCCGGCATCCAGCCACGGCGCGTCTGCGCCCTAAAAGAGTCTTTTGCGATCAATGACTTGATCGCACTGGACCCCGGATCAAGTCCGGGGTGACGATGTATGGCGGCGTCAAAACCCGATGGTTTCTTCGAAATCGTCCCAGGACTGGTACATTTCATAACGCCCGATACCGGGGATCGGCACATGCCCGTAATAGGGGGAAAGCTGAAATTCTGCGGCCGCCTCGCTCTTGCCGGCCACGGCAGCCACATAGATGGCGGAGGCAAGCCCGGTGCGGTTCGCGCCATGTTCGCAATGGATGAGAACAGGTTTTTCCGCATTGCGCAGCACGGCCGCCAGCGTTTCCGAATCGTCCACCGAGACCTTTTCGCTTGAACTCAGCGGATAATCGACAAGCCGGATGCCGTTGTTCCTGGCCGCAAGGCTTTCGGCATCATACCAGCCTTCACGCTTTTCATCGCGCAGGTTGATGATCGTCTTGATGCCATAAGCCTTGGCATAGGCGGCGATGTCCTTGCCGCTCGGCTGGGCCGAACGATAAAGCTCTCCGGGAATGACTTCATGAAAATTTCCGGTCAGTTGACCGATGCCCATATGCGCACCCGCCAGAACCGGCAGGGCGACAAGGCCGATGGCGGTTATTTTCAGAAACTTCAGAACACTACGCAAAACATCAACCCGCGACATTCATCGAATGGAGGGGGAGATGGCATCGCAAATGGACGAAAACAAGTCAGCGACTGCCCCAGCCGGTTCCGTTGCGGACGATGGGAATTTACCCATCCGCCCGAAACCGCTGTGATGCAGGGATTTTCCGGCCGCCGCTCACCGGCGCGAAATTTTTCAAAATGCCGTGATAACGGGCAGCCACACGAACCGCTCAGTCGAATTCCGCGGAAATGACGGTAACACGCCATTCCAGCCGTTGCGGCTCCACCCTTTCATTGTTGCGCATACGGAACGCCCGGCAGGCCGAGAAAGTCTCCCCGGCTTCGATCCGTCTTTCGCTCACCTGATAGGGATCGAAGGAAACGGAGGCACGGAAGGCCGGTTCGAACCCTTCGAGCGTATAGGTCAGCCGCTGTACGGCGACATCATTGTCGTTGCGGAAGCTGACGCGGATCGGCAGTGCCGCATCCGGGCAGGCCGCATCGAATCCGGCGCTGGCGACGATATGGTCGAGCCGCTGGTTGCCGCGCCACCAGTCATAAATCACAAAGGCGGCGGTGACCGTCCAGATCAGCAACAGGCAAATGACAACGGATTTGAGATGCCGCGGAAATGCAATGAGGGCGAGAAGAAGAATGGCGCTGAGAACGGCTCCGACAATCACGTCGCCCCTCCTCCGCTAAAATAAAGCCTCATACGATCTCATCCTCCCATGCCCTTTCCGCCCGCAACGATCCCCCTCACCGGGAAGTCGCAACGGTGTAGTCTCAACCGCAGCTTATGCCGCCGGCGATGCGGCGAAAACATCGACTCCGCCATAGTCTACCACAACTCTATGGTCGCGCCCTGCGCTGTCAAGACAACCAAGCGTGACGTCGGCTGGGCGCTCTGCCGGACTTTTGACGAAACGGCGAAGGGAACCAAACACGGCCAAAGACGTTCGCCGCATCAGAACAGCATGGCGGGGCGATAAAAAGCCGCGATCCGGGGCAAGACGGCCAGCAACGCCGGGAGGACACGAGCGCATCTTGGAACCGCCGAACCCCGCCCCATATTAAAAGCAGCTAATCTATGCTATGGATGTCAGTCAGCTCAGGGAGAAAACGATGAAAACGCTGATCGTAACGTCACTTCTGGCCCTTTCCGCCAGCACCGCAATGGCCGCGGATGCCGTCTACGAAACGCCGGCACCTCCGGTCGCTCAGGAAACCCTGCCGGTCTTCACCTGGTCTGGCCCCTATCTTGGTATCCAAGGCGGCGCGGGCTGGGCGAATGGCGATTTTTCGGCGGGCGGCCCCGTCGCTTCGGATAATTTCAATGGCGGCATTCTGGGTGCCTTTGCCGGTTACAATTACCAGTTCGACAATAATTTCGTCGTCGGCATCGAAGGTGACGTCGATTATAACTGGAACGACAATGACTATGCCGGTGTGCAGATCGGCACCGACTGGCAGGGCTCCGTCCGCGGCCGCGTCGGTTATGCCTTCGACCATGCCCTGCTCTATGCCACCGCCGGCTGGACCGCGACACGCGGCTTCATCGAAACGCCCGGCGCTGGCAAGGACAGCACCACCTTCAACGGCTATACCGTTGGCGCGGGTCTGGACTATGCCTTCACCGACAATGTGTTCGGCAGGCTGGAATACCGCTACAACGACTATAGCGACAAGGACATCTTCGGCATCAACACCGATGTCGACCAGCACACCGTAAAGGTCGGTCTCGGCGTGAAGTTCTGATCGCGACCAATCGACTTCGACAAAAAGCCCGGCGATCCGCCGGGCTTTTTCGTGACTGAAAGCCTGAACCGGTTTGAATTCTTACATTCTGAAATCAGAGAAATATGAACTGTGCAGAAATGGAATATTCACAGGCCGTTCACCCGTCCCGTGCCATGATCCGGGCATAATGAGCCTCTATCTCCCGAAGCAGGCTTATGGAGTAGCCCCGATGAAAAAGATAATTCTTTCCACTATTGCCGCGCTGGTCGCCACCGGCAGCATTTTTGCATCCTATGGCAGCGCTGCCGCGCAGGACTATCCCTATCGCCCACGCTATGACCGCGGCGGCCCACCCCCGCCGCCCTACCGCGAACACCGCCGCCACAATGACGGCGCAGCGATCGCCGGCGGCCTCGCCGCAGGCGTCATCGGCGGCCTGATCGGCGGCGCCATCGCCAATAGCAATAACGGCCCGCGCTACTACGAGCCGCCACCGCCGCCCCGCCCGCGCTGCTGGTTCGAAGACCGCCGCGTTCCCAATTCCTATGACGGCGGCTGGCATACGGAAAGTATGCGGGTCTGCGACTGATATTAAAGCTTTCTCGATCCGGCTTGCCCCATCGGCACGCCGGATCGGCTCCGACGCATTCATTCCCCAGCCGGGCTGTGCCATCGGCATAGCAGAGATCACGCGTCAGACGTGACAGACGCGCGCTCGCGAAGAGCCGCAAAACATCCCAAGCAATTGATCTTGAAAGAAAATGGTGGGCCCGGAGGGCCTGCCGAATTCGAAGAAAATCAGCAGCTTAACCCTGTGTGGGACGAAGACCCCATTTTATAAAAATCAATGGCTTAGTAAAGCCGCCGTCCCACTTTTTCCGGCCGTTTCCGGCCCTTCTTTCCCGGTCGCGTTGCGCCCAGGGAGGCGCGCATGAGCGGGGCGCGGCCGTTTCGGGACGTGAAGCTGCAATGGCTTCAGCAATTGAGCTGCGACAAGGATTTGAGCGACAGCGCGCGATCCGTGGCACTCTATATCATCACCACGCATTTGAACGGCCACACCGAAAAGGCGTGGCCGTCCTATCAAACGATTGCCGACGCGACCGGCAAGAGCGTCAAGACCATTCAGCGCGCCGTCCGTGAACTTGAGGTCAAAGGATGGTTCGAGGTCCAGCGCGGAAATGGCGTCGGGCACAACACAGAATATCGTCCCTCAGCAGCGTCGATTTTACGCGCATCGGACGCCCGCGAAAAGACGGACAAAGTTGTCACCCTTTACCCCGACAAAGGCGGTCAAAATCGTCCGGAAAGGCGGTCAGATGTGTCCGGCGAAGGGGGACAAATATGTCCACCAAACTTAGAGAAAGAAAAAATAAATAAACCTAACCCGCGCGAGGACGCCCCGCCGCGCGTCGAGACGCCGCGAGCCGTCCCGCTCGTTTTCGTGGCCGAGACCAAGGCGGATCAGGTCGATCAGTGGCGCACCTGGTTGCGACGACACGGCTTTCCTTCGATCGACGCCTTGGGCATGCGGACGGTGAAAACCGGGAAGGCAGGCTATGCTTTGCCCAGCTATTGGCCACCGGACGAGACAAGCCCGAGTGCGCTGGATTGGATCGCTTTCTTCAGCCGCCGCCGTGACCACATTGCCACCGAGACTGCCCGACAAACCGACCTTCGGAGGGCGTCATGACGGACGGCGATTTGAAGGGAGCAAGGCGACCCCTGTCATACGGCGAGCCTTCTGACAGGGAGCCTTGTGAGGGGAGGCAAGCCTCCCCTTCAAACCCCACCAAGAGCACGCGGCGATCGCCCAAAGGCGACCTCAATGCCGTCGTGGTTTTCCGCTGCACGGCATCGGAAAAGCAGGCGCTGACCGCACGCGCGGCGCGGGCTGGTCTGCCCTTCGCCACGCTGATGCGGGAAGCGCTTGGCCTCACCGAGGCGCGCCGCCGCCGTCCGGTCCCCAAGGTGGACCCTGAGCTGGTGCGCGCCGTCGCCCGGATCGGCGGCAACCTCAACCAGATCGCGCGATGGCTGAACACGGCCCAGGTTCAGGGCCAGGTGTCCGCCATCGACGCAATCACGGTTGCAGCGCGCCTGGTCGCGATCGAGCGGGCGCTTTCGGAAACGCTTGAGCAGTTCACGGCCAAGGATGGCGCGCCGTGCTGATCAAGTTCTTCCGAAACGGCCAGGGCGGCGGATCGGGACCGGTTGACTACCTGGTCGAGCGCGACGTCGTCGCCTACGACCAGAACCGCAACGCGATCCGCGACGAGCGCGGCGAGATCTTGCTGTTTGCCCGCGAGCCTCTGCCGGAGGTGCTGCGCGGCGATGCAGACCGCATGCGCGCGCTGATCGACGCCTGCCCGCACCAATGGACCTATCGCGCCGGCGTCATCGCCTTCACGGCGGAAGACGCGCCGAGCCCTGTCCAGCAACGGCAGGTGATGGACGCCTTCGAGAGCCTTGCCTTTGCCGGCCTCGAAGCCGACCAGCACGATATGCTTTGGGTCCGCCATACCCACGAGGGCCGCGTCGAGCTGCATTTCGTGACGCCACGCATGGAGCTTGCGAGCGGGCGCAGCCTCAATATCGCGCCACCCGGCTACCAGAAGCACTACGACGCCCTGCGCGATGTTCTGAACAAGGAACACGGCTGGAACGATCCGATGGCGCCGGAGCGTGCCCGCGAGACCGTCAGCCTCATCGAGAGTGTCAGGCGCGGCGATGCCCGTGAGTTGATCCATGACTGGATCGTCCAGCGCATCGAGACCGGCCAAATCCATGACCGTCCGAGCATGACCGAAGCCTTGACGGCGGCGGGGTTCGACCTGCCGCGCGCCGGCAAAAACTACATCACCGTGCGCGATCCGGAGACGAACGAGCGCTGGCGCCTGAAAGGAGACCTGTTCCGTGAAGACTGGACCCGAGAGAATACCCTTGAGCGAGCGTTTGAAAGATCGGCTGGCGAGCCCAGCCGCTCCGGAAGCCGGCTCGATGCCATCGCCCTCGACGAGCTTCGAGCCCGATTGGAGCGAAGCCTTGAGGCGCGCGCAAGCTACAATCGAGACCGATATCCGCAGCTTCACGGACGCGAACCGACAGCACTTGAGCGAGGCGCTGGCGACGACCGAGGCGGACGTGAACAGGCTCCGGTCGATGGTACAGCCGTTCTTCCTGACCATGGGTGCGGTGGCACTGCTGATCGTCCTGTTGAGCTTCACCGCGAGTTGGTTTTGGGCGGGGCTGATGATCGACCGAGCCCAGAGCGCCAGCCTCTGGCAGATGGGCTTGCAGATCAACCACACCAGCAACGGCAAGGTCCTGACATGGGACGTCAACCGCCTTCAACTGATCACCTGTCAGGCAGGGACCGCCAAAACCCCATGCCTGAAGATCGTCCAGGGAGATTGACCGATGACCGGAACCACCAGGCCACCGATGCCCGAGACCCTGTCGCCGCTGGAGCGGGAATTGCTGGGTTACGTCGAGACGTTGATGAACACCTTGCAGAGCGGAACCGCGCAGTTCGAGGCGCTGGAGAAACGCTCGACCGACATGATCGAAAACCGGCAAGCGGCTTTGGAAAGATCGCTGAAATCGCTCATCGCGTCACAGGCTACGTTCATGAACGCCTGGCTCGCCTTAAACAGTCATTCCAGCGACACGGCCTCGACCGAGCTGGCGGAAGCGTTCGCCCTGCTGGAGCAAGCCGAAGCGATGCTGGAGACGGTCGCGCCGCCGACGTGACAGCCCGATCGCCTGCGCCAAGTCGCGGCCGCAACTGATCCTCATTCCCGTCCGGAGTTTCGAGCTATGAATTTGATTATTCAGCCCTATCGCTATGCCCTTTCCCTTGCCGTCGTGGCCGCCGGTTTCCTGCTGATGGAGACCACGCCGTTGTTCTGGCCACCCATCTACCAGAATGCGCGCGCAGCGATCCTGGTCATGTTTTGCGGGTTTGCGCTGCTGACCTTGGCAGGAGACACCCAGGGCCGCATCCGCAGCGCGTCGGGCTTAGCTGTGGGGGCTGCCCTCCTTGCCGCGTCTGCTCTCGCCCTTATCGACCCGACCATTGCGGCAGGCGTCCTGCTCGACAGCTTCAAGAGTTGGCGCAATGCCGGCTATTCCGGAATCGAGAGCATCCGGGGCATGGTTTCGACATGGGATCGCTTCACCGAGGCGCAAAAGCTTGGCGTGCAAACCAGCCTCGCCATCGGCCTGCCTGTGCCGCTGTTCCTCATTCTGCGAGCGATCTCGATAGCCGCCCCCGCTTCGTCAAGCCGGGTTTCAAAACAAGGCCCATGGCGCGCCCGATGGATGAATCGCCAGGAGTTGCGCCAGCTCCGGCACAACGACAGCGGCTTGCCGCTCGGTCTCTCCGGCGGCGCAATGCTGCGTTATCGCCCCAACCCGAAGACCGGATGGCGTGCCGGCCATCACGTCGCCATCGCAGGCACGCGCGCCGGGAAAGGCGTGTCCGTCGTCATTCCCGCCATCATCGACCATGACGGGCCAGTCGCAGTCCTCGACATCAAGGGCGAAAACTTCGCCGTGACGCGCCGATATCGACAGTCGCTCGGCCGTCAGGTCGTGGTTCTCAATCCCTTCGGTGTCATCGAGCCGTCGAAGGATCGCTTCAATCCGCTCGACTATATCCGGCAAGCGCACCTGGTCCGCGACATCGAGGTAATTGCCGAGGGGCTTGTTCGACCGGAAAGCGGAAACGGCGCGCACTTTGCCGAAATGGCGAAGTCCATGATCGCCGCCGTGATCGAGGTCGTCATGACCAGGCGCATGGAAGCGGATCGCAACCTAATCACCGTCATGGACCTGCTGTTTTCCGCCGGCTTTGAAAAAACACTGACGGAATGGGCCGGTGCGCCGGAGACATTCGGCACCCGCCCGGCCGCCGCCGCTGCCACCTTCCTTGCAGCCGGCGAGAACGAGCGCGGCGCGATCAAGACGACGATCAAGAAGGCCTTCGATTGGGCGCGTTCCGACGAACTGCGCAGTTTCCTCAGCGCCTCCACATGCTCGCTCGAAAGCATGTTCGAGGGCCGCGCCGATCTCTTCATGGTCGTGCCGCTCGACCAGGTAGACGCCCAGGCTGTCTTTCTCCGATTGCTGACAAACATCATTCTCGGCATGGCAGTGCGTCTTGAAGGCGCGAAGAAGCCGAAAAAGAATGTGCTGCTGGTCTTGGACGAGTTTGTCCGCCTCGGCCGCATGGAGAAGCTGATCAACATCGCCAACGTCGCCGCTGGCTGCGGCATCGAGGCGCTATTCATCACCCAGGACAAGGGCCAGATCGAAAGCGTCTACGGCAAGGGCGACACAGCCAGCATTCTAGGCTCCTGCGTCACCACCCGCATTTTCGGTCTCGGCCGCGCCGAGTTCGAAACCGCTAACTGGGCAGCGAACGCGCTCGGCGATCAGACGGTGTTGACCCGTACCAAGCAATCAGCCGCCAAATTTGGGGAGAGCCAGAAGACTTCGACCGCCGAACAGCGCCAGAAGCTCATGACGGCCGATCAGATTCTCGAAATGAAGACGGTCAGTATGCTTTTGTTGACGGGGTCAAAGCCGCCAGCGCTGATTGACGCAGTCGTTTCGCACCGGCATCCGGCATATCGAAGGAAGCTAGACCGTAATCCTATGGTGCGATGAATGGGATTGCCCGGAGGTACCGAAAAGCAGTGAGAGCAAAGCGAGCCGCCCATTCTACGCCTTAAGCAGATCAATCAGTCCTATTTGACCGCGGCTTCGCCGATTCTCTCACCCTCATTGGCGGAACGCGCTCTTCATGTTGCCGTAGAAACCAGTGGTTGCCAAACTTGCCATCTCGAAAACATCGACATTGAACTGGTTACGCCCGATAAACTTTGTCAATTTTTGTGGTTGCATTCGTCATGCATCCGTCATACCGTGAATGCATTCACAACATTAAACGAGGATTGCCGAATGGATGACCAGATCCCTACATCGCTTATTCGAATGGCGCGCGACCGGTCTAGAGTTCGGCAAGCCGATCTAGCTACCAAGTTAGGCATTAGCGCGAGCGTGCTCTCGCGACTGGAGGCCTCTGAAACCACAGACGCAAAAATGGCAAAACGCTACCTCGAAGCACTTGATACGGATCTGGGAAAGGAGATCATCTCGTTCTTCGAGCGCCGGTGGCGGCATCTCAGTCGCCCCGACTTTAGGCACCCGGACCGAGAGGCTATCTGGGCCGCTGAGCAGGCCCTGCAAAAGCTGGATGGATTTGAAAAGTCAAAGGAATTCGATCCGATTCTTCAGAACCCGCTGAACAACCTGCGCAAACGGCTTTCAGCTGATGTCGACTTCATCCGGCATACCGAGCATGGCATTGCATTTCTCGGCGAAATCGGTGTTGGCAAAACGACTGCGCTCTCCTTCGTGACGAACTTGCTTGTCCCTGACGGTGAAAAAAAGACAAGCGTGTTCCCTACTGGAAGCGGACGCATGACCGTATGCGAAGTGGCGATTAAAATTGCGCCGGCCTACGGAATCGCGGTCGACAGCATGAAAGAAGACGAGATCCGAATGTTGGTATCCGATCTTGTCAACGGAATTGCCACCGGGAAAGGCGGGCTGCCTAGCGAACTCGATCGCGTTATTCGCAACATGGCGGATGTCCGCAGAGTAACGATTCGATCACGCAAGGCGGGTGAGAAACCGACGACTGTCGATCATCTTAAGGAACTCATTGAACGTATGGGCGACGTCGATGCCGTGATAGCAGAGGTCGTTGCGCGAATGAAGCTAGAGTCGCGAACCAGTACGCAGATAATTCTCTCAAAAGACACAGAGGACAGCATGGAGTGGCTGTCTAAGAACATCTCACGTATCAACTATGGGCAGCATCCAGATTTTTCAGTGCCGGAGCGGATTACAGTGTTGCTTCCGCTCGATGCGCTGCGAGATACCCCTTATGCGCTCAGCGTTATCGACACCAAAGGCGTCGAGGGCACTACGCAACGCGCAGACTTGATGAGACAGATCGAAGATGAGCGCACTGTTACAGTACTGTGCTGCTCCTTCTCCGATGCGCCCGGTAATGTACCTTTGTCGATTATGCGTGATGCCTTGGACACCGGAACGGGCGCAATCGAGGGCGACCGCATTTGCTTGCTCGCGCTTCCGCGAAATGACGAAGCCCTTAAAATTGTTGACGACATGGGCAATAGACCTAGCTCGACCGAGGAGGGTTACGCTATCCGCGAAGGCCAGATCGAACAACAATTCGCGACCGAAGGGCTGCCATCAGTGCCAGTCAATTTCTTCCATGTCGAAACGGACTCTGCGCAAGACGTTTGGGAATGGCTGATCGACAGAATTGGAGCGATACGCGCAGCAAAAGTGGAACGCATCGGGCGTCATGTAGAAGCCGCTGATAGTTTTATAACGAATGCTGATGTTGCGAAGACGCGCGAGGCTCGTACGACCATCGCGGAAACCATGCGCAAGGCTGCTGAGCGGTTTCGCGATCTGCCACCAGTGATGCGGCCGGCCGCCTCAAACCTTGTGGCAGAGGTGAAGAACACTCATCAGAGCTCGGTCGCGGCGTCTGTCAGCCGTCGCGGCGACTGGCCTCAATTTAATGCCGCGCATATCCTTGGCCAGGGCGTTCGGCGCGACGTCAATCTGCGCACCAACGATATATTTGTCCGTATCGATGAGGCCATTGAGGGGTTGAAGGACGACTTCGGTCACCTCGCCGATGTGGCGCAATTTTTGGAAAATATGTGCGAAGATAGCCAGGAATGGCGAAAGGACTTGCTCTCACGTGTCGCCCTAGCTGGGCGGATGCTTTATGCGCCTCACCTCCTAAACCATGCAGGTGACCTTTGGCAGGCATGCCATGACCGATATGGAGAAGGCAGCGGCTATCGTATCGATGTCTCGCAGCAGTTCCAGGCTCACTTCGACACCGATACCGATGCGCTGGCAACAGCAGTAAAAGTCGAGAATCAAGTTAAAATACTTTGGGAGCAGATCATTATTGACGCGCTGATCGCGAGCTCCGCATTCACTGAAGAATAACGCCTATTCCGCTTCACTAGTTGACGTTGACTACGATGTCATACTCGCGTTTTGTCCCAGCAGCGCTGGGACGAAACGACCTAAGCTGACCGCCAATAATTTCCGACTCAGAAGCAGACCTAAGACTAACATCACGTTCTAGGCCAGCAGCGAGAGAATTCAAGACGCCGTTTTTCGCCTCTTCAAAGTCGATCTTTGAACCACCGATTCTGACGACTACCACTGATTCTCTCGCAAGGAGCTCTTTCATTCCTCCCCATGCCTCACCAAGAAACTTCCAATATTGTGCCTTGGACGTGTGGCGGTCGTCACCGCGTGGCATTTTCCGTGCGCGTGCCTGGCCACCCAAAAACCAGTTTCTGAGCCACTGATCTTCAGCGAAATGTGTCGTATCCAGATACGGCGGGGAGGTAATAACTAGCTTCACCTCATTCTTGTAGTGCGCGAATGCTCCGTTTGCCTGACGTGCATCAGCTTGAACCACCTCTCCGACCGCTTCAGGCCTTCCGGTGTCGAACCGGTATGAAATTTCTGTCTTTAGAATTTGAAATACATCCCTCTCAGGCGCGACATAGCCGTATTTGCTCCACCACCTAACTGAGTAGTCTGGTTTTGTGGCAATGGTTCTTGGCATTCTGTTGCTGAAATATCGGCTGCTTTTGTGGCTTTCCCCGTGGAGACGTCCGAGGATTAACGCGGCAATAAATCCATCACGGATGTCGTTCTGCCAGTTCAAGGTCGCGCGCAGATAAGTCAATTGGCGGAGGGTGTGGTGAGCAAAACAAGCCTTATAGAATTCATCATCGTGAGCGGCGTCGTCTACCTCACAAAATCCATCAGATAGCTCAGCAAGCCGCATTACTATATCTCGCTGCGGAGGAGCCTGCATCTTCGCTCGCGAAATACAGGCAGCAACAGCACTTAGGTCAGACGATATCGCGCGCCGCCCCGACAACAAAGATTGAAAACCTGTTGTGCCACGGCCACTGAAAGGGTCAAACACCAAATCGCCGGGTTTGGAGAACACGAGATATTTTTCGACAAACGTCTCCGGAAACATCGCGAAATACGGGCAGATAGCATGAAAACGATGTCTCACAATGCTACCCCTCTGCCTGCTCGTGCAAGGTAGGTTGATAACCAAACCTTGGGTGCGTTAACATCGTCTACGTAATGTAGGAGCGCAGCATCAGCAGCTAAGAGTTCAAAACCCCTCTGTGCTTGAAGGGGCAGTCTCAGGCGATGGTACATTTGCCCAAGCCTTCTTGTATTATATCGAAGAAAGTTATCATCCACGATTGCAGGGAAGAAGAGCGCACCGTTGGTATGTGCTGGACGCACTTCCATCCAAATTTCCATAAACTTTTCAATTTCATTTATAATGGGCTTGCTGTCGAAATTTGCTCCCGCAGCTGATTGGCAGAACCAAAACGACCTGTGCGGTGGACCATCGTTTTCAGTTTCTACCGCCAGGACATCTACGCTGTCGTCATTTGCGCGTGCCGGCGCGGCTGGATCTAATGCCGCGCGCGCTCTCCCCTCACCGACGTGAGCGCAAATTTCACTCACTCTCTGAAGCAATCCAGCGGCGCCGCGGCGATTCGTTCCCAATAGGAAAGCAGGGCCATTCGCAATCCCAATAGCCGCAACCGCAGTAAGGATTTCGAAATGGTTGCGCGCCTCTCGTGCTTCGGCATCAGTCAACTTAGTCGGAGCCAAAAGTTTGCCTGAAGTCCAAGAGTGGTTGATGACCAAGCAGGCGAGATAAGCTTCCTGACCATAGGTGAGATCGTTCTTGAGATGTAGTACTTCTCCATTCGCGGACATCCTGAATGGATAAGCAGCTTCGTGGAGCACACGAGCTCTCCGCCGAATCTCCTCTGTCACTGCTTCAATCAATGCCTCATTCGCCGCATCGTCGTCGGCGATATCGTCAATTTCGGTATCTTCCGCGATATCCGCAGCATCAGCTATCAGGTCGAGATTGGCAGCTCTGTCACCAGACAAAGTTGCAACAAGTTCAAGCCAATCTGCTAACGCAACCTCGCCGGAATTTTTTTCAGGCGGATCTATGTTCATTCAGTAGCCCCGCCGGCAGCCTTCATTATTAGAACCAAATTTCTAGCATTTTTCTGAATTTCATCTGCAATTTCCAACAAAGTTGCATCTTTGCCGTCGAATGCGGAAGCCTTTTTCAGACTTTCTTCAATTGCTCCGTGAGCCTCTACCAACCGCCGTTCGAATTGACGTTGTGGAGACTCCACTTCGGAGTAGGCGCGAGGAAGATCGTTGCTTTCAAGCATGATCTTTCGCGCCTTCGGATTATCAAGAATTTCTCCGAGTTGCTTTATATGCGGATTCTGTGAACGAATAACCGCAGGGACCGTATCCGAATCGGAACCATAAAGCCAAAGCATCACCTGCCGCAGGTTCGCTAAGTACTCCTCACCAATAGGGTTTTTCGTCGGCTCTGAAGCACGAGATTCTTCAGCTAGGCCCAAATAGCGTCGGTAACCAGGCCGGGTGAGAGCTGTGTACAGATGCGAAAAGGCAAACTGTTTTCCCGGCTCTCGATCTTCGACTGAAAAGAGCCCCTTGTTTTCGGCCTGCTCCAAGACATAGTAGCCGCTTACCATCCTCTGAAGCGTTGAATGGCGGTCGCCCATTCGGCGAGCAATCTCTTGAAGACTTAGCCCTTGATCGCCCTTCGCTCTTTCCTCATCAAGCCAATCAGCTGCATACCGCGCCTTAGCGATTGAATCCCAACGGTGAGCGCCATTGATGTGTTTGAAGCCGATGAAGTCACGGGCTTCACCACGGTCAGGCACCCGGTAGACGGTAACTGCCTTAAGAGTGTCGACTTTGTCCGGCGCGACGGGAGGAGCATTAATTCCACAACGAGCAGCCAAAGTTGGATCACTCAAGACGCGCAGAGCTGCCAATCGTCTGTTGCCCTCCAGAACGATCAGCTTTTCATCCTGGCCGAGCACAATCAGAGGCTCGATATCGACATAGCCGCTGGTCGATATCGATTGGAGAAGCTCGCCTAGGTCGGATGTCTCATTCAGAAATGTGACAATATCCTCATCTGTCTCATGCGGCATACCTTTGTCGCTTGAATACCGAGGGTTGGACTGATCAAAGCTTAGTTTCGAAACCTCAACCTTTGCAGCTTCTCTAAGCGGGATTGCTTGCCACCAAGTCATATTTTATTCCCTGTAGGGCGGCCGTTGGCGCCACTTTTATTGGCTTTTTGAAGATGAGTCGCACCGTCCTCAGAGACTGCACCAGCTACTATTCGCCTAATGGCTTCGCCTCTGGAGCGTATCCGCTCCTTGAACGCCCAATCATCGAGGCGCTCAAGCTCTGACGCCGACATCATGATCGTGACGCGCTGGTCCTTTTTCTCTTCAGGCATGTCTTCCCCCAGATTCAGCACAACTTACCAAACTTTATAAAGATTACAATGTCCTTACGCCGATCCAGTTACTGTTTAAAATGCTCGTCAATCCCGTTTCCTGCTGGCAGCATGGCCAAGAAATGATTGGCTGACCCAGCGGGCGATGACTAGTGATGGATGTAAACAAACGACTTCCAAAGACCTCGCGGGCTTGAGTGCATCTCGATAAGCGATATTGGCGCGATGGCTTTTTCTTCACCCAATCGGCGACCTGGGTTCATCGTCTCGGGAAAATTTCGGCACGAATCCAATTCCGAATCCAAAGAGCCGACCGATTTTTTCCAGTGTTTCCAGTGTTGGATTGGCTGATCCAGCCTCGATTTCAGCAATTTGCCTTCTCGTTAGACCAAGGACTTTAGAGAACTCAGCTTGAGTCATACCTATGCTTTTGCGGATTTCCACCACGGCACCAGGTAAACGCAAATCACCGCAGCGCGCTCGCTCCGCCAGCGTCCGGCGGTTCTCTAGGACTTCATCTTTGGTTGGCTTCGTCCAACGAGCCATGCGTCGGTCATCCTCTAGCCCGCCGGTGCCTTAATACCCCCGGGGCGTCATTTCGGCTTCCAGCGCAGCGGCGTGACCCATCTCTAAATCGGCCTTGCCCCGTTAGTCACATTTATTGACCCCTTTAGTGGGGCAAATAATGTGACTTTGGAAAACATTCAACCCATTGAGATGGATCGAATTTCAATCCTAGTCAGAACTGCCAGCTACCGAAACGGCTATGGAAGCTTCTGATCCGGCAGACCATCTTCCGGCCACGCAACGCGCTACCGCAAGCGAACAGCATGAGCGACAGGCTGAACGCAGGAGTCAACCAAGCAGCGGAGCCGCTCCTTGCATCAAACAGGATGAGCGAAACGGCTCCCATAGCTGCGAAGAAGACCATCCCGAAATCGTATTGCTTCGAAAGGCTCGCGAGCCGAGCTGAATGTTGGGCGTAGCGCAACTGCCTTGCCAGCCTACGTCTATCGGATGCCAGTTCGTCGCGCTGGCGACCAAGCGCGTATATCCCCTGCATCATCTGCTCTTCGAAGCTCGATTTACTCATATCGCTGACCTCAGATATTTTTCTGCGATTTCCTCTGTAAATTCACCGTGTTGTTCGGCGTAGTCGATCAGGAACCGGATGAGCTTCAAGCGCTTCACCGGTTCCACCTGACAGTTTTCCCTTGCGATGAATGCGTCAACCGACACAGTGACATGGTGATACAGGTCGACCTTGTCCCGATTGTAAGGGCTTCCTTCTCCTGTCAGCATCCACGCGGGATTCACGTTGAATTTCACATGCAGGAGGCGGAGAAGCTTCGCAGGTATCTCGCGATTTCCGCGCTCGTAAGTGTTGTAAGCGCTTTGCGACACCTCAAGCGCTTCGGCAAAGGGTACTTGCTTGAGCCCGGAGTCCTTCCGGATTTTCCCGAGCCTTTGCCCCATCGCCTCCAAAAATCCGTCTTGCATCAAAATATCTCGAATGCGATAAAAATGTTGCGACTAACGCGATTATATGATTCGTTCTGTCTTGTGTCGAATTATCTCTATGGAGTTGGGCAGTTATGCAATCTCAGCTTTTATCACCTAAACAGCTCGCAGATCGCTCCGGATGGCCGGTCGCACGCATTCGCAACTTGATTGCGAAGCAAGAAATCCGGCATGTCCGGATCGGAGGAAGTCTGTTCCTGCCGGAAAATGCCGTGGATGAGTATCTTGCAGCGAATATGGTCGAGCCCAAGCAGAAGGCTTTGGCGCTTGCCGATAGCGCCTCCAGAGCGTGAGGAGCAGCACATGAAGCAGCAAGCAGAAGCGCAGGTCCCACGCCCCATTTACAAGGTCGCGGTCAGCCGCGTCCGTGCGGCGGAACTTCTTGACGTCTCGACGGGCACCTTTGACGACTGGGTTCGCCGTGGCCTTATGCCGAAAGGCGTGAAGATCGGCGCACTGCGCCGTTGGGATGCCGAGGAAATCCGCGCGTCCTGGTACGACATCAAAGAACAGGGCCTGAGCGGAGACGAAGACGATGGCGAAAACCCGTTTGATTACGCGGTCGGGTAATCAGCGCGTCCCCTTCAAATATTGCTCGCGGGATATTGATCGCCACGGGAACGAGCGGTTCTATCTCCGCCTGCCTGGTATGCCGAAATATCGCATGACGTCCGTTTATCTGGACGAGGCTGGCAGCGTCACCCAGGCGTTTACCGAGGAATATCATCGCGTACTTGCGGGCGATCGTGGTGAAAAGACGGTCCCGATTTCAAGACTGGAGCCCGGCTCGGTTCGCTGGCTTGTCGAGACCTATTATCGCTCCAAGGCGTTTCAAAGCCAGTCGACGGCCACGCAGAAAGACAAAAAGAGCGTCCTCAATCGCTATTGCAGCAATGTGGGCGAACTCCCCTTCAAGAAGATCCGCAAATCAGACATCGAAGCCAGTCAGATGAAGCGCAGCGGCACGCCCGGTGCCGCCGACAAGCTGGTGAAGTATCTGAAAGCGCTCTTCAATTGGGCCATCAGCGCCGAACTGGCGACCTTCAACCCCGCGAACGGCGTGACGAAAATCCACAAGTCGCCCGGCTTCCACACCTGGAGCGAAGCGGAACTGGCGCGCTATCGCGCAGCCTATCCGCTGGGCTCCATGGCCCGGCTTGCAATGGAACTGATGTTGAATTTGGGCGTCCGCCGGTCGGACCTCGTCAAGCTCGGCTGCCGCAACTTGGTCGGCGACCGCATCGAATTTATGCCGGAGAAGGGCTCCGGCAAATATGCGCAGTCGCTTAGCCTGCCGGTCACGGACGAGCTTCGCGAGGCGCTGGACGCGATTACGCATGATCAGCCGACCTTCCTTATCACCGAATACGGCAAGGCGTTCAGCGGGAACGGCTTCGGCAACAAGATGCGCCAGTGGTGCAATGATGCTGATTTGCCGGAATGCTCGTCGCACGGCCTCAGAAAGGCGTCTGCCACCATCCTCGCCGAGGCCGGTGCTACCGAACATCAATTGATGGCGATCTTCGGCTGGTCTGATTCCAAGATGGCGCAGCACTACACGAAGGCTGCCCAGTCAAAACGGATTATCGATGCCGGTTTCGAGCGTCGGAAGACCTACGTGGCCCGCAAAAATGTCCCACTTTCATCGAGCCGGAATTCCGGTGAGACAAATCGAGGAAAAAACGATGGAAAAACAACGTCAGAAGATCGGAATGGTGGGCCCGGAGGGACTCGAACCCCCAACCAAGCGGTTATGAGCCGCCGGCTCTAACCATTGAGCTACAGGCCCTTTTCGGAAAAACCAGTCCGAAACACCGGTTTCGCAATGGCTCGAATCCGGTGGGTCACGCTCTAACGTAATTTTTTGAGCCCGACAAGCCAATGATGCTTTCGCAAAGCAGTGCCGCCGTATTAGCTACACAATCTAAGGCAATACCCTTCAAAGGGACTCAATCAACGAGGAAACACCATGAAGACAAAAACGGCCCGCCTTTTCGCACTCACCGCAATGACCGCAGCAGCCATGATGCCGCTCGCCGCCCAGGTGTCTGCGCAGGAGGCTACTCCTCGCGAAGCCACCATTAGTGTTTCCGGTGAGGGCCAGTCGGCCATTGCCCCCGACATGGCGATCCTGTCCTTCAGCGTCGTCAAGCAGGCGGAGACCGCAGCTGCGGCGCTGACCGAAAACTCCAAGGCGCTTGCCGATGTTCTGAAGGCGCTGAAAGAGGCCGCCATCGAGGAGCGCGACCTGCAGACCAGCAATTTCTCGGTGCAGCCGCTCTACAAGCACTATGAACCCAAGGATGGCGTCTATGTCGCGCCCGAGATCACCGGTTATCAGGTGTCCAACGGCCTGACCGTGCGGGTGCGCGACCTCAAAAAGCTCGGCACGATCCTCGATACATCCGTCAAGCTCGGCATCAACCAGGGCGGCGACATCACCTTCACCAATGACAAGCCCGAAGCGACGGTGACCGATGCCCGCAAGCTGGCCGTTGCCGATGCGCTGGCCAAGGCGAAGACGCTGACGGAAGCGGCGGGCGTGAAGCTTGGCCGGGTCATTCAGATCAGCGAAAACTCGCAGCGCCCGATGCCGGTACCGGCGGGCGCGATGCGCGCTTCGATGATGAAGGAAGCCGACAGCGTTCCGATCGCTTCGGGCGAGAACAACTACAGCGTGGTGGTCAACGTCACCTTCGCTCTCGAGCAATAAGATCGACGGCGGGCGGCGCCTCGGCGCCGCTCCTGCCCCATCTTGCGTTCAGCCATTCACATAACCCGAAATAAAATGCCCCTCGCCTGCCTTTCCGGACAAGCGAGGGGCATTTTTGATCCATCTACCATACGGGGATATCGGCAGATCGATAAGGTCGCCGCTGTTAGCGGCGGATTACATTTTAGCGGCGGATGACGGGGCAGCCGCGCTCATTGGCGAAAACGACGCGGTCGCGGCCGTAACGGTTGAAGCCTGCCACAACGACACGGCGCGGCGATACATCAACCACGCGGGCGCGGCGAAGGCCCATGCGGCTCGCTTTTTCTTCCGCCAGCCAGGGCGAGCAGCCACGGCGCGGGCGATCCGGGCGACCCCAGCCGGGACGATGGCCATAGCCATCCTGAACCTGAACTCTGAACTGAACATCCGAGCCCGCGGAAGCCGCCGGCGCAGTAAAGGAAATTCCACCGAGGGCGATGAGGGCAGCCAGGCCGGCTTTTGCGAAGGTGCTGAACATGAACTCACTCCGTTGTTTCTTTGCCGACAGGGGAGCATCCCCCGGCGATTGACGAGACCCTAGACTCGCCCGCCTGAATATCAGCAGAACCGAATGTTCAGCAGGCGTTCAGGGAGGTTAACGCGGAACGCCTCGATCCGGATCCGGATATCACGGCGAGATATGCAGCACGATTTCGCGTCGATGCGGCTCATCGCGGTGTTCGAAAAGATAAAGGCCCTGCCAGGTGCCGAGCACGAGCCTGCCGTCGGTGATCGGCACGCCGATGGAAACCGTGGTGAGCGCCGATTTGATATGGGCGGGCATATCGTCGGGGCCTTCGAGCGTGTGTATGATCCAGCGCATGGAAGGATCGTCCGAAGGCGGCACGAGACGGGAGAAAAACATCGTGAGATCGCGCCGCACATCGGGATCGGCATTTTCCTGAATAAGCAGCGAGCAGGATGTGTGCCGGACGAAGATCGTCAGCAGGCCTTCTTCCAAGCCGGCTTGGCTGACGAATGCCTTGGCCTCGGATGTGAATTCATAAAAACCCTGCCCCCGGGTGGCGACTATGATTTTTCTCTGCGGCACATTTTTTCCTTCAACGTGTTGGAACAAAATCGGCGCTGCCAACGTTTCAGCATGTCAAATTGTATCCAATGACGTAATGGATACGACAATAGCGTGACGACGGCCTATAAAAGCAGAACGGAAAACCGGCGTCACAGTTGCAAAAAACGGGGAAGGGTTGGCACTATCAGAATGAATTATTCAAGCTTACCCGTTCCTCGACGAACACAATATTCCCCGTACAAGACAGGCACAGGGTGCGAAAGACTGATTCATGGCCCCCAGTGACTATCATGTCGACCTGACCAATTGCGACCGCGAACCCATCCACATCCCAGGCTATATTCAACCGCATGGCTGTCTCATCGCCTGCGACAACGCCATGCGCATGGTGCTGCGGCATTCTGAAAACTGCCGCGAACTGCTGGGCGTCGAAGGCGATATCAATGGCAGGACGGCCGAGGAGGTGCTCGGCAAAAAACTCGTCCACGATCTTCGCAATGCGCTCACCGTCACCGGCAGAACCACGCGTCCCGCCATGCTGCCCGCAATGGAAATGAGAGACGGCCGCAGCTTCGATATTGCCCTGCATCGCTACAAATCCACCACGATCATCGAATTCGAGCCCTCGCGCAGCGAAACGCAGCCGCTGGGGACCGCCCGCAAGATGGTGGACCGCATCCGCGAGGCGGACAGCATCGACAGCCTGATCTCCAGAACGACACGGCTGATAAAGGCGACGCTCGGTTACGACCGGGTGATGATCTATCGTTTCGAGGAAGACGGCGCCGGCAAGGTCGTGTCGGAAGCGAAGCAGCCGGAGCTGGAAAGCTTTCTCGGTCAATATTTCCCCGCCAGCGACATACCCCAGCAGGCCCGCGCGCTCTATCTCAAGAACACACTACGCATCATCTCCGATGCCAGCGGCGCCCGGGTCTCCGTCCTTCCGGCACTCGACGCATCGGGCGAACCTCTCGATATGTCCTTTGCCCATCTGCGCAGCGTCTCGCCCATCCATTGCGAATATCTTCGCAACATGGGGGTCGGCGCTTCCATGTCGATTTCGGTAATTGTCGACGGTGCGCTCTGGGGCCTGATCGCCTGTCATCACTATTCCCCACGCGTGCTGACCATGCCGGTCCGGATCGCCGCGGAAATGTTCGGAGAATTTTTCTCCATGCACCTGCAGGTCCTGAAACAGAAACGCCGGCTCGATACCGTCAACCACGCCCACGCCGCGCTCGACCGCTTCCTTCGGCTTGCCGCCCATCACGCCAACATCGAAGAACTGCTGATCGACAGCTTTCAGGATTTTGCCGATCTGATGCCCTGCGATGGCGTCGGCCTATGGGTGGGAAACAACTGGCACGGCCAGGGTGCAACGCCACCGCATGACGCCATTCCAAGGCTGGCGCGCTTTGTTGCCTCGGCTTCAGAAGGCAGGGTCTGGGCAACGCACGCGCTGTCGCAGGCCATACCGGAGGCGGAAATCTATGCCGGCACCGCAGCCGGAATGCTCGCCATTCCACTCTCGCAGGTGAAGAACGACTATCTTCTGTTTTTCCGCAAGGAGATCGTGCAGAACCTGAACTGGGCAGGCAATCCGGAAAAATCCTATGAAACCGGTCCGATGGGGGATCGTCTCACGCCGCGCAAAAGCTTTGCAATCTGGAAAGAGACGGTGCGCTGGCAGGCTCAGCCCTGGTCGGAAGACGACCGGGAAATCGCCGAAGCGGCGAGGATTGCGCTGGTCGAGGTCGCATTCCATCACAGCGAGCTGATGGCGGGCGAAAGGGAGCGCGCGGAAGTGCGCCAGCGCATGCTGAACGAGGAGCTTAATCACCGCGTCAAGAATGTTCTGGCCATCATCAAATCGCTGGTCGGCAATCCCTCGCAGGAGGGCAAGACCCTGCAGGAATATGTGACCGCCCTGAAGGGCCGCATTCAGGCATTGTCCTTTGCCCATGACCAGATCATTCGCGGTGAAGGCGGCGGCGCGCTTCGCGATCTTCTGGATGCCGAGCTGTCGCCGCATCGCTCACCGGAAACCGTTGTGAAATTGACCGGCCCGCAAGTCACACTCGATTCGCGCGCTTTCTCCGTCATGGCTCTTGTTCTGCATGAGCTGGCCACGAACGCCGCCAAATACGGTGCGCTTTCGCAAAATGGCGGGCAATTACATGTGCGCTGGACCATCGACGAGAACCGCGATTGCGAGATTGAGTGGCGCGAAATCCTGCCCACCAAACTGCCCCCGCCATCACGCGCGGGCTTCGGCACCGCACTCATCAGCCGCAGCATCCCATACGATCTCGGCGGGCGCAGCACGATACGCTATTTGCCCGATGGGCTGGAGGCGGAAATTCTCCTGCCCTCCCGTCACGTTTCTTCGGCCATGGCAGTCGCCGACACGCAAACCGAAGATGAAACCGCGCCACAGCCCAGGCGCTATAACCGGGAGGAGCCGTTGAAAGTATTACTCGTCGAAGACCAGATGCTGATCGCCATGGATGTCGAGAACATGCTGGAAGACAACGGCATCAAGGCAATCGAAACGGCAACCTCGTCGGCAATGGCGATTGAAAAGCTGAAGACCTATGTGCCGGATGTCGCCATTCTCGACATCAATCTCGGCTCCGATACATCGATCCCCGTCGCCCGGGAACTCCACCGCCGCGGCATCCCCTTCCTCTTCGCCACCGGTTATGCGGATGGCAGCATGGTGCCGGATGAATTCGGCACCGTGCCGGTGATCAGGAAGCCCTATGATGAGGATGCGCTGATGGCGGGCATTGGGCTGCTGGTGGGGGATGCGGAGCGGGTTTAGGAGACTAATGATTGGGAAAACCCGCCCTCACTGAAATCTCGTAAAGCCCCGCTTTTTCGCGTCTTCCGGGCTGACCTCATTTCCGATTTTAAACCGGAACTCCGTCACCGTGTAATTTTCCAGATCGACTTCGCACTGGAACGAGACGTCATGCCAGCCACTGCCCGTGTTGAACGCGCCGCCGGAAGCATCGATCGAATTACCGGAAATCCTGCCGCCCGTGTCCGAATAGGGGATCATGCCCCTGGCGGCAAATCCCGCGCCCTGAATCTGGGCCAGAGCTTCAGTGCTGCAAAGCTGAACGACGCGGCGACGCGGTGGCAAATCGCCAAACATCTGGCGTCTCTGGGCCGGTGACAGCATCGACGAAGACAGGAGGTTTTTGGCCGCCGGAAGTTTCGCGGGCTTCTTTTCCGTCACTTCCGCCGGCTTTTCCTCAGTCGGCTTGGCCTGCGGCACTGGCGGCTGATCGGGCTGCGCTTCTTCCTTCACGGGTGAAACCGTGATCTCCCCCTGTGCGGCGGAAGCCTGAAGATCGCTGTTGGCGGCAGGAGCTGCGGGCTTTTCCTCAGCCGTTTTTTCAGGCTGGCTTGCAGGCTCCGCGGAAGGCTCGGTCTTTTCCGCTTCCTCCGTCTTGCCCGGCTTGTCCTCGGGGTCCGCCTGCGCTTCCTCGGGCCTCATGGCGATGGCCGGCAACGTCGCCTGCGGCGGCGGCAAAGGTTTTGCCTCTTTCGCTGGAGGAGCGGGCGGCGGTGGGGGTTGCGGCTTTTCCTCTTTCGCGTTCTCTTCACCCGGCGGCGGGGCCTCTTCCGCCTTTTTCTCCTCAGGCGGCGGCACCAGATCGACGCTGATGCTTTCCGGCTCCTGCGGCTCGGCTATCCGCTCCGGCAGCTCGAAAAAGAAAAGCGCGACGACGGCAAGATGCAGCAGCACGGAGACGGGCACAGCCCATCCTCCCCTCCGCCATTTGCCTGCCGAAATCTGTTGCATCTCATCGAACCAAATCGAACCCGGGCTTATCCAGCAAAAGCGGAATGCCTGTTTTCACACATAAGGCTTGTCGCAGAGTTCGCCAGTGCGGGAAACAAAAAACCCGGCCAGCGCTGACTGACCGGGTTCAATTTTAAAGGAAGCGGAACGCTTAGCTGTCGAGGAAGCTGCGCAGCTTTCTGGAGCGGCTCGGATGCTTCAGCTTGCGCAGCGCCTTCGCCTCGATCTGGCGGATACGTTCGCGCGTGACCGAGAACTGCTGGCCGACTTCTTCCAGCGTATGGTCCGTGTTCATGCCGATGCCGAAGCGCATGCGCAGAACGCGTTCTTCACGCGGCGTCAGCGAGGCCAATACGCGGGTGGTCGTCTCGCGCAGGTTCGCCTGAATGGCGGCGTCAATAGGCAGCAACGCGTTCTTGTCCTCGATGAAGTCACCGAGATGCGAATCCTCTTCGTCGCCCACGGGGGTTTCGAGCGAAATCGGCTCCTTGGCGATCTTCAGAACCTTGCGCACCTTTTCCAGCGGCATGGCGAGCTTTTCGGCCAGCTCTTCCGGGGTCGGCTCGCGCCCGATCTCGTGCAGCATCTGGCGCGAGGTGCGAACGATCTTGTTGATCGTTTCGATCATATGCACCGGAATACGGATCGTGCGGGCCTGGTCGGCAATCGAACGGGTGATCGCCTGCCTGATCCACCAGGTCGCATAGGTCGAGAACTTGTAACCGCGACGGTATTCGAACTTGTCGACCGCCTTCATCAAGCCGATATTGCCTTCCTGAATGAGATCGAGGAACTGCAGACCACGGTTGGTGTATTTCTTCGCAATCGAGATCACCAGACGCAGGTTGGCCTCGACCATCTCCTTCTTGGCGATGCGCGCTTCGCGCTCACCCTTCTGCACCATCGAAACGATGCGGCGGAATTCGGCGATGGAAATGCCGGTTTCCGTGGAGAGGTTCTGGATTTCCTGACGGATTTCCCGGATCGTGTTGCTTTCCTCGCGGGCGAATTCCTTCCAGCCGCGCGCGGCCAGATTGGCAATCGACTTCATCCAGTTCGGATCGAGTTCCGCACCGTGATACTGCTCAAGGAAGCTGTCGCGCTTGACGCCATAGGACTCGGCAAGGCGCAGCAGCCGGCCTTCGTTCTGCATCAGGCGCTTGGAAATGTCGTAGAGCTGCTCGACAAGGCTGTCGATACGGTTCTGGTTCAGCGACAGCGACTTGACGGCCGTGATTAGCTGATCTTTCAGTTCCTTGTAACGACGCTCCTGACCGGAAGACAGGGTGCCGGTGCAGGCAAGACGCGCTTCAACCTGCTGATCCTGAAGCTTGCGCAGCTTCTTGTAGGTGTCAGCGATGGTGTCGAGCGTTTCCATGACCTGCGGACGCAGTTCGGCTTCCATCGCGGCAAGCGAAAGATTGGACTCGTCGTCGTCCTCTTCTTCCTCTTCCGGCGGAAGGCCATCGCCGCCCACATCCGTCACATCCTCGTCGCCGGTCGGCGCACGCAGCTTGCGGGTCTTTTCCTTCTCTTCAGCGGCCTTGCGGTCCGCTTCGATCTTTTCCGGGCTCTGGAACTGGGGAGCCGCCTTGGCTTCCGGACCGGAATAGGTGGTTTCGAGATCGATGATCTCACGCAGCAGCGTCGTGCCTTCGTTGAGTTCGTCGCGCCAGATGATCAGCGCCTGGAACGTCAGCGGGCTTTCGCACAGGCCCGAAATCATCGTTTCGCGGCCGGCCTCGATACGCTTGGCGATGGCGATTTCGCCTTCGCGCGACAGAAGCTCCACGGAACCCATTTCGCGCAGATACATGCGCACCGGGTCGTCGGTACGGTCGGTCGGTTCTTTCTTCTTGGCGGTCGCAAGCGCGGTGCCGCCGGAAGGGGCAAGTTCCCCGCCCTCGGAATCGTCGCTATCGGAATCGCTGTCGTCGTCGCTGCTGGCGGCTTCCTCGGCGTCCTCGTCCTCGATCACGTTGATGCCCATATCGGACAGCATCGCCATCGTGTCCTCGATCTGCTCGGAGGTCACCTCTTCAGACGGCAGGACGGAATTCAGCTCGTCCATCGTCACATAGCCGCGCTTCTTGGCGGCCTTGATCATTTTCTTGACCGCGTCATCCGAAAGGTCGAGAAGCGGGCCGTCCGTCGCACCGTCGCGTTCGTTTTCTGCTTCTTCGTTTTCTTTGACTTTGGTTGCCATCTATCTCGTCGCTTTCCCTGACGCTAACACCTGTTCCGCAGCATCGCCGTCCGCCCCTTGAGCATCCGGCGCATTGCCGCGAATCACTGTCAGACACCTAACGGAGTGATCTTTAATTGCCGATTAACCACGGCAGCCTCAGGCAGAATGCAAAGACAGTGCACCCGGAAATGCTTGCTCATGCAATTTCTATCCGCCAAGGCTCATTCCACCTTACTTTTCCTGAAATGGTGATTCCCGCTATTTCCCGCCCCGTCAAGCCTTTGAGGGCGAGACAGCCAAGGAAATTCTTAAAAAGAGCCGCATTTTGCGGATTATCACCAGACTATCCCCTATTTAGGACGCCTGCCGCAAAAGGCAACCCCAAACACCTTTCAATTCTGTCGCCCGCCCTCAGCCATGGCCGACGGCCGGCCCCTTCACCCGGCCGGACATGACCCCGAAACCATCGATGATCGCCTCCTGATTTTCCATACGGCCGATTTCCAGCTGCACTTCGGCCAGCGCCCGCACCAGCAATGTACCGCGTTCGTCATCCGTCGCCTCGGCGATTTCCCGCTCCAGTTCCTTTTTCTGCCAGAGCAGGGATTTCGTCCTCTTATGCAGGGAAAGGGCCTGCACATAACCCTCGCGCGCATCCTCCATCGCCGCCTGCTCCGTCGCCGTCCACAGGCGGGCATTGCGCACCTGCTGGTCCATGGCCTTCAAAAGCACCTCGAAACCCTGCTGTGACAGGCGCTCGATCAGCCCTGCCCGCGAAATCTCCGCCGCACTTTCCGCCGCATAGGTCAGCACCGTCGACCACAGGCGCTGCAAATCGCGGTTTTCGTAGTCGATAGCGGCGATCTCGTCATATTCCTCGAGCAGCAATTCGGGATGGTTGACGATGGTGATGGCAAGAACGCTTTCCCGGAGCGAAGGCTTTGTCTGATAGCCCCTGACAAGGCCAGACTGCGCAAGCCGGTCGGAAATGCTGCTGGCCGGCGCGGCCATCGCCCCGCCCCGCCCCGGCGCATTGCGCTGGAAGCCGCGTCCCGCGGGCTGCGCGCCGTTGCGGCGAAAATTGCCGTTCTGAGCCCCGCCCTGCTGAAAACGCGGCTGGAAAAAGCCGTTCAGCCTGTCGCGCATATCCTGCTGGTAAAAACGGCGCACTGTCTCGTCGCCGATAACGGCCACGATCTGCCGCAACCGGCTTTCAAGCTGCGCGCGTTTTTCCGGTGTATCGAAAGTGACGCCGGAGGTCTCGCGGCTCCAGATCATCGCGGCCAGCGGCTTGGCTTCAGACAGCACCCGGTCGAAAGGCGCGCGTCCCTCCAGCCGCACGAGATCGTCTGGATCCTTGCCATCGGGCAAAAGCGCGAAGCTGACGGAACGATCCGGCTTGATATGCGGCAAGGCAAGGTCGGCCGCACGGTTGGCGGCGCGAATGCCAGCGCCATCGCCATCGAAGCAGAGGATCGGCTGCGGCGACATTTTCCAGAGGAGATCGAGCTGGCTTTCGGTCAGCGCCGTGCCGAGCGGCGCGACGGCATTTTCCACACCCGCCTGATAGAGCGCGATGACATCCATATAACCTTCGACGGCGATGACCGAACCGCCGGCCGCCTGCGAGGCGCGCCGGGCGCGGGCGAAATTGTAGAGAACATTGCCCTTGTGAAAGAGCTCTGTTTCGTTGGAGTTCAGATATTTCGCCACCGCATCCGCGGCCATGGCGCGGCCGCCGAAAGCGATCACCTTTTCCCGCGAAGACAGGATCGGGAACATGATGCGGTCGCGGAAGCGGTCGTAGGAGACCGGCACATTCTCATGCACCACCAGCCCGCAGGCCTCCATCTGTTCCTTCGTCACGCCCTTGCTCGCCAGATGCTCTTTCAGCGCATTGCGGCTATCGGGCGCATAACCCAGCCGGAAAGTCTCGATGGTGCGCCCGGTCAACCCGCGATCGCGCAGGTAAGCCCGCGCCCGCGCACCGAGAGCGGTCTGCAACTGGTCCTGAAAGAACAGCGTCGCCATTTCCATGACGTCCTGAAGCGAAGTGCGCTCGCGCTCGCGCTTTTCCGCCTGCGGATCGGGCTGCGGCATGGAAATGCCGGCCATATCGGCAATCTGCTGCACAGCCTCCGGAAAACTCAGGCCCTCAAGCTCGGTCAGAAAGCGGAAGTGATCGCCGGAAACGCCGCAACCGAAGCAATGATACCGCCCCTTGCGGTCCTCGCAGTGGAAGCTCGGGCTTTTCTCACCATGGAACGGGCAGCAGGCCCAATAATCCCCGCGCGACGTATTGGTCTTCTTCTTGTCCCAGGACACACGTCGGCCGATCACATCGGAAATGTGCACGCGGTCGCGTATCTCATCAAGGAAAGAGTTGGAAAAGCGCATGGGTTACCTATTCGAGGCCAGTCTTTCATATATGCGCGGAAAGAGGCCAGCACAAAACTTAAAGAACAGGAATACCCGATATTCACAGGCCACGACGGCGAAATCACATCGCCATTGCGCCCGCTTCGGGCAAATTTATGGCACCGCAGCATCACCAAAAATTATGTTTTTGTAATTTGAGCCGGCCGCGGCGGCGATGTAAAAACATCAGCGAAGGCAGCAATTGACCTCCGTATAATCTGCCGACGCCCGCAGGCACGTCCCCCGAAAAAAGCCTGTGAAGGACCGCATTTTGATCCGCCGGAATGCGTTTTCGTCGACAGAAAAAAGGCAGGGCAGCCCACATCTGCCCTGCCTTTACTTTTTAAGGATGCCCGAACTTACTTCAGCAAATCCTTGACGACGCCGGAAGCCTTGGCGAAGTCGATCTGGCCGGGATAACGCTCCTTCAGCGCATTCATGCACTTGCCCATGTCGCGCAGGCCGGACGCGCCGGTCTCAGTGATGACGGCCTGGCAGAGTTCGCGCACCTTCTCGGCCGGGATTTCTTCCGGCATGAATTCCTTGATGATGACGATTTCCTCGCGCTCCTGAGCGGCAAGCTCGGGGCGGCCGGCGCCTTCATAGATATTGGCGGATTCCTCCCGCTGCTTCACCATCTTGGTCAGGATCTGCATGATGTCCTCATCGCTGACGGGGTCTTTGCCCACGCCGCGATTGGCGATATCGCGATCCTTGATGGCGGTCTGGATGAGGCGCACGGTCGAGGTGCGGCGTGCATCACGAGCCTTCAATGCGTCCTTCAAAGCGTTTGCGAACGTGTCGCGCATCATTTTTCTTCTCCTTGGGAAAGCGCTTTCCGCAGCTTCTCGATACGGAAACTTTCCACCTCATTTTGCGAAACGACATAAACGAGCAGACACGCTCAAGCAAATCAAATGCATAAGACCTTGAAAATACGGTGGTTTAATTCCACGTAAATCTTGGCCCTGCGGTTGACCGCTGGGGCTGCTTTCGTTATTTTCCGGCACCTGCACGAGATTTTAACGAAGGGTCGGAACGCGAGCTTTATCGCGCGCCCCTTTATGTCACGAAGCCTGCGACAAAAATGGCCCCTTACCCCCTGCCTTTCAAGAGGCGGGGTGCGAAGCGGCAGAAACGGAACGAGATGACCGAGACAGCGCCCTGGACTACCCGCAAACCGACCGCAATGCTTGTTCTTGCCGATGGCACGGTGATTGAAGGAACGGGCATCGGCGCAACCGGCAAGGTTCAGGCCGAAGTCTGCTTCAACACGGCGCTGACGGGTTACGAGGAAATCCTGACCGATCCTTCCTATCTCGGCCAGATCGTCACCTTCACCTTCCCGCATATCGGCAATGTCGGCACCAATGAGGAAGACATTGAAGACCTGACACCCGCCGCCCGTCGCGGCGCGGTCGGCGTCATCTTCAAGGCCGATATCACCGATCCGTCGAACTTCCGCGCCGTCAAGCACCTTGATGCCTGGCTGAAGGCCCGCGGCGTCATCGGCCTTTGCGGCATCGACACCCGCGCGCTCACCGCGTGGATCCGCGAAAACGGCGCGCCGAACGCGGTGATCGCCCATGACCCGAACGGCGTCTTCGACATCGAAGCGCTGAAGGCGGAAGCCAAGGCATGGAGCGGCCTCGTCGGCCTCGACCTCGCCATCGAAGCCACCTCCGGCCAGTCCTCCACCTGGACGGAAACGCCTTGGGTCTGGAACAAGGGTTACGGCACGCTCGGTGAAGCCGATGCGAAATATCACGTCGTCTGCGTGGATTTCGGTGTGAAGCGCAACATCCTGCGCCTCTTTGCCGGTCTGGATTGCAAGGTCACGGTCGTTCCGGCCCAAACGTCGGCCGAAGACATTTTGGCGCTGAAGCCGGATGGCGTGTTCCTGTCCAACGGCCCGGGAGACCCGGCCGCGACGGGCGAATATGCCGTGCCGGTTATCCAGAACCTCATCAAGAGCGAGCTGCCGATCTTCGGCATCTGCCTCGGTCACCAGATGCTCGGCCTTGCCGTTGGCGCAAAGACGGAGAAGATGCATCAGGGCCACCACGGCGCGAACCATCCGGTCAAGGACTTCACGACCGGCAAGGTGGAAATCGTCTCGATGAACCACGGCTTTGCGGTGGATACCAAGTCGCTGCCCGAGGGCGTCGAAGAGACCCATATCTCGCTGTTCGATGGCACCAATTGCGGCCTGCGCATCACCGGCAAGCCGGTCTTCTCTGTCCAGCATCACCCGGAAGCATCGCCAGGCCCGCAGGACAGCCACTATCTCTTCCGCCGCTTCGTCAACCTGCTGCGTGAAAAGAAGGGCGAGGCAGCGCTCGCGGAGCGCTGATACTTTTTCAATCCGGACGTTACATGCGGCCCGCTTCTCAGCGGGCCGTTTGCATTTCACGCTTCACAAGCAGCACGAAGCGGATGGTGAGAAGAACGGCGGCTGTCGAAAGACCGATCACAAAGCCGAACCAGACACCGCGCCCGCCGAAACCGAGCGGAAAAGCCATGGTCCAGGCAAGCGCCAGCCCAATTGGCCAATAGGAAATCAGCGCCAGCATCGCCGGAATGCGCGCATCCTTCAACCCGCGCAGCAGGCCTGCTGTGACCGCCTGAATGCCATCGACAAGCTGGAAGATGCCGGCAATCACCACAAGGCTGCTGGCATAAGCGAGCACCTCGGCGGCCTCAGGCAATTTCGGATCGAGGAACCACTTCGCCAGAAATTCCGGCACCGCCGCAAACAGGATGCCGCCACAAATGGCGATGCCGCAGGCGATGGCGTAAATCATGATCGAGGCACGGATCAGATTTCTGAAATCCCCCTGCCCCCGCGCCACGCCCACACGAACCGTCGCCGCCTGGGAAAGACCAAGCGGAATCATGAAGGCGATGGAGGCGAGCTGCAGGGCGATGCCGTGCGCCGCAAGCTGGACGGTGCCGATCTGCCCCATCAGGATCGAAGCGGCGGCGAACAGCGTCACTTCGGCAAGAATGGTGATGCTAATCGGCAGACCGAGGCGCAGCACTTCGAAGAGCGCATGCCAGTCCGGCCGCCAGAAGCGCACGAACAGCTCGTATCTCTTCGTTTCCTCACGCGTCTGCACATAGACGACAATGAAAATGAAACTGAAGGCATTGACGATGACGGCAACCACGGCAGCACCGTTCATGCCCATGGCGGGCAATCCGAAATGGCCGAACACCAGTGCATAGGCCAGCACACCGTTCATCACCAGCATGATGATGGTGACATAAAGAATGATGCCGGCGCGCCCGATGGCGCTGACAAGCCCGCGCAGGACATAAAACAGCAGCGCCGGCAAAAGGCCGAATTTCGCGATGGCGAGATAATGGCCGGTCAGCGCCGCCACATTGGGGTTCTGCCCAAGAGAAATGAGAATGCGCTCGGCATTGATGAAAATCGGCAATGCAAGCAGCCAATAGGCGATTGCCACCCACATGCCCATGCGCAGCGAGCGGCGCGCGGATGTCGCGTCACCCTGCCCGTAAGCCTGCGCTACCATTGGTACAACAGCGACGGAAAAGCCGGAGCCGAAAATGAAGACGACGAAAAAGAACTGTCCGGCCAGCACCATGGCCGCCAGCTTTTCGGCGCCAAGCTGGCCGACGATGACCATATCAGTGGTATGGATGCCAAGCTGCGCGAGCTGCGCGCCGATAAGCGGAATTCCCAGCACAAGCGTAGCCTTGAAATGCGAAAACCACGACCCCGATCCAGACGGAACGGTTTCTGCAACAACCGACGAAGACATTGTAATTCACCTGAACTTTGGCCATTGCCCGCGAATTGCGCAACGGCAGCACGGTGATGAATAAAATATTCCCCTCCTGCACGCAACCTTTGCAGATCGATGATCAAAATTTACGCAAAACGGCAATCCGACGCGCCCTTTGGCCTACATCCAGTGACGAAAGGCAAATTTAGCCGAATTTTACCATTTCAATTTACTTATTAGAATATTGCGTAGTTCTTCTAAACCAAAAGCTGCATGACGCAGAATATTCCCGCCTTTAAGGCATGTCTCTCCCCACCATTTCCCTAGATGAGCCGAACGGATTCACCCGGTTTCAAGGACGTGTAGCTTGCCTAAAAAAACCAATCTCATGACGCGCATTCTCGTTGCTGCGTCATCACTTGTCGTCGCCGCCTTTGCCGGCTTCTCTTTTTACATCGACAGCCTTCAGCATCGCGTCACGACGGAAGCGGTGGCGGAAAACATCGATTCATCCGGCAAACAGGCGGCGCAAAGCATCGCCAACTGGCTGAATGGCCGCATCATGCTGACCGAAACGGTGGCAAAGACGCTGGCCAAGCTTCCGGATGACGAAGCAAAGCTGCATTTTCTGGAAAACGACGTGCTGACGGCACAGTTCATGTCGACCTATTTCGGCAATGCCGACACCGGCAGCTTCACCACCTTCCCGAAAACGCCGCTGCCTGAAGGTTACGATCCGCGCAAGCGCCCGTGGTATCTGGATGCGGTCAAGGCCGGCAAGACGGTTCTAACCGAACCCTACAATGATGCATCGACCGGCGGCCTCATCATCACCGCCGCCATACCCGTTTCCATCGATGGCAAGCTTGCTGGCGTGACAGGCAGTGACTTCTCGCTGGACTCGCTGGTGAAGATGATCAAGTCGGTGGATGCTGGCGCAGATGGATATGCATTCCTCGTCAGCAAGGATGGCAAGATCCTCATCCATCCCGACCCAAAATTCGTCGACAAGCCGATGGCCGATCTCTTCAAGGTCAACACGCCAGCGATTTCCTCCGCGATCTCCCAGACTGAGATCGACGGCAAGGGCAAGATCACCAGCTTCATTCCGGTCGCCGGCCTGCCCTCGGTCGACTGGTATCTCGGCTTTGTCGTCGATTCCGATGTTGCCTACAGCGCAATCGGCCAGTTCCGGCTCGCGGCAACCATCGCCACGATCCTCGCAGCGACGATCATGATCGGACTTCTCGCAACCGTCCTTTCCCGCTTCATCGTCCGCCCCGTCACGCAGATGACGTCCGCCATGGAAGGCCTTGCCGCCGGCAACCTCGATGTCGCCATTCCCGGTCAGGAGCGCACCGACCAGATCGGCTCCATGGCCGCAGCCGTTGCCGTGTTCCGTTCGAACGCCATGGAGCGCCTGCGCCTTGAAGGCGACGCCGAACAGAACCGTACGCTCTCCGAACAGGAGCGCAACGAGCGTGAAAGAACGGCAGCAAAAGACGCGGCGGATATCCAGTTCGCAGTCGATTCACTTGCCCGGGGCCTGGCGCATCTTTCGGACGGCGATCTCAATTATCGCATCGACACGCCTTTCGTGGCCCGTATCGACCGCCTGCGCAACGATTTCAACAATTCGGTCGCCAAGCTGAACGCAGCCCTCAGCACCGTCGGCCAGAACGCCCTCGCAATCGATGCGGGTGCGGGTGAAATCCGCCAGTCGGCCGATGATCTGGCGCGACGCACCGAACAGCAGGCGGCCTCCGTTGAGGAGACGGCAGCAGCACTCGAGGAAATCACCACGACAGTGAAGGATTCCGCCCGTCGCGCCGAAGAAGTCGGCCGTCTGGTCGACCGCGCCCGCGGCAATGCCGAACAATCCGGCGTCATTGTGGAAGATGCCGTGCGCGCCATGGAAGGCATCGAAAAATCATCGTCCGAGATCAGCAACATCATCGGCGTGATCGACGAAATCGCCTTCCAGACCAACCTGCTCGCGCTGAATGCAGGTGTTGAAGCCGCCCGCGCCGGTGAGGCCGGCAAGGGTTTTGCCGTCGTCGCCCAGGAAGTGCGCGAGCTTGCCCAGCGCTCAGCCAATGCGGCAAAGGAGATCAAGACGCTGATCAACGCCTCGACATCGCAGGTGCAGTCCGGCGTCGAACTCGTCGGCAATGCCGGCAAGGCGCTGGAAACCATCGTCCGCGAAGTGCAGGAGATCAACCGCCATATCGACGCGATCGTCACCGCATCGCGCGAACAGTCGACAGGTCTTCAGGAAATTAACACCGCCATCAATACCATCGATCAGGGCACGCAGCAAAATGCCGCCATGGTCGAGGAACAGACGGCAGCAAGTCATGGCCTCGCCTCGGAAGCGGCGGCGCTCAACGAGTTGCTCGCGCAGTTCCAGCTCGCCACGGCCAGCCGGCGGCAGGCGGAATATGGGCGGGCTGCTTAAGGGGAAAAGACCGTGGCCGGAGCGCTATCGTCACCAGATCGCTGCCAGCCGCTACCTACTCTCGACGTCATGCTCGC
>NZ_JAVAYA010000026.1:0-55031 GCF_041954855.1 Agrobacterium sp. LR_9
CATCTGCTACCGGTCAGTTTTACGATAGGTGGTTAGATCCTCGGGACAGGCCGAGGATGACGCCGGGTGGGATGGCTTGTTAGCGGATAGAAAGATCGGCTTTTCAGCCCCTGCCACCTGCGAGCCTCAGGGCGCCGTTCTCGCCGATGACGACATCCAGCTCACCATATCCGCCTATGGAAAGATGCGGCGTTTCGATGAGATGGGAGTGGGTGGCGTTGATGACGACCACGGTGGCGCCCATGCTTTCCCCGGCCTGAATTCCGGCGGGGGCGTCCTCGAAGACGACGCAGTTTTCAGGCGCGACGCCGAGCTTTTCCGCCGCCTTTTTATATCCTTCCGGATCGGGCTTGCCGTTCACCACGTCCTCGGCGCAGATCATCACCGCAGGCGGGGTGAGGCCTGCGGCCGCCAGTCGGCGCTCGGCGAGCGCGCGGGCGGCGGAGGTGACGATTGCCCATTTGCCGGCCGGCAATTTTTCGAGAAATGCGGCAGCCTCGGGAATCTGGAGGATGCCGTCGACATCGTCCATTTCCTTCTGCAGCAGCATCGCCGCCTGTTCCGCGACATCCAGACCGGGAACGGCTTCGCGGCGCACCACTTCCGACGCGCGCATGCCATGGATGCGCTGCAGGAAAGCGTTCGGCTCTATGCCGTTGTCCACGGCCCATTCGCGCCAGACCCGCTCCACCACCGCAATCGAGTTGAGCAATGTTCCATCCATGTCGAACAGGAAGGCCGCATAGTCTTGCGAAAATATCTGGTTCTGCGGCGGGACTTTGCTGTGCATCTCATTCTTCCGTTGAAGCTGTCGGGACGCCTGTCTCTACAGCATCGCCGGAGATAACGGAATCGCTTTTCTACCTTGAAGGCATAATGCGATCATCTGGCCGAAGGCGGATATTGTCCCGGAATCGGACGTTCGCGTGTTCCGCGACTCGCCGGGTTGGGGTAGGGGACATGTGTGCCCATCTCGCGATGCCCGGCGTCAGGTTGCAGCAAGGATGAGCTGCTATCGTGAGTTTTCACAAGTGCCGGAAACGCGTTAAATCAAAAGGTAACGATGGATTTTGAATGTTTCGCATGAAGTTTTTCGGAGCGGAATTTTCTTAACGAATCCGCCGCTTCAGGGGTGGCGTTAACCATTTGTTAACCATATTCGAGGTACCTAATTGTCAACGATTTGTTTACCAAGATGACCAAAGTGCTAACAGACCAGCGTTCGATCCGTATCAAAGGCCGCTCCTTCCTCGCAGTCGTCCTGTCCCCCGAATCTCCGGTCGATCAATGGCTGGAAAGGCTTGATGATCTCGCCGCCCGTTCGGCGGGCTTCTTCCTGTCGCGTCCGGTGGTTCTGGATGTGTCGGAGCTGTCGCTTGACAAGGCGGGGCTGAAGGAGCTGCTGGCGGCGCTGACGGAGCGCAATGTCGGCATCATGGGTATCGAGGGCGTTCGCCCCTCGATGATCGAGCCGGGCATGCCGCCGTCGCTGAAGGGCGGAAAGCCCGCTTCCGATGTCGAGGTTGAGCCGGTCGCCATCGCTGCCGAGTTGCCGGAGGAAAAGCCGCGCACTGCCGGTGAGGTCAGGGCCGTCGTGCCGTCGCTGGTCATCAACGAGCCGGTTCGCTCCGGCCAGTCGATCATGTTTCCCGAGGGTGACGTGACCGTCATCGGTTCGGTCGCCTCGGGGGCGGAAATCATCGCCGGCGGTTCGGTGCATATTTACGGCGCCCTGCGCGGTCGCGCCATGGCCGGTTCGCTCGGCAATGTTTCGGCGCGCATCTTCTGCCGCAAGCTCGAAGCGGAGCTTCTGGCCATCGACGGCGTCTACAAGGTGGCCGAGGACATTGACGACAAGCTGCGCGGCCAGCCCGTTCAGCTCTGGCTGGAAAACGATACGATCAAGGCCGCAAAGCTCGGCTGATAACAGAGAAACAACACAGGAACAGGAGAGCCATATGGGGAAGGTAGTCGTTGTAACTTCCGGCAAGGGCGGGGTGGGAAAGACCACCTCGACCGCAGCGCTTGGCGCCGCACTGGCGCAGAACAAGGAGAAGGTCGTGGTCGTCGATTTCGATGTCGGCCTGCGCAACCTCGATCTCGTCATGGGTGCTGAACGCCGCGTGGTTTACGATCTCGTCAACGTCATCCAGGGCGATGCCAAGCTGACGCAGGCGCTGATCCGCGACAAGCGCCTCGAGACGCTGTTCCTGCTGCCTGCCTCGCAGACGCGCGACAAGGACAATCTGACGCCGGAAGGTGTCGAATGGGTCATCAACGAGCTGAAGAAGCACTTCGACTGGGTGATCTGCGACAGCCCCGCAGGCATCGAACGCGGCGCGACGCTGGCCATGCGCCATGCGGATGTGGCCGTTGTCGTCACCAATCCGGAAGTCTCCTCGGTGCGCGACAGCGACCGCATCATCGGTCTGCTGGATTCCAAGACGCTGAAGGCGGAGCGCGGTGAGCGCATGGAGAAGCATCTGCTTCTGACGCGTTACGACGCTTCCCGCGCCGAGCGTGGCGACATGCTGAAGGTCGACGACGTTCTGGAAATCCTTTCCATTCCGCTGCTCGGCATCATTCCCGAAAGCACGGATGTGCTGCGGGCCTCGAACGTCGGTGCGCCTGTTACGCTGGCCGATGCCCGCTGCGCGCCGGCCATGGCTTATTTCGACGCCGCCCGCCGCCTGTCCGGTGAGGATATTCCGGTGGTCATTCCGGGCGAGAAGCGTGGCATCTTCTCCAAAATCTTCGCAAGGAGGGCTGCATGAGCATCTTCAGTCTTTTCCGCAAACAGAAGTCGGCACCGCTTGCGCGCGAACGCCTGCAGGTGCTGCTCGCCCACGAAAGGGCATCCTCGGGCTCAGATCTGGTCGCCATCCTCAGGGAAGAAATTCTCGGCGTCATCGCCAAACATGTGCAGATCGACAATGATCGCGTGCATGTGAAGATGGATCGCGACGAGCATGTCTCCATCTTGGAGATCGATGTCGAGATTCCTCTGGGTGCCGATCTGCGCGCCGCGTAAGATACGTCTTGAAAAAACGCCGCCCGCCACCGGGCGGCGTTTTTATTCCGCTGTCGTATCGACGGGTTTTCGAAATGCCTCCGCCAGATCGCCGGGCAGCGGGCGCTTCAGGTTGATTCCGTTTGGCGGAATCGGCGCGTTGAACCATTTGTCGTAGATTTTATCGATTTCGCCGCTCTCATAGATTTGGCCGAGCGCTTCGTTGACGGCGTCGCGGAAGCCGGTATCGCCGTGGCGGAGCATCAGGCCATAGGGCTGCGGCGGGGCAAGATATTCGTCGGAGATGACGTAGTCTTCCGGCTTGCCGGTCTCGGCAACGAAGGATCGCAGAAGTATGTCGTCCATGACGAAGGCCGAGGCACGGTTTTCCGTTACCATGTCAAAACTGCCCTCGGTGCTGTCATTTTGCAGAACAGCGACGTTCAGCCCCAGTTTGCGATTGAGCACGTTGAGTTGGGTTATGTTGATGGTTCCCGTCGTCACCACCACCGTTCGCCCGGCGAGATCGGCGACGGTGTTCAGGCCGCTCGATTTCAGCGCCACATAACGGGTGCCGGTGATGAAGTGGCTGTAGGAGAACCACACTGCCTTGCGCCGCTCTTCCGTATTCGTGCTCGCCACGCATTCCATGTCCATCGTACCGTCATTGAGAAGCATGATGCGGTTGCTGGGCGTGCGCTTGACGAACTCGATCTTCAGTTCCGGCAGGCCGAGCTTTTTCTTGATGGAATCCGCCACTCTCAGGCATAGCTCGATGCTGTAGCCGATAGGCTCCGGGCCGGCGCCGAGATAGGAAAAGGGAATATTGCGATCGGCGTAACCGAGCTTGATGGTGCCGGTTCTGGCAATGGTTTCAAGTGTCGGCGGTTGGGCGTCCTCGCTCACCGCCTGGGCGGGAAGAAGACTTGAAAATACGAGCATAAGCCATAGTGTCGATCTCTGCATCGCGCATCTCCAGCCAAATAATCTGTCAAAACATTCTCATGAAAATCGATACGGGTGGACGGCTTGCGCTCTCAGTCCTGGTATTCGCTCGGATGTTCGTATGCCTGTTTCAGAGAGGCGGCCATCGGCAGGTTCAGGTTCATGCCGTTTGGGGGAATGGGCTTGGTGAACCACTTTTCATAAAGGCCATGAATGACCGGCCCGGTGAAAATATGCCGAAGGCTTTCATTGACCGCCGCCTTGAAACCGGGGTCGTTGCGCCGGAAAACCAGGCCATAGGGTTCGGGCGCGCTCAGCGTTTCCTCAGAAAGCGCATAGAGGTCCGGATTCTCTGATGTCGCCGCCAGCGCCGCGAGCAATATGCCATCCATGACAAAGGCGGAGGCCTTGCCGGAAACCACGAGTTCGAAGGCCTCCTCATTGGTTTTCGTCGGCATCACAGAGATATTGAGGTTCTTTGCCCGGTTCACGGCATTGAGCTGCTCGATATTGACGGTGCCGGAGGCGGATGTAACGGACCGCCCGGCTAGATCGGCAAGGCTTTTCAGATTGTCCTGTTTGCGGGAGAGAAACTGCGTCGCGGTCATGAAGTTGGGATAGGAGAAATCCACGATCTTGCGGCGTTCGCTATTGTTGGTCGTGGCCGCGCATTCAATGTCGATCTGGCCGCCGCGGACAAGGATGAAACGGGTCGCGGGCGTCGCCTTGACGTATTCGAGTTCGATCCTGTCGAGCTTAAGCTTCCTGCGAATATCTTCGCTGATCGCCCGACAAAGATCGGTCGAGAAACCGGTAACCTCCCCATTCGGCAATTGATAGGAAAAGGGCGGTTCGGCTTCGCGATAGCCAATGCGGATCTTTGCGGTTTTGGCGATCTGCTGGAGCGTATTGCCTTCGCCGGCAGCCTGGAGAGGCGTGATGGGAGCAAGGCATGTGAGGAAAAGGCAAAATACTGAAAGACGCATTTTATGTCCTCTGGGCCGGCGGCCGGTTTCTCAAATGGCTTTTTGTGGCGGGCAATAGGTTTCCTGTGTCGGACGACCGATGTCGCCGAATTCATCCTGCGTGATCGGAGTGATGACGGCGCGGTTCTTGAGAATGCGGGCAAGCGGCGCGGGCTCGGCAAAATAATAACCCTGCGCTTCGTCGCAGCCGGAAAGCTTGAGCGCTTCGACCTGCTCCCTGTTTTCAACGCCCTCGGCGGTGACCTTCAGGCCGATCTGTTCAGCCATGTCGATGACGGTGTTGACGATGGCGGAACACATCGGATTGGACGGCAGGCCGGAGACGAATTCCCGGTCGATCTTGATCTTGTCGAAGGCGACATGGGTGAGCGTGCTGAGCCCCGCATAACCGGTGCCGAAATCGTCAAGCGCGAGGCGAACGCCCCTTTCCTTCAGCAGTTTCAGGGCTCGGGCGCTGTTGTCGCGCTCCAGCATGACCGTTTCCGTCACTTCCAGTTCAAGCCGTTCCGCCGGGAAGCCGGATGTTTCAAGCGCCCGGTCCACTATCGGTACGATGTCGTCATTGCTGAGCTGAACGGCGGATAGATTGACGGCAAGCCTGATATCCTTGGGCCATGTCATCGCATCCCTGCAGGCCTGTGCCAGAACCCACTCGCCCAACGGCTTGATGAAGTTGTTTTCTTCGGCAAGCGCGATGAAGCGGTCCGGTGCGATGAGGCCAAGCTTGCTGTGTCGCCAGCGGGCCAGCGCTTCATAAGCGACGATGCGACCGCTCTGCAGATTGACAACCGGCTGGTAATGCAGCTCGAATTCCTGGTTTTCGAGCGCGGATTTCATGTCTATTTCCAGCGCATGCTTGTGCTGCGCCGCCATGTCCATGCCTGGCTCATAAAAGACGAAATAGCCGCAGCCCATGGATTTCGCCCGGTAAAGGCCGAGATCGGCATGTTGCAGAAGCTGCGTTGCGGATGTGCCGTGGCCCGGCGCGCAGGCGATGCCGATGCTGGTATCGATGCTGATATCGCTGCCTTCGAGACCGAAACTGCGCGAGACGGCATGGACCACCCGCGCGGCCAGCATCGCCGCATCGCTCTCGCAGTCGCCATTTGCCGATTGTATGATCGCGAATTCGTCGCCGCCGAGACGGCTTACCATGTCGTTTTCACCCAGCACGGCGGAAATCCGTGAGGCCACCGCCACCAGCAGGGAATCGCCGGCGGCGTGTCCGAGTGTGTCATTGACGGCCTTGAATCGGTCCAGATCGAGCAGCATGACATTGAACGGCTGGCCTGACGCGGCAAGCTGTTCGAGACGGTTTTCCAGTGTCTTCATCAGTAGCACGCGGTTTGGAAGTCCGGTCAGCGCATCGTGATGGGCCATATGTTCCAGCTGCTGCGCCATATCGCGAATCTGCCGCAGGCGTCCGCGTTCCAGAACCGCCTCACGCAACGTCTCGATGGCGGTGGCCATGTCGCCGATCTCGTCCCGCCGCTCCTGAAACGGCGTGGCGACATCCGTTTCCTCGCGGGCGATCCGAAGCGTCGCCTGCACCAGCGCCGGGACCGGTTTCAGGAAATGCCGGGCGATGACGGTCACAAGCACGCCGGTGACGGTCAAGACCACGATCAGCGCGGCGAGCGAATTATAGATGAGCTTGCGCTGCGCGCCATAAAGCGCGTCCGAGCCGCCGATGCTGACGGCGACCGCGCCGATGGGTTTCTTCGTTTCCGTGCTGATGATCGGCAGCAGGCCGATATAATGGCTGGATTCGCCGATGGTCGCAAAACCAGTGGAAAAACGCGCGGCGACCGCATCCCGGGAAAAGATGGGATCGGTGGCGAGCGGCTTTTCATCGTCATCGGTGGCGTTGTCGAAAGCCGCCGCGATCTGCCGGAAGCCGGAATCTGCCTCGTCATAACGGAAAAGCCAGACGGCATTCTTGGTCTGTGCGCCGATAAGCGCGAGAACATCGCTGGGGTTGAAGCCGGTGACGAGAATGGATTCATCGTCGCCGATGGGTTTGTCGGTCAATATGCCGTTGACCTGCCCGTCGGCATCGGCGGTGACGCTGACATAAGTGTAGATGCTGCGAAGCGTGGCGCTGGCGATCTGCGAATTAACGCGGGCCTGGTTGAGCCATTGCTCGCTGGCGGCGGCGACGAACATATACCAGCCGACAAGCGCACCGATGCTGTAGGAAAAGATCACGCCGCCGAGGAATATCAGGGTTATCTTGCTGGCGAGCGAACGCCGCCGCGAAAACCGGCCTGTTTCCGGCTGCGTTGGCGAGCGAAGCGTGTGGCCCGGTTCAACCTGTCTATCTGTCCCGCGATAGGCAGTCTCTTCCATTCGCGATAGTCCCCCGCGATGTCGCGTTATAATTGTTTTATGGAATTTTATAGGGCATGCATTTCAATGCTGTCTGCTAAATAATTCAACAAAGTTTAGATGCGATTAAGAATTAATCCGTCTTTTTATAGTCGTAGCTTATATAAGAGATGGCGTTCCTACACCCCAGGTTGAAAAAATCGGAGGTTGGAAATGAATCGTCAAGGATAAACTCCAAAATTCTGCGATCGCTGCCATGTTTCCCGATCCGGCATGCCGGTGATCGATAGCGCGGCGATTGGCCTTGCCAACTGGCCGATAAACGGCATGTTGTGCGCAACATGCCGCTTTCAGGGAAGATATCATGGCTCATAAAGGCAAAAACATCGCGCAGCTTTCCGTTCTCCTCCAGAGCGGCCATCTCGATCCGCGTGCCCTGGTGGAAGAGACGCTGGATGCGATCGGCGGAGAGGACGATCAGGCGATTTTTGTCGAGTTGACGGCAGCGCGTGCGATGTCGGAGGCGGAAGCCGCGGCAAAACGCCTTGGTGATGGCCGTTCCTGTGGTGTGCTCGATGGTATTCCGGTGGCCTGGAAGGACCTGTTTGACCTTGAAGGCATGGCGACCACGGCCGGATCGACGGTGCTTGCCAACGATAAGCCTGCGTCGCGCGACGCGGATGTGGTGACGGCGCTGAAACAGGCGGGCATGATCTGCATCGGCCGGACCAATATGAGCGAGTTCGCGTTTTCCGGTCTCGGCATCAATCCGCACTACGGTACGCCCCGCAATCCTGCTTCTACGGATGGTCACCGTCTGCCGGGCGGCTCTTCGTCGGGTGCGGGCGTCGCCGTGGCTGCCGGTCTGGTGCCGGTGGCGATCGGCACAGATACCGGTGGATCGGTGCGTATTCCCGCCGCCTTCAACGGCGTGGTGGGTTACAAGGCAAGTCGTGGCCGTTATTCGATGCGCGGGGTTTATCCCTTGGCGAAAAGCCTCGATTCACTTGGACCGCTCACGCACACCGTACAGGACGCCGTCTGGGTGGACGCCGCCATGCGCGGTAAGGCGGCTGCCGATCTCAGGCGCGCACCCCTTTCCGGCCTGTCGCTGGTGGTGCCGGAAACTGTCTTTTTCGATGGCATCGAGGATGGCGTCGCAGCCGCTTTCGAGCAGGCGGTGGAACGTCTCGTCCGCGCCGGCGCTTCGGTGCGGCGGCAGGCATTCCCGATTTTTTCGGAACTGTTCGATCTTATCAGGGAAAAGGGCGCGCTGGTGACGGCTGAGGCCTTCGCCCTGCACAAGACCCGGCTGGAAGGTGCCGACGCCGCCCGCATGGACCCGCGCGTGGTGGCCAGAGCAGGGCTCGGCGCGAATATTTCCCTGCCGGACTATATCGCCATCATCGACGCGCGCGAACGCATGACGGCGGCGTTTTCCGGCATGATTGGCAGGCAAGAGCTGCTGGTATCGCCGACATTGCCGCATGTCGCGGCCAAAGTCGCGCCGCTTCTCGAGAGTGACGATGCCTTTTTCGCCATGAATGCGAAGACCCTGCGTAACACCCAGATCGGCAATTTTTTCGATCTCTGCGGTGTTTCGATCCCCTGCGGAACGGGCGATGCGGGCATGCCGGTCGGCCTGCTGCTTTCCGGCCTGCACGGCACGGACGATCATGTTCTCAGCGTGGCGATGGCGGCGGAAGAAATTGTTCGGGGTTGAGGAGAGGGCGGTTCACACAGCCATTCTCCGTCACCCCGGACTTGATCCGGGGTCCAGCGCGATCAAGTCCTTGATCGTGAAAGACTCCTGACGCCGCGCAGACGCGCGGCTGCTGGATGCCGGATCAGGTCCGGCATGACGGAGAGAGTACTTGGCCGCCTCCTACCGACAACCTCAACGCGCCGCCCAATTCGCGCCACGGCGGAACATGGTTTTCATCTGCGGCACGGAAAACTCCTTGGCCTGATGGCCGAGCGCCGAATAGAAGACGCGGCCCTTGCCGTATTTGCGTTTCCAGACCACCGGCATCACTACGCCGTCGATCCACCATGCGTGCTCACCTGTAAACTTCGTCGTCGCGAGAACCTCGTTGGAGGGGTCGACATGCATGTAATATTGCTCCGACGTATAGGGGAAATCGGAAATCCCCTCCATCAGCGGGTCGTCGGGGCGGGTGATGTTGACATGGTAGTCGATGATGTTGCCGGGATGGGCAACCCATTGGCCGCCGATCATGAACTGATATTCCACACATTCGCGGAAACTGTCGCCCGCACCGCCATGAAAACCGGCAATGCCGACGCCGTTTTCCACGGCGGCCGTCAGGTTCTTGATCTCTTCCTTTTCGATCTTCGACATGGTGACGATGGGCACCACGAGGCTCAGATCATGCACCGAAGGATCGGCGAAGGCCTCGGTTGAGTGCTCCACATAGACCTTGAAACCGTCCTCCTCCAGCATGTCCTTGACGATGGTGGCGCATTCCTGCGGCTCGTGGCCGCTCCAGCCGCCCCAGACGATGAGTGCTTCGCGCATTTATTTCCTCCTCCGAATTATTTGCCGAGCTGGCCGTTGACCAGCGATGTTTCAAGCGGAGCAGGGCGCTCCGCCTTGGTGGTGATGGAAATGGCGGTGCCGGTGTCCGATGCGGTCTGGAAGGCTTCCATCACCTCCAGCACATGCAGGGCAAGATCGCCATTGGCGCGGTGCGGGCGGTTCTCGCGGATCGCATGGGCCATGTCGGCGACGCCTATCGAACGATAATTGCCGTCAGCATAGGGGGACGACAGCGCCTGCGGCTCGAACTGGCCGCCCTTTTTCAGCAATTGCACCTCGCCGCCGAAATGGTTTGGATCGGGGACGATCAACGTGCCTTCGGTGCCATAGAGTTCCAGCGGCACATGTTTGTGGCCCGCCACATCGAAGCTCATGCCCACCTGCACCACGGCGCCGTTCTCAAAAGCCAGCACGCCGGACACATGTGTGGCGACGTGGACGGGGATTTTTTCACCGTTCTTCGGCTCGCTGGTAATGAGGCGTTCATTGCGCGGCGAGATGGCAAAGCCCGCCACTTTGGCGACCGGGCCGAACAGGTTGACGAGATCGGTGATGTAATAGGGCCCCATATCCAGCATCGGCCCGCCGCCGACCTCGTAATAAAAGGCCGGGTTGGGGTGCCAGCGCTCGTGGCCGGGGCACATGAAGGTGGCCGTTCCACCGACCGGCTGGCCGAGCACGCCCTCATCGATCAGCCGGCGTGCGGTCTGGTGCCCGCCGCCGAGGAAAGTATCCGGGGCCGAGCCGATGCGAAGGCCCTTTGCCTTTGCCGCATCCGCAAGCCGCTTGCCCTCGGCGAAATTGATACCGAGCGGTTTTTCGGAATATGCGTGTTTGCCCGCGTCCAGCGCGCGCAGACCAACTTCCACATGCGCCTTGGGAATGGTCAGGTTGACGATGATCTCCACGGAAGGATCGGAGAGAAGCGCGTCGATGCTGGTTGCCTGGAGGCCGAATTCATCGGCGCGGGCCTTTGCGGCCTCCTCGTTCATATCCGCAAGACCGCGAATGTCGAGAATGGGAAACGACGCCATGGCCTTGAGATAGGCACTGGAGATGTTGCCGCAGCCGATGATGCCGATACCGACCCTGTTCATGTGATTTCCTCCCGTAAATCAGAAATGCCGAAGCCCGTGCTCAACCCGTGGGTTAAAGCGCCGGTCCCGTGGTGTTCCATGGCGATTCGTAAAGCTCGTAAAGCGCGACGGCCGCAGCCCCCTGCGCCCATAATTCGTCGCTCGCAATGTCGAAAACCAGCTCGGCGACGCCGGCCAGCGAAGGCGGCACGGCGGCGTTGTAGCTGTCACGAATACTGGCGATGAAGGGTTCTCCGAGCTCGAGGCTGGAGCCGGTGATGATGACCCGTGGCGGCGCAAACAGCGTGACGATATTGGCAAGCGTCAGGCCGAGCGCTGCGCCGGCGCGCAAGGCTGCCGCGATGAGATCGTGGTCTTCCGCCGCAATCAATGCATGGGCATGCTGCATGCCGCGGCCGAGCCGGATCGCCTCGGCAAAGCGCCCATCCGCCGGGCGGGAGCCCAGGATGGCGTTTTCGCCCGCCTGGCTCGCCAGCCGCACCGTGCCCTCATTGGCAAGGCCGATGACGAGGTCGCCGAGATTGTGGCTGAGCCCGCCAGCGCCGCGAAAAAGCTGGTTCTGGTGCAGCACGCCAAGCCCCAGCGTCTGTTCGAGCGAAATCAGCACCATGTCTTCCAGATCGCGCGCATGGCCGAACCAGTGATGGGCGAGCGTGATGGCGTGGGCGTCGCTTTCTATGATGGTCGGCGAATTCAGCCGCGCGGTCATTTCCTCGGCGAAATTGACGTTCACTTCGCGTAAAATCGGGCTGCTGCGAATTTTCCCGGTGCGATGCTCGATGACGCCGGGCAGGCCCAGGCAGACCATGTCCACATCTTCCAGCGAAAGACCGGCATCGACGACGCAGCGCCGCACCCCGTCCTCCACAAGATCGGCGATGACGCCGATGGGCTGACGGTCGACACGGATCGGTAGTGCAAGCGTTGAAAGGACGTTGCCGCAGAAATCAGTAACGACGAAGACCATGCGGCTTGCGGCGATCTTGGCGCCCACCACGCGGGCGGCATCCGGGTTCAGTTCCAGCATCACGCGCGGCCTGCCGCGTGCGCCTTCGGTGCGGATATCGCCGATATGACGGGTGAGGATAAGCCCGTCATCGAGCAGCGAGGCGGTAATAGCCGAGACGGTGGTGGTGGAAAGCTCAGTTCTTTCGCTGATTTCCACCCGCGAGATCGGCCCATGGCGGCGGATGCTGTCCAGCACGCTCAGCCTGTTGATCGCGCGCATTAATTCTGGGTCTGCGGTCTTCATGGGGTCCTGCTGCGATCGGCTTCGATCTAAAACGAATTTATATCGGATTGCGGATTAAATAACGTCTGCCGGGAGGGGTGTGTCAAGCCATCAGGGTAAAAAATCAGCAACCCGCCTTGACATTGGGCAGGGTGTGGGGTGAATTAATCCGCATTGGGGAATAAATGGTGAGGAACCCCAGGGAGGATCACGAACATGACCTATTGGCACGCAGGCGCAAGCCTGAGCGGCAGGCGGATCGCTTTTGCCGCAACGACAAGCATAGCCCTGATGCTCGGCGCGGCCAGCGCCTCGGCGGCGACCGTCGTTAAATGGATGCATGTGGAATTGGACCCAAAATCCGTGGCTGTCTGGGAGGAGATCGCCAAGGAATACGAGGCCAAGCACCCCGATGTCGATATTCAGCTGCAGTTCCTCGAAAACGAGGCTTTCAAGGCGAAATTGCCGACGCTGCTGCAATCCAACGACGTGCCGGATTTCTTCTATAGCTGGGGTGGCGGCGTCCTTGAGGAACAGTCCAAGACCGGTGCGCTGAAGGATCTGACCGAGGTTTTCGACGCCAATGGCGGCAAGCTGCGGCAGGCCTATAATGCATCCGCAATCGACGGCCTGTCTTTCGACGGTAAGGTCTGGGCCGTGCCTTACCGTGTCAGCCTTGTCAGCTTCTTTTACAACAAGGAGCTGTTTGCCAAGGCCGGCGTGAAGGCCGATGACATCAAGACCTGGGACGATTTCAGCGCCACGGTCAAGAAGATCAAGGAAGCGGGCATCGTCCCGATTGCCGGTGGCGGCGGTGAAAAATGGCCGATCCATTTCTACTGGAGCTATCTCGTCATGCGCAATGGCGGGCAGGCCGTGTTCGATGCCGCCCGCAAGGGCGAAGGCGAAGGTTTCATGGATCCGGCGATCATCAAGGCGGGTGAACAGCTGGCCGAGTTCGGCAAGCTCGAACCCTTCCAGCCCGGTTATCTCGGCTCCACCTGGCCACAGGCGCTCGGTGTCTTCGGTGACGGCAAGGCAGCGATTATTCTCGGTTTCGACAATACGGAAGCCAACCAGCGCAAGAATGCCGGTGACGGCAAGGGGCTGGCCGCAGACAATATCGGCCGCTTCGCCTTCCCGGTTGTCGAGGGCGGTGCGGGCAAGGCCACAGATACGCTGGGCGGCCTGAACGGCTGGGCTGTCACGAAAAACGCGTCCAAGGAAGCGATCGATTTCGCCACCTTCCTTACCAGCAAGGAAAGCGAAGAGAAAATGGCGACCGCCGGTATGATCCTGCCGGTTGCCACAGGGGCTGCCGGTGCGGTGAAGAACCCGCTGCTGGCGGATTCCGCCAAGCAGCTGGCTGCTTCCACCTGGCACCAGAACTTCTTCGACCAGACGCTCGGCGCTGCCGTCGGTCGTGTCGTCAACGATATCTCGGTTGAGATCGTTTCCGGCCAGATGACTGCCGAAGAGGGTGCCCAGCAGATTCAGGACGCATTCGAACTGCGCTGATCTGGTTTCCATGGCGGCGCCGCGAATGTGCGGCGCTGCTTATCTGCCTCCATGAAAGCGGATAGAGATGACGGATATTTCCATGACTTCTGCGTCCATACCGGCGCGCGGCGCGGCGAAGACAAAGCGCAAGCAAAGCTCGGTCGCGCATGACCGGGCGCTGACCCTTCTGGTCTTCCTGCCGCCCGCACTGCTGCTCTTTACCCTGTTCGTCATCCTGCCCATGGGCGAGGCGGCGTGGTACAGCCTTTACCGCTGGAACGGCTACGGCACGCCGACCGATTTTGTCGGCCTGAAGAATTTCCAGGTGCTTTTCGGCAATGCCGCATTCTCCCAGGCCCTGATCAATAACGGCCTCATCATCCTCATTTCGATCCTGATTCAGATTCCGCTGGCCATCTGGCTCGCCATGATGCTGGCGCACCGCATTCCCGGCGTCGTCGCCTTCCGCCTGGTGTTCTTTCTGCCTTACGTTCTCGCTGACGTCGCGGCGGGTCTGATCTGGCGTTTCGTTTATGATGGCGATTATGGCCTGTTTGCCGCCATTTCCAATTTCTTCGGTTTCGCCAATCCCTATGTGCTGGCCGATAAGGATGTGGCGATCTATGCCGTGCTCGGCGTCATCGTCTGGAAATATTTCGGCTTTCACATGATGCTGTTCATCGCCGGCCTCCAATCCGTCGACAAGAATGTGCTGGAAGCCGCCGAAATCGATGGCGCTTCCGGCTGGCAGAAATTCCGATACGTCACCTTGCCGATGCTCGGCTCCACCGTTCGCCTGTCCGTCTTCTTTGCGGTCATCGGCTCGCTGCAGCTCTTCGACATGATCATGCCGCTCACCGGCGGCGGGCCGTCCAACTCCACGCAGACCATGGTCACCTTCCTATACACCTACGGCGTCATGCGCATGCAGGTGGGGCTTGGCAGCGCGGTCGGCGTCGTTCTCTTCGTCATCTGCGTGACGCTCGCCTTCGGTTACAAAAGGATTTTCATGCGCCATGACTGACACATCCACCTCCGTCCGCATGCCGCTGCAAACCAAGCTCTACCTTTATATATCGCTGAGCCTGATCGCGGCCATCGTGCTCATCCCGTTGCTCACCACCGCGCTTGGCGGCTTCAAGACGCTGGGAGACCTGCGTGTGAACCCGTTCGGCATCCCGGCCGAATGGCAATGGGCCAATTATGGCGATATTCTCTTCGGAAAACGCTACTGGCTGCAAATCTTCAATTCGCTGGTCATCGCGCTGTTGACGGTGTTCCTGACGCTGACCGTCTCGGCCATGGCCGCCTTCACCTTCGCGCATGTGAAGTTCTTCGGCTCATCTTTTCTGCTGAATTATTTCCTGCTGGGACTGATGTTCCCGGCGGCCACCGCCATCCTGCCGTTGTTTATCCGCATCCGCGATCTCGGCCTGCTCGACACCTATTGGGGGGTGGTGCTGCCGCAGGTGGCCTTCGGGCTTGGCATGAGCATTCTCCTGTTCCGCAATTATTTCCGCAATCTGCCGGAGGAGCTGTTTCAGGCCGCCTTCGTGGATGGGTGCGGTTATCTGCGCTTCTTCTGGCACATTTCCGTGCCGCTCTCGCGGCCGATCGTGGCGACCGTCGGCATCGTTTCCTTCGTTGGCAGCTGGAACAGCTATATCCTGCCGCTCATCATGCTGAACTCGGAATCGAAATATCCCTGGCCACTCGGCATCATGGTCTATCGCGGCGAATTCGGTACGGAATGGCAGCTCGTTCTCGCCTTCATCACGCTGACGATCCTGCCGACCGTCATCGTCTTCTTCCTCGCACAGAAACACATCATCGCGGGCCTGACGGCCGGTGCCGTCAAATCGTGACGTGAAAGGAGCAAAACATGGCTTCCGTCGAACTTAGGGATATCCGCAAGTCCTATGCCGCGCTTGATGTCATTCACGGCATCTCGCTCGATATTACGGATGGCGAATTCATCGCCCTGGTCGGTCCTTCCGGCTGCGGCAAGTCCACCCTGCTGCGCATGATCGCCGGGCTGGAGGAAATCACCGAAGGAGATATTCTCATCGGCGACAAGGTGGTCAATGGCATGACCCCGCGTGAGCGCAACATCGCCATGGTGTTTCAGTCCTATGCGCTTTATCCGCATATGACGGTGGCCGAAAACATGGGCTTCAACCTGAAGCTAGCCGGCCAGCCGAAAAACGTCATTGAAGAGCGCGTGGCGGAAGCCGCTCGCATGCTCGATCTCGGCAAGCTGCTGGATCGCAAGCCCTCGCAACTCTCCGGTGGCCAGCGCCAGCGTGTCGCCATGGGCCGCGCGGTGGTGCGCAATCCGGCCGTCTTCCTGTTCGATGAGCCGCTGTCCAACCTGGACGCCAAGCTTCGCGTGCAGATGCGCAGCGAAATCAAGGCGCTTCATCAGAAAGTCGGCACCACCTCAATCTATGTCACCCACGACCAGATCGAGGCGATGACACTGGCGGATCGGGTCGTGGTGCTCAATCACGGTCGCATCGAACAGCAGGGCACGCCGCTCGAGCTCTACAAGACGCCCGCCAATCTCTTCGTCGCCGCCTTCATCGGCTCACCGGCCATGAACCTCATCGAATGCGTGGTCGATGGCGACGGAGACCAGCCGGCGGCCCGGCTGAAGGACGGAACCGCGATCCGCATTGCCGCCTCCCGAAAGGTGAAACGCGGCCAGCCGGTGACGATTGGCTTGAGGCCGGAACATATCGGTTCGGCCATCGGCGGTGATGTGTCTCTCTCCGGCCGGACACTGCTGGTGGAGCCGACGGGCGCACAGACCCATGTGATATTCGAACTGGCGGGCGATCATGTGACGGCGGTCGTGGATGGCGAGCAGCCGGTCAAGGTCAACACCCCCTTTGCCGCCACCGTGCACCATGAGCGTGTGCACGTCTTCGACAGGGCGAGCGGACTGGCGCTTTAAGCGCCTTCCGCATTTTCAACGAAATGCGGAAATTCTCTCGTCCCTCCGCTTTTGGGGCTTGTTTGAAAATCACGAGCGGTTAGCTTGGCGCTTGGGAAAAAAAGCGGATTACCGCGAAACTGTATCGATGCAGGAGGAGATTTTTATGAGAACGATCAAGGGACCGGGTCTTTTTCTCGGTCAGTTTGCCGGCGATGCCGCACCTTTCAACAGCTGGGATGGCATTACCAAATGGGCGGCGGAAAAGGGCTATGCCGGCGTGCAGGTGCCGACTTGGGCCGGACAGCTGATCGATCTCAAAAAAGCGGCGGAATCGAAGGATTATTGCGACGAATTTGCCGGAGTCGCGCGCCAGAACGGTGTCGAGGTGACCGAGCTTTCCACCCATTTGCAGGGCCAGCTGGTTGCCGTTCACCCGGTCTATGACGAGGCCTTCGACGGTTTTGCAGCGCCTGAAGTGCGCGGCAATCCAAACGCGCGTCAGCAATGGGCGGTGGAGCAGGTGAAGCTGGCGCTGAAAGCCTCGAAGAATCTCGGCATCAAGGCGCATGCGACCTTCTCCGGTGCGCTTGCCTGGCCCTTCGTTTACCCGTGGCCGCAGCGCCCGGCCGGTCTGGTGGAAACAGCCTTCGACGAGTTGGCGAAACGCTGGACGCCGATCCTCGATTATGCCGATGAGCAGGGTGTGGATGTCTGCTACGAAATCCATCCCGGCGAAGACCTGCATGATGGCGTGACGTTCGAGATGTTCCTGGAGCGGGTGAAGAACCACAAGCGCGCCAACATGCTCTACGATCCGTCGCATTACATTCTGCAATGCCTCGATTATCTCGACAATATCGACATTTACAAAGACCGCATCAAGATGTTCCACGTTAAGGACGCGGAGTTCAATCCGACCGGACGGCAGGGCGTTTATGGCGGTTATCAGGGCTGGGTCAACCGCGCGGGCCGGTTCCGTTCGCTGGGCGACGGGCAGGTGGATTTCGGTGCGGTCTTCTCGAAAATGGCGGCCAATGATTTCGATGGCTGGGCCGTGGTCGAGTGGGAATGCGCGCTGAAGCATCCTGAAGACGGTGCCCGGGAAGGAGCCGAATTCGTCAAGGCGCATATCATCCGCGTCACGGAAAAAGCCTTTGACGATTTCGCATCGAGCGGCACGGACGATGCGGCCAACCGCCGTATGCTTGGGCTTTGAGAGCATTTCAGGGGAGATATTATGGCTATTGAAGGAAAGACAACCGACAAGGCGAACAGGCGGATTCGCCTTGGCATGGTGGGTGGCGGTTCGGGCGCATTTATCGGTGGCGTTCACCGCATGGCGGCGCGGCTCGACAATCGCTTCGATCTCGTGGCGGGGGCCCTGTCCTCGACGCCGGAAAAATCCCTAGCCTCCGGCCGTGAACTGGGGCTCGATCCCGAGCGCTGCTACGGTTCGTTCGAGGAAATGGCCGAAAAGGAAGCGCTGCGCGAGGATGGCATCGAGGCGGTGGCGATCGTCACCCCGAACCATGTGCATTATCCGGCCGCCAAGGCGTTTCTGGAGCGCGGCATCCATGTCATCTGCGACAAGCCGCTGACCTCCAATCTGGAGGACGCCAAAAAGCTGAAGCAGGTGGCCGACAAGGTCGATGCCCTGTTCATCCTGACGCATAATTATACCGGCTATCCCATGGTGCGGCACGCGCGGGAACTGGTGGAGGCCGGTGAACTCGGCAATATCCGTCTGGTGCAGATGGAATATCCGCAGGACTGGCTGACGGAAGCAGTGGAGCAGACCGGTGCGAAACAGGCCGTCTGGCGCACCGATCCGGCGCAATCGGGCGTCGGCGGCTCCACCGGCGATATTGGCACCCATGCCTATAATCTCGGTTGCTTCATTTCCGGTCTGGAAGCGGATGAGCTGGCGGCAGATGTGCACACCTTTGTCGAAGGCCGACGGCTGGACGACAATGCGCATGTGATGCTGCGCTTCAAGCAAAAGGGCGGCAAGCAGGCGGCCAAGGGGCTGCTCTGGTGCAGCCAGGTTGCGGTCGGTCACGAAAACGGGCTGAAGGTTCGTGTTTATGGCGACGAGGCCGGTATCGAGTGGACGCAGGCGGACCCGAACTATCTCTGGTTCACGAGGCTTGGCGAACCCAAGCAATTGATCACCCGCGGCGGCGCCGGGGCAGGGGCTGCCGCAGCGCGCGTCACCCGAATTCCGTCCGGCCACCCGGAAGGTTATCTCGAAGCCTTCGCCACCATCTATACCGAGGCGGCGCATGCCATCGAAGCCCGCCGCAGCGGCTCGGCGCTCGACAAGGCGGTGATTTACCCGACCGTGGACGACGGGGTTAAAGGTGTCGCTTTCGTCACGGCCTGCATCGAGTCCGGCAAGAAGAATGGCGGCTGGGTGAAGCTGTAAGACTAGGTTGCCGCGTATTTCTTCTCCCCGATGCCGGGGAGAAGATGCCCTTGGCGTCATCTGCCGATGGGATCAATTGACGCGGGTTGACTGCGTTTGCACCCTTTCTGTTGTGGGGCAACCGTCCTGAATCTTTGTCCATGACGAAACGTTGAGCTTCATCTCGCAGCGCGCGAGATAAGAGCCGCCATCGACCTTCAGGCAGGATGTCTGGCCGAGCTGGAACATGACGCCGCGATTTCGGCATTTGCAATTGTGGGCATCCGCCAAAGTCGGAATAAGGGCCATGACCAGGCCAAGTATGAGCACTCCAGGACGCATGGCTGAGGCTCCAAAGGATATCCCGCCAGATTACTCCTGTCGGAGGGCATAGTCAAAACGTCTTCCCTCCGCGATCCACGCGCGGGAAAGCCCGTAATCGTTGCGAACTTCTCCGCTATCACCCGATCAAAATCGCGCGGATATCATTCACATTCGTCAGCGTCGGCCCCGTCACGACAAGGTCTCCTGCTGCCCTGAAAGCGGTGTAGCTGTCGTGGCTCACGAGCGATTGGCGCGGATCGACACCGGCTTCGCGCATGCGGGCAAGCGTGTCCGGTGTCACCGCCGCACCTGCCGCATCCTCCACGCCGTCTATGCCGTCGCTATCGCCGGCAATGGCCCAGATGCCGTCCGCACCCTTCAGCGTCAGCGCAAGGCTCAGCAGGAATTCCGTATTGCGGCCGCCCTTGCCGGCCGGTCCCTTGCCGATTGTCACTGTGGTTTCGCCGCCGGAAAGCAGCACGGCCGGGCCTTTCACCGGCAGGCCCTTACGGCTGGCGGAAAGCGCGATGCCGGCCATGACAGCGCCGACATCTTTTGATTCACCCTCCAGCGAATCTCCGAGGATGAGCGGCGTAAGCCCGAGTTTCACCGCCTCATCCGCCGCCGCCTGCAGGGCGAGCGAAGGGGCGGCGATGAGCCGGATATCCTCCTCGATATCGCCCGCCTTGGGGGTTTCCTCGCCTTTTTCCAGCACCTTGCGCACGTTTTCGGGAAGATCGAGCGCATAACGGGAGACGATTTCCCGCACGCTTTCAATATGGCTCGGATCGGCAACCGTCGGGCCGGAAGCGATTTCGGAGGGATCGTCTCCCGGTACATCGGAAATCAGCAGCGAAACGACCCTGGCCGGTTTGGCAGCCAGCGCCAGCCGCCCGCCCTTGATGCGGGAGAGATGTTTGCGCACGGCGTTCATTTCGGAAATCGTCGCGCCGCTGGCCAAAAGGGCACGATTGACGGCCATCTTGTCGGCAAGGGTCATGCCTTCTGCCGGTGCCACCATCAGCGCCGAACCGCCGCCGGAAATCAGCGCGATGACCATGTCGTCCGCCGTCAAGCCTTCAACGGCTGCGAGAATGCGTTTTGCCGCTTCCGCGCTTTTATCGTCCGGCACGGGATGGGAAGCCTCGATGATCTCGATGCGCGCAGTCGGGACGGCATGGCCGTAACGCGTCACCACCACACCGGAAAGATCGACATGCGGCCATGCCGCTTCGAGCGCGGCAGCCATGGCGGCCGAAGCCTTGCCGGCGCCCACCACCACGCAGCGGCCTTTGGGCGGGGAGGGAAGGTGGTGTTGCAGCACCTTTGCCGGATCGGCGCTTGCCACTGCCGCCATGAAAATCCGGTTGAGGGCGTCTTTTGCGCTGTGATCGTTCCATGCGCTCATCGGTTCATGCTCCGATCCAAAGGAAGCCGAGCGCGAACAATGCCGGCAATGCCTGAATGAACAGGATCTTCATATTGGCGGTGATGGCGCCGAAAATACCGGCCACCAGAACGCAGGTCAGGAAGAAAACCTTGAAGCTCAGCCCTTCATCGCCCTGCATCAGCCCATAGATCAGCCCCGCTGCGAGAAAACCGTTATACAGTCCCTGATTGGCGGCCAGTACTTTCGTCTGCCGGGCAAAATCCGCCGAAAGACCGAAGGCCTTTCGGCCAGCTGGTTTTTCCCACAGCAGCATTTCCAGAATGACGATGTAAATATGGATGGCCGCAACCACGGCAATCAGAATGCTGGCGATCATCGGCGGTTTCCTCCAAACCATGATGTCCGTTGCCGGCGGCTGTCAGGGTAAAACAGGCGGCGAGCGGACAATTCCGTTTTAACGGCAGGGCAGAGGGCCGCAAGGCCAGAATCCTCTCTTCCCGTGCAAACTGTTGAAGACCGGCAGCCTATTGCTTGACTCTTTGCTGAAATAGGAACAAAACAGGAACAATAAAGATGAATAACCGGAATTGAAACCTGTCATGCCATGCAAAAGCGCGCGGATCAGTTGCTCGTTGTCGAAGAGCTGCGTGAAAGGCTGGAAAGGATCGGTAACGGCGCTCCGCGCCTGCACGAGACCTTGCCTTTCGGCGTGGATGCCATCGACCATCGCCTGCCGGGAGGCGGGCTGAAGCTCGGTTGCCTGCATGAGGTGAGCGGCGGCGGCAATGGCGCTGCCGATGGCGCGGCGGCCGCCCTTTTTGCGGCCGGTGTGGCGGCACGGCTTTCCGGCAAGGTTTTATGGTGTGTCACCCGCCGGGATCTGTTCATGCCGGGGCTGACGCAGGCCGGCCTGTCGCAGAACCGGGTCATCATCGTTGAATGCCGCGATGAGAAAGGTGTGCTCGACTGTTTCGAGGAGGGCTTACGCTGCAACGGTTTCGGCGCGGTGATGGGCGAGCTGGCGAAGTTGCCGATGAATGCCTCGCGGCGGCTGCAACTGGCGGCGGAAACCTCCGGTGTTACCGGCATCGCCATTCGTCGCTTCCGGCGTGCGGCCGATGCGGCGCTGTTCGGCGAGCCGACGGCAGCGATGACCCGCTGGCGCATCTCCGTCCGACCCTCATCCCCCTTGCCGGTACCGGGGGTGGGCAGGCCGCGCTGGTTTCTGGAACTTTTGCGATGTCGCGGCGGCGAAAGTGCCGAATTTGAAGTGGAAGCCTGTGATGCAAAGGGTCGTCTCGCTCTACCTGCCGACATGGCCGACGGATCGTTTCCGGCGTCTTTCGGGCAAGGACGCGCCGCCGGTTGAAAAGCCGCTGGTCATGATTGGCCGCCAGGGCAGCCGCCGGCTGGTGCTGGCGCTCGACAAGGCGGCAAAGGCGGCGGGCATCCGGCCGGGCACGCCGGTCAGCAAGGCGCAGGCGCTGGTGCCGGGCCTTATCGTGGAAGATCTGGATGCCAATGGAGATTCCCGCGCCCTGCAACAGCTGGCTTTTCATTTCCTGCGCATCTATGCCCCCATCGTCGCCGCCGACCCGCCGGACGGGCTGGTGCTGGACACGGCGGGGGCGGACCATCTGCACGGCAATGAGGCGCTGATGCTGAGCGGCATGGTCAACCGCCTTCATGCCGCCGGCTTTAGCGCCCGCGCCGCCATTGCCGATAGCTGGGGAGCGGCCCATGCGCTGGCGCGTTTTGGCCGTGAGGCGATCAGCATCGTGCCGCCGGGCGGTCAGCGGGTGGCGGTCAGCGGCTTGCCGCTTGCCGCGCTCAGGCTGGAAGAGCGTATTGTGTCCGAGTTGAAGGTGCTCGGTTTCCGCAGCATCGGCGAGCTGGCCGAAGCACAGCGTGCGCCGCTCACCCTGCGTTTCGGCCCCGAACTCGTGCGCCGTCTTTCTCAGGCTTTGGGGGAGATCGGTGAACCCATCGAACCGGTGCGCGTGGCCGAGCTGGTGGAGGTGCGGCGCGCCTTTCCCGAACCCATTGCAGCGGCGGAGACGATTGCCCGTTATACGCAAAAACTGGTTGCGGAGCTTTGTGTCGCGCTGGAAAAGCGCGGCCTCGGCGCTCGCCGTGTCGATCTGGTGCTGCACCGGGTCGATAGCGGCCTGCAGGCGGTGCGGGCCGGCACCTCCAGACCGGTGCGCGATGTCAAACAGCTTGTCCGGCTTTTGACCGACCGGATCGACACCATCGATCCCGGTTTCGGCATCGAGATGATGGTGCTGACCGCCACCCATGCCGAGCCGCTTGTCGCCGCGCAGGCCCGATCCTCGCTTCTGGAGGAAGGCCGTGCGGACATCGCCGATACGGTCGATGTCATTCTCAATCGCGGCCACCGGGTCTATCGTTATGCGGCGGTGGCAAGCGATGTGCCGGAACGCTCCGTTGCCCGGGTTGCGGCGCTGGCACCTGAGGATAGGCTCGGCTGGCCCGGCCACTGGCCGCGCCCGGTCAGGCTTTTTGCAAGGCCGGAACCCATCGAAACGCTGGCGCTGCTGCCGGACCATCCGCCGCGTTATTTCCTCTGGAAAGGCGTGCGCCATAATGTCAGGCGCGCCGACGGGCCGGAGCGGGTGTTCGGCGAATGGTGGAAACGCGACCGGGAAAAGGCCGCCGTGCGCGATTATTTTACGGTGGAAAATGAAAGCGGCGAGCGCTTCTGGATTTTCCGCTCCGGCGATGGCGAACATATCGAGACTGGTTCTCAGGGCTGGTTCATTCACGGGGTCTTCGCATGAGCGCGCCGCGTTATGCCGAACTTCAGGTGACCACGCATTTTTCCTTCCTGCGGGGTGCAAGCTCCTGCGATGAGCTTTTCGAACAGGCCAAAAGACTCGGCATCAAGGCGCTTGGTATCGTGGACCGCAACAGCCTTGCGGGCATTCCCCGCGCTTACGAAGCCGCCAATAATCATGGCATCCGCCTTGTCATCGGCTGCCGGCTCGATCTGGATGACGATCTTTCCGTGCTCGTTTATCCCATGGATCGGCCCGCTTACGGGCGGCTCTGCCGGCTGCTTTCCGTCGGCAAGAAAAGAGGCGGCAAGGGCAAGTGCCGGCTGGCATGGGACGATCTCGTCGCCTACGGCGAAGGCCTGATCGTGGTGCTGCTCGCCGATCTGGCCGACGATCTATGCGCGCTTCGCCTGCGCCGGCTGAAGACAGCTTTTGCGGACCGGGCCTATATGGCGCTTAGCCTCAGAAGACGCCCCAACGACCAGATGCGGCTTTTCGAACTGTCAGCTATGGCCGAAGCGGCTGGTGTGCCGACTGTTGTCACCAATGACGTGCTTTTTCATGTGCCGGAACGGCGCATGCTGCAAGATGTCGTCACCTGCATAAGGCACAATTGCACCATCGACGAGGCTGGTTTCCGGCGCGAGCGGCATGCCGACCGCTATATGAAGCCGCCGGAGGAAATGCACCGGCTGTTTGCCCGTTACCCCGAGGCGCTGGCCCGCAGTCTCGAAATTACGAAACGCTGCAAATTTTCGCTGAAGGAACTGGTCTACCAATATCCCGAGGAGCGCAGCATGCCGGGGCTGACGGCGCAGCAGGCGCTGGAGAAGATGGTTTGGGAGAGGGTGCCGGTGCGGTATCCCGAGGGCTTGCCGGAGAAGGTGGAAAAGGCGCTGCATCATGAGCTGGGGCTAATAGGCCGGCTGGAATATGCCCCCTATTTTCTGACGGTGAACGCCATCGTCCAATTTGCGCGCAGGAAGGATATTCTCTGCCAGGGACGCGGCTCGGCGGCCAATTCGGTTGTGTGCTACGTGCTCGGCATAACCGCCATCGATCCTGTAAAGGTTGATCTCCTGTTCGAACGCTTCGTCTCGGAAGAACGGCGCGAACCACCTGATATCGACGTGGATTTCGAACATCAGCGGCGTGAGGAGGTCATCCAGTGGGTTTATGACACCTATGGTCGGGACAAGGCTGCGCTTTGTTCGGTCGTTACCCGTTATCGCGGGCGTGGGGCGTTGCGGGATGTCGGTAAGGTTCTGGGGTTACCGGAAGATTTGACCAAACTTCTCTCCTCGCAAGTGTGGCGGTGGAGCGAGGGGGTCGGCGAAAAGCAGGTGAAAGAGTTGAACCTCAATATGGAGGACCGCCGCCTGCAACTTGCCTTTGAACTTGCCAATCAGCTTGTCGGCACGCCACGTCACCACAGCCAGCATCCGGGCGGCTTTGTTCTGACCCATGACCGGCTGGACGAGCTGGTGCCAATCGAACCCGCCGCCATGGATGATCGCCAGATCATCGAATGGGATAAGGATGATATTGATATTGTGAAGTTCATGAAGATGGACTGTCTGGCGCTCGGCATGCTTTCCTGCATGAAGCGAGGCTTCAATATGCTGGAGGAGCGTTATGGGAAGAAATATGATCTCACTTCCATGCCGGATGATGATCCCTCAACCTTCAAAATGATCCAGAGGGCCGATACGCTGGGCACCTTCCAGATCGAAAGTCGGGCGCAGATGTCGATGCTGCCACGTCTGAAACCGGCAAAATTCTACGACCTCGTCATACAGGTGGCCATTGTTCGTCCCGGCCCCATTCAGGGAGATATGGTGCATCCGTATCTGCGTCGCCGAGATGGAAAGGAAAAAGAGGATTATCCGAAGCCGGAGCTTAAAAATGTGCTGGGCAAGACGCTCGGCGTGCCCCTTTTCCAGGAACAGGCCATGCGCGTCGCCATCGAATGCGCCGGTTTCTCCCCCGGCAAGGCGGATCAGCTCCGCCGAGCCATGGCCACCTTCAAGAATGTCGGCACCATCTCGAAATTCAGGCAGGACCTGATCGACGGCATGGTAGAGCGCGAGTATGACAAAGAATTCGCCGAACGCATCTTCAAGCAGCTGGAAGGCTTCGGCAGTTATGGTTTCCCTGAAAGCCATGCGGCTTCCTTCGCGCTGATTGCTTATGCCTCCTCATGGCTGAAATGCCATCATCCCGATATTTTCTGTACGGCGCTTCTCAACTCGCAGCCCATGGGTTTTTACGCCCCGGCGCAGATTGTGCGTGATGCGCGTGATCATGGTGTCGAGGTGCGTCCGGTCTGCGTTAATAACAGCCGCTTCGATTGTACGCTGGAGCCTACTGGCAAGAAGAATGATGAGGGTGAGGAACGCTATGCCGTACGGCTTGGCCTGCGCATGGTGAAAGGGCTTTCCAATGACCATGCTGCAAAAATCGTCGCCGCCCGGCAGGATCGGCCTTTCGCCTCCGTCGACGATCTATGGCGAAGGGCGGGCGTTCCTGCCGCCGCCCTTGTCTGTCTCGCCGAAGCCGATGCCTTTTTGCCGTCGCTTTCGCTTGCCAGACGCGAAGCGCTCTGGGCCATCAAGGCTTTGCGGGATGAGCCGCTGCCGCTTTTCGCCGCCGCTGCCGTCAGGGAAGATGCCGTTATCGAAGAGCTTCAGGAGCCCTCCGTTGCGCTCAGGCCCATGACTGATGGTGGCGAGGTGGTGCAGGATTACGGTCATGTGGGGCTGACGCTGCGCGAACATCCCATGACCTTCCTGCGGCGCGATCTTTCCCGCCGCCGCATCGTCACCTGTGCGGAGGCGGTGCGCGTTCGGGATGGCACATGGCTGGAAACGGCGGGTCTGGTGCTGGTGCGCCAGCGTCCCGGCTCGGCAAAGGGCGTGATCTTCATGACGCTGGAGGACGAGACCGGCATTGCCAATGCTGTCCTTTGGGTCAAGACCTTCGAAAAATACCGGCGTGTGGTGCTGTCTGCCGGCATGGTAGGCATTTACGGCAAGATCCAGCGGGAAGGCGAGGTGGTGCATCTGGTCGCCCACCGGCTGACCGATTTGTCGGAAGCGCTGGCAAGTGTGGGTGAGCGCAACCGCGCCTTTCCCCTGCCGCATGGGCGCGGCGATGAGTTCCACCACGGCATGCCGCCGGAAGATCATCGCACCATTAGGAAACGCCCGCCGGCTACAGTCGATGATGAAGATGAGGTGGAGCGGATAAAGGTCATTTCCCGCAATTTCCACTGAGACACATTCTTATGCCGCATCCTCCAGCCCGGCCGTGTCCTTCCTGCGGAACTGGCTGGGCGGCGCGCCGAGCACGCGTTTGAAGGCGCGGCTGAAGGAGGCTTCGGAATCGTAACCGAGCTTTTCCGCCGCCAGCGTCACGCGCATGCCTTCGCGCAGCCACAGCCGCGCCTGATGCATGCGCACGCGCACCACATAACGGGCCGGGCTTTCGCCCACTATGCGGGTGAAACGTTCCGCGAAACTGGAGCGGGATGCGCCCATCAGCGAGGCAAGCTCCTCCACGCTCCAGTCCTTTTCGGGGTTGAGGTGGATGGCGGCCAGCACCCGCCCGAGTTCGGGATTGCGCACGGCGGCCAGCCAGCCGCTGGAATCGCCGCAGCCATATTCCACCCATGTGCGGATCAATGTTGCAGTCAGCACATCGGCAAGCCGTGCCAGAATGCCGCCCGCGCCCACGCGGTTCAGTTCCACCTCGCGCGTCATGGCTTCAAGCAGATGGGGGATAGCCGGGTCGCTTTTGGCCAGATCGCTGGTCAGCATCACATCCGGCATCAGCTGCAGCAGCGGGTGCAGATTGTCCATGTTGAAACGCATCGAGGCGGTAAAGGCGACGGTATCGCCGCCGGCGCTCGCGCATTCCATGTCGAAGATGCCCTGGCAGACTTCCTTCTTGCCGAAGCGGTCGAAAAGGGTGGGCTTCACATCCTCGCCGCTGCCCAGCACGTGGGCGTGCCCTCGCGGCAGAAGCACGGCGTCACCGCAGGTCAGCGTCAGCCATTCCCCGGAAGGTTTCTGCAATTTCGCCTGACCGACGCCGATGAAATGAAACCGCGCGGCTTCCTGTTCGGGAAAGGCCGTCGCCCAGGGTGTGGCCATGCGGCACCGGCCGTATTCGACACCATCGAGCCTCAGGCCACGCAACATTTCGGTCAGGGCATCATTCATGGCGCTCTCGCAAATTCGGATGTTTGGTTAAGGAATATGGATTTTCTAGCATGGAAACGCCGGGATGTCACGCATAGCTTATGCGCATCGATTTGCGGTTGTTGAACCGGACTCCCACCGGTTTCACCACTTTGTCTTTCCGTTTCAGGACGCATTCCGGGAATGCGCATCAGGAGATTTTCATGAACAACCGGACCATAAACGAGCTTGAATATGTGCCGCGCAAGACAGAGCCGGATGCGAAATGGGCAGCCGTGGTTTCGCTTTCGCTCGGCGTTTTCGGGCTGGTGACGGCGGAGTTCCTGCCGGTCAGCCTTCTCACGCCGCTTTCGGCCGATCTCGCCGTCAGCTCCGGCATTGCCGGTCAATCCATCACCGTTACGGCGCTGGTCGCGGCGGTCGCCGGCCCCGGCGTCGTCATAGGCACACGCAGCATCGACCGCCGCTGGACATTGCTTGGGCTGACCACGCTGCTGATCATTTCCAGCACGCTGGCCGCCTTCGCCAACGGTCTTTTCATGCTGTTCGCCTCGCGCGTCCTGCTCGGCATCGGCCTTGGCGGCTTCTGGGCCATGTCTGCGGCGCTGGCGCTGAGGCTGGTGCCGCTTGAGAAGATGCCGCGCGCCATGGCCATCATCCTGACAGGGGTTTCGGTCGCCACCGTCTGTGCAGCGCCGGTGGGCGCATGGATCGGCGCGACGCTTGGCTGGCGCTCGGCCTTTGTGGTTGCGGGTGCGCTCGGTGTCATCGCACTTTTCGTGCAATTGCTCACCGTTCCTTCGCTGCCGCCGGCTGGCGCACCCGGTCTTTCCACCATGTTCCGGCTGTTGCAGCGGCCGCAGGTTCGGATCGGCCTTCTGACGACGCTATTCATCGTTGCGGGTCACTTTGCCGGTTTCACCTATGTCCGTCCATTTCTGGAAGATGTGACGCTTCTTGGCGTCGAGGCGATTTCCCTCGTCCTTCTGGTTTATGGTGTCAGCGGCTTTTTCGGCAATCTTTTCGGCGGTTTCCTCTCCGAGAAAAACACGGCATGGGCAGTGACGTTCGCCGCGACTCTCATCGCGGCATCGGCTTCCGTTCTGGTCGTTGCGGGTGCGTCACCCCTGATTGCTGGCCTTGCCATCGCCTCCTGGGGTTTTGCCTTCGGTGCGCTCCCGGTCAGTGTGCAGAGCTTCATCACGCGGGCCGCTTCCGATGAGGCGGAAAGTGCTGGCGCGCTGCTGCTCACCACGTTCCAGATCGCCATTTCCAGCGGTGCGGTTCTGGGCGGCCTGTTGATCGATCTTCAGGGGGCGACGATGGTCTTCGTCTTCGTGGCGATTGCCGCCCTTCTCGGCGCATCGCTGATGGCGTCGCGCCGTGGCGTGGTGCCGCAGGTCGAGGCATCGCAGGGATAATTGGTTGGAGAAAACGGACCCGCATTCCTGCGGGTCTTACAACTCCTCAAACCGTCTTGATCGCCTTCTGCGTCCGGTCTTTACCGACCTCGATCACGTGGCGCATGGCTTTCACCGCCGCATCCGCGTCACGCGCCGCAATCGCATGCACGATGCGCAGATGATTGGACGCGATTTCGGCGATGGTGCCAGGCGAAGCGGCCGGCGACGAGAGCTGGAAGGAAATGGCAAGTGCTGCTTCGATCAGCCCGCTTGCCGAGCGCATGAAGGGATTGCCGGACATATGCGCCACGGCAAGGTGGAATTCGAGATCGACCTTGGCGATGCTTTCCGGCGTATGTTTCGGATTGTCGAATTTGGCGGCGATGACGTAAAGCGAAACGATATCGTCATTGGAGGCCTGCAGGGCCGCTGCCGCTGCCGCCGCCGGTTCCAGCGCCAGGCGGATCTCCGCCAGATGCGTGACGAATTCCTGGTCTATGCCGGCCTCGCAGCGCCAGCCCAGCACATCCGGATCGAAGAAGTTCCAGCTTGAGCGGTCGAGAACGCGGGTGCCGACCTTCGCCTTGGGTTCGACCAGCCGCTTGGCCGCCAGCGTCTTCATGGTTTCGCGCAGCACGGTGCGCGAGACGCCGAAGCGCATGGAAAGTTCCGCGTCATTGGGCAGCAGGGAGCCTTCCGCAATTCTGCCCGAGACGATGGCGCTGCCGAGTTCGGAGACCACATGGGCGTGGCTGTTCCGGCGTTTTCGCCCGCTTATCGTCGTTTCGAGCAGCCCCAAGCAAGCCTCCCTTGGCAATTATGCCGGATGCGGTCCGGCCAGTCTCCTGTTTGAATACCAGATGATTGCGCGCTGCAACACGATGAAGACGAAAAGCAGCACACCGATGACGATTTTCGTCCACCAGGAGGAAAGCGTCCCGTCAAAAACAATGTAGGTCTGGATCAAGCCCTGGATCAGAAGGCCGATGAAGGTTCCCGCCACCAGCCCCGTGCCGCCGGTCAAAAGCGTGCCGCCAATGACGACGGCGGCGATGGCGTCGAGTTCAACGCCCACCGTCGCCAGCGAATAACCTGACGAAGTGTAGAGCGTATAGACGATGCCGGCGAGGCCGGAGAGAAAGCCGGAAAGCGCATAGATGCCGATGGTCGTGGCCCCGATCGGCACGCCCATCAACTCGGCCGATTGCGGGTTGCCGCCGAGTGCATAGACATTGGCGCCGAAGCGGGTGCGGCTGGCGATCAGCATGCCGGCGGCGAAGACGAGAAGCATCAGCATGGCCAATGCCGTCAGCCTGCCGCCGCCTGGAAAGCGGAAATAAAAGCCCTGTATCGCATCGATGAACGGGTGGGAGATCGGCACCGACTGGGTGGAGATGAGGTAAGCCGCGCCGCGCGCCAGAAACATGCCCGCCAGCGTCACCACGAAGGGCGGGATCGACAGGAAGCGGATCATCGCCCCCATCAGGCAGCCGAACAATGTCGAGACAACCAGCACGATGGCGAAGGCCAGCAGCGGATGGATATTATAGGTGCCGACCATGACGGCGACGAAGACGCTGGTGAAGGCGATGACCGAACCGATGGAGAGATCGATGCCGCCAGACAGGATGACGAAAGTCATGCCGACCGCCGCGATGCCGAGAAAGGCGTTGTCGGTGAGAAGATTGCCGATCACCCGCGTGGAAAAGATCGCCGGATATTGCAGCACGCAGAGGAGATAGGCGATGACGAAGATCGTCAGCGTGGTGAGGAAGGGCAGATTGCGGCTGTGGATCATCGCGCGGTTCCTTCCTTGGTCATGCCATTGGTGGCCGCCGGTTTGGCGTGTGGCTTGGGCGCTTTCACGAAGCCAAGCACCGTCATGATCGCCGGCGATTGCAGCGTCAGCACTACCATGATGATGCCGGCCTTGATGATGAGGTTGAATTCCGGCGGAAAGCCCGAAACGAGAATGCCGGTATTGATGGTCTGGATGATGAGTGCGCCGATCAGCGAGGCGGTGATGGAGAAGCGCCCGCCATTCAGCGAGGTGCCGCCAATGACTACCGCCAATATGGCGTCCAGTTCCAGCCAAAGCCCGGCATTGTTGGCATCCGCGCCGCGAATATCGGCAGTCACGATCATGCCGGCGATGGCTGCGCAGAGGCCGGAAACCGCATAGACGAAGAACAGCAGGAAGCGCGCCCGTACCCCGGCAAGCGCTGCCGCGCGACGATTGATGCCGGTCGCCTCAATCAGGAAACCGAGCGCGCTCTTGCGCACCAGAAGGCCGATCGTGAGCGCCGCCGCCACCCAGATGATGACGGGCAGCGGAATGCCCGCGAACGAGCCGGAACCGATAGCGGAAAAGCTGTCATTGTTGAAGGTGAGAATGACGCCTTCGGTGATGAGCTGGGCGATGCCCCGCCCCGCCACCATCAGGATCAGAGTGGCGATGATCGGCTGTATGTCGAGAAGGGCGACGAGCACACCGTTCCACAGGCCACAGGCAATGCCCACCGCAAGCGAGATGACGATGACCGAGGGAATGGAATGGCCGTTGCTGATGAGCGTGGCCGCAACCGCGCCGCAGATGGCGATGACGGCGCCAATGGAAAGGTCGATGCCCTTGGTGGCGATGACCAGCGTCATGCCGATGGTTAAAAGCGCCACGGGTGCGGCGCGCACGAGAATATCCACCAGACTGCCATAGAGCCGGCCGTTCTGAAACGAGACATGCAGGAAACCCGGCGAAAGGATTGTAATCGCTGCCAGAATGATGAAGAGCGCGGCAAGCTGGGGAGCAAGCCTTTTTAGGCGTCGTGTCACAGCCACCATCACGCCGCCTCCGTTTTCGCCGCATCGGCAATCGCCCGCATGATATTGTCGGCGGTCACTTCGCCGCCCTTCAATTCGCTGACATGGCGGCGGTCGGAGAGCACGACCACACGATGGGCGACGGCGGTAAGCTCTTCCAGTTCGGAGGAGATGACGACGAGCGACATGCCCTCGCTGCAGAGTCTTTCTATCATTTTCAGGATTTCCGCATGCGCGCCAATATCGATGCCGCGTGTCGGCTCGTCGAGGATCAGCAGCCGGGGGTGGGTGGCGAGCCAGCGCGCCAGAATGGCCTTTTGCTGATTGCCGCCGGACAGGAATTTGATCGGCCGCTCGGGGTCGGCCGGGCGGATATCGAGCGACTTGATGAAGCTTTCGGCCAGTTCCGCCTTCTGCCGGCGCGAGAGTGGCCGTGCCCAGCCCTGCCGTGCCTGAAGCGCCAATGCAATATTATCTGTGACGGAAAAGTCGCCGATGATGCCGTCCGTCTTGCGCTCTTCCGGACAGAAGCCGAACCCGGCGGTAATGGCGGCTTCCGGCGAAGAAATCGCCACTGTCTGGCCGTCGATGACAGCCTTTCCGGTATCCGGCCGGTCGATGCCGAACAACAGGAAGGCTGTTTCCGTCCGGCCCGAACCCAGCAGCCCGGCGACGCCGACAATCTCTCCCGGCCGGATGCCGAGATCGAAAGGCGCGATGCTGCCGCGTTTGCCGTAACCTTCGAAACGGATCGGCGGTTCGCCCTCGGCAACCGTATCTTCGGTCGCCTGATGTTCATGGGTGATGTGCTGAAGCTCGCGGCCGAGCATCATCGAAATGAGTTCGGATCTCGGCAGGCTGCCAATGTCGCGGGTGCCGACGAGACGGCCGTTGCGCAGCACCGTCACCCGGTCGGCGATATCATAGACCTGATTGAGGAAGTGGGTGATGATGACGATGCCGATGCCGCGTGCGCGCAGGTTTCTCAAGACGCCAAACAGCATCTCGACCTCATGGGCATCAAGGCTGGCGGTCGGTTCGTCCAGCACCAGCACCTTGCCGGAAAGATCGACGGCGCGGGCAATGGCGATGATCTGCCGGATGGCGACGGAATAGCTGGAGAGAAGCGCGTTGACGTCGATGGACAACCCGTATTGGGCAAGCAGCGCCTGCGATTTCTTCTGCATCGTGCCGCGGTCGATCAGCCCGAAGCGGCGCGGCTGGCGGCCGAGAAACAGGTTTTCGGCAACCGTCAGGTTTTCGAGAAGGTTCACTTCCTGATAGACCGTGCCGATGCCCAGCGCCTGCGCCTCACCCACATTGGCGGGCGAAATCTCTGCGCCCTCCAGAAAGATCGAGCCGCTGTCGCGGTGATAAACGCCGGTCAGGATTTTGATGAGCGTCGATTTACCCGCGCCGTTTTCGCCGAGCAGGGCATGGATTTCACCATGTCCAAGCGAAAAATCGACGCCATCAAGCGCCGTGATCCCCAAAAAGGATTTGCCGATGGCGCGTGCTTCCAGAAGTGGTGCCGTTTCGGACATTGAGCAGGTTCCGCATGAAGAATGCCATGATGGAGCGGCACGAACGACGCGCCGCTCCTTCCGAAGAATGGGGTATCAGTAACCCAGACCCTTCTTCGCCTCGTAGACCTTCATCGGGTCGTCAGACGCCGTGTAGAGCTTGGATTCGGTCTGAATCCACTTCGGCGGGGCCTTCTTGTCCTTCAGGTAGGCTTCGAGCGCGTCGAAGGCAGGGCCGGCCATGTCAGGCGTCAGTTCGACGGTGGCGTTGGCTTCGCCGGCCGCCATGGCCTTGAAGATATCAGGCACGGCATCGATGGAAACGACCTTGATGTCGGTTCCGGGCTTGAGGCCAGCTTCTTTGATCGCCTGGATCGCGCCGACGGCCATGTCGTCATTGTGAGCGTAGACCGCACAGATATCCTTGCCGCCGCCTTCGGCCTTGATGAAGCTTTCCATCACTTCCTTGCCCTTGGTACGGGTGAAGTCACCCGTCTGCGAGCGTGCGATCTTGATGTTCTTGTGCGAGGCAATCGCCTCTTCGAAGCCCTTTTTGCGGTTAATGGCGGGCGAAGAGCCGGTCGTGCCCTGCAATTCAACGACCTTGCAGTCCTTGGAACCGACATCCTTGACCAGCCAGTCGCCGGCAACCTTGCCTTCATGAACCTGATCGGAGGTCACGGCGGTGAGGTAAAGATCGTCAGAAGCCTCGATCTGGCGGTCGAGCAGAATGACAGGGATATTTTCTTCCTTGGCTTCCTTCAGCACGGCGTCCCAGCCGGTTGCGACGACCGGAGCGATCAGGATCGCATCGACGCCCTGCGCGATGAAGCCGCGAACGGCCTTGATCTGATTTTCCTGCTTTTGCTGTGCGTCGGCGAATTTCAGCGTGACGCCGCGCTTCTCCGCCTGCTGCTTGGTGACGGTTGTTTCAGCCGCGCGCCAGCCGGATTCCGAACCGATCTGCGAGAAGCCGACGGTAAGCGATTGTGCGGAAACACTGGATGCAAGGCATGCGGAAACGGCGACAGTGAATGCCGCAAGAGCTTTTCTCATCTTATCCTCCCAGAGATGATGTCAGCGTGACGGCGACACTATGAGCATATAGTAATACTCTTGAAAAGTGGTTTTTTAGCCTTTTCGCAATTTGGCTTTCACGAACTGGGACAAAATTTTGTCATAAAATACAATAAATCAATGGTTTGGGCGGAAATAAATTTTACTCTTTCCCTGAATGAACACGCCAAAAATGGCCCGCGATGTGGCTTGACAGTCAATGACGGCATCTAATAGTAATATAAATAAAGATATCAGACTGAGGCGGAGTGCCGGGCCATCGGGCCAGACGCATTCCGGCAAGGCAGGGAGGAAGAGGCCGTTGCGCGACGCCGGTATCATCGTAAATGCCGAAAAATATTCGGCTAAAGCCGAAGAACAGCTCCAAATCACTCGTCTGGGGCTGCTCTGTCGGTTATGCGTGATCTCCGAAAGCTGATTCCATTTTCCTTGCGCACAACATAAGCTTGTCGCATTTCGTAATATTTTACCGTTGGCCACTTCCGGCTGGAGACCCGCATCATGACTACATCCGACAATCTTCCCGCAACCCAGAGCAAGGGAGGCAAGCTTCGCTCGCGCGCGTGGTTCGACAATCCCGCCAACGCGGATATGACCGCGCTTTATCTCGAGCGTTACATGAACTTCGGTCTCAGCCAGGCCGAGCTTCAGTCCGACCGCCCGATCATCGGCATTGCGCAGACCGGTTCGGACCTTTCGCCCTGCAACCGCCACCATCTGGAACTGGCGAACCGCCTGCGCGAAGGCATCCGTGAAGCGGGCGGCATCGCCATCGAATTCCCGGTGCATCCGATCCAGGAAACCGGCAAGCGCCCGACCGCCGGTCTCGACCGCAACCTTGCCTATCTCGGCCTCGTGGAAGTGCTTTACGGCTATCCGCTCGATGGCGTTGTCCTGACCATCGGCTGCGACAAGACCACGCCTGCCTGTCTTATGGCGGCGGCCACCGTCAACATTCCGGCCATCGCCCTTTCCGTCGGCCCCATGCTGAACGGCTGGTTCCGCGGCGAACGCACCGGTTCCGGCACCATCGTCTGGAAGGCGCGCGAACTGCTGGCGAAGGGCGAGATCGATTATCAGGGCTTCGTCAAGCTCGTCGCCTCGTCGGCTCCCTCCACCGGCTATTGCAACACCATGGGCACGGCGACGACCATGAACTCGCTTGCCGAAGCGCTCGGCATGCAGCTTCCGGGCTCCGCCGCCATCCCGGCGCCTTACCGTGACCGCCAGGAAGTTTCCTACCTCACCGGCCTGCGCATCGTTGAAATGGTCAAGGAAGACCTGAAGCCTTCCGATATCATGACCAAGGATGCCTTCATCAACGCCATCCGCGTCAACTCGGCCATCGGCGGCTCCACCAATGCGCCGATCCACCTGAACGGCCTCGCGCGTCACGTCGGCGTCGAGCTGACGGTGGATGACTGGCAGACCTATGGCGAAGACGTGCCACTGCTCGTCAACCTGCAGCCGGCCGGCGAATATCTCGGCGAAGATTATTACCATGCCGGCGGTGTTCCGGCTGTCGTCAATCAGCTGATGAACCAGGGACTGATCATGGAAGACGCCATGACGGTCAACGGCAAGACCATCGGCGAAAACTGCCGTGGCGCGATCATCGAGGACGAGAAGGTCATCCGTCCCTATGAGCAGCCGCTCAAGGAACGTGCCGGCTTCCGCGTCCTGCGCGGCAACCTGTTCTCCTCCGCCATCATGAAGACGAGCGTGATTTCGGAAGAGTTCCGCAACCGTTACCTCTCCAACCCGAACGATCCGGAAGCCTTCGAAGGCCGCGCCGTGGTGTTCGACGGTCCGGAGGACTACCATCACCGCATCGACGATCCGTCGCTGAAGATCGACGCCAACACCATCCTCTTCATGCGCGGCGCCGGTCCCATCGGTTATCCGGGTGCGGCGGAAGTGGTTAACATGCGCGCGCCCGATTATCTCCTGAAGGAAGGCGTCAATTCGCTGCCCTGCATCGGCGATGGTCGTCAGTCTGGCACGTCGGGCAGCCCGTCCATCCTCAACGCTTCGCCCGAAGCGGCGGCCGGCGGCGGTCTCGCCATCCTGCAGACGGGCGACCGCGTCCGCATCGACGTGGGCCGTGGCAAGGCGGATATCCTGATTTCCGGCGAGGAACTGGCCAAGCGTTACGAGGCGCTTTCCGCCGAGGGCGGTTACAAGTTCCCCGATCACCAGACGCCATGGCAGGAAATCCAGCGCGGTATCGTCAGCCAGATGGAAACCGGCGCGGTTCTGGAACCGGCCGTGAAGTATCAGCGCATCGCGCAGACCAAGGGCCTGCCGCGCGACAACCACTAAGACAAGGCAGTTTTTGCCGACCGCGTTTTAATCGGCCCCGGGGTAAAACCCGGGGCCGAAACATTTTGGATACCATGCTTCGCAACCGCGTGAACCGTGCGGGCGGCCGAAGAGCGCGATAGCCTCATTGCTTACCTGCCTGCTTCCCCGATGGGGCTGGCGGCTTTCCCAGATATGGCAGGAAGAACATGTAAAGCCCGCTGAGAACAAGCAAAGTCAACGGCACCAGCGGAGCATAAACGATCACTGGTGGCGTCGGGCCGAAGGCCATCGAAGCGAAGTTCGCCAGAATGGTGACAGTCAGCAGAATGCCCAGCCACCGATGGCCCTGCCTTATCCAGTTTCGCAAGATCAAAGTCGCCCCCAAGAAAAAACATCCATGATGGAATGTGACACATCGGCGCTTCAGCGGGCCTGAACGAGCTTCCAGCCATTGCCGGAAGGATCGCGGAAGCTCGCATCCACCGAGCCGTAGCGGGCGATCGGTTCCTGGGTGAATTCGACGCCGCGTTTGTGCATGGCGTCAAAGGCTTTCTGGCAATCCTCGACCACCAGAACCAGCGGCGGCATGGCGCCTTTGGCCACGGCTTCATTCAGATCCTGTGCCGTCGCTTCATCAACGGTCGGGGCCTGCGGCCGAAACAGGCCCAGCTGGAAATCCGGCTGGTCCGGGTGCTGCACGGTCAACCAGCGATAATCGCCGTTGCGTGCGTCCGTATGCAGACGAAATCCGACTTTTTCGACATAAAATTGCAGCGCTTCGTCCTGGTCATGAACATAAAGCCCGACAAGTTGAACACCATTTTTCATGAGCTATCTCCCTTTCACTCACCGTGCCTATCGCTTTCCGTTCGCCGGCGCTTCTCCGAAACTGCGATTGTGAGATGGGGACGATGCGCGGCGCTGACGAAGCAATGGGGAACCTGCTCAAGCTCGGCAGGCAAAAGCCGCATCCTGCGCCGCAATTCACTCGGGTTTTCCCCCGTCACGTCGCGGAAAACACGGCCGAACGTGCCGATGCTGTTCCAGCCGGTTTGCAGCGCGATGTCGATGATCGGAAGGTCCGTGTCACGCAACAGCGCCACGGCGCGCTCCACGCGTCGTGTTAGCAGATAGCGGTGAGGGGGTATGCCGAAAGCATCGCGAAACGATCTCGCGAAGTGCGCCTGCGAGGCGCCGCTGACGCTTGCAAGGCGTGAAACAGGCCACGCCTCATGGGGCGCCGCGTCCATATGATCCTTGGCCCGCAGAAGGCGGCGCAACAGTTGCAAGTCTCTGTTCGCAGAGTTCTTTTCGGGCCGGCGCATGCGGCAATCATTGAATGAACCCGCGGTCCTTGGCAAGGTTCATACCTGCAAGCCGCTGTGAGTGGCTCAGATCACCGGGTAAAGCGACCAGAAGAACAGTTCATATTCCTGATCGCGGTCGTCATCGTGCGACTCGTCATCGGGTCTGCGCGGTGTTTTGTCCTGAAACTCGGTCTCCACCCGCTCATTGACGACGGGCATCCTTCGGCCGATGCCAAAGAGGTCAAAGGAGAGCATGTTGAACCCTGCTACCATGGCCGTTTCCCTTCTTCACGCGAGTTAACGTAGCGTTAAGTTTCGCGCGTTGCCATGATTTCGTCAAGATTGGTCGAGGAATTTGTCTACCATTTTTAACAACAATGTCGTGACTGACATTCCAACGCTGCCGGATTTGGCGCAATGAACGTCTATTAGCGGCATTAAACGCCGTTCGCAGGGGCGTCAGAATAGGCTTTTTCAGTCGCTTCCAGTGCGGAATCGGTATCTGCGGCATGGCCGAGGCTCTTCAGGGCGCTGGAGAAGGCCGCGATATTGGCTTTTACTGCCTCCGGATGCGCCCTCAGACCGGTGTGATTGAGCCTTATCAGCCGTTCCGCGCCGGGGCCGACACCGGCGGAAATATCTGCGCCCTGCTTTTGGGATGCAGCAGCGAGGAACGCCTTTGCTTCCACGGTATCCGGCAGGATCGCCGTGGAAACGAGGGCGGAGGCGTGTGTCTCCTCCACCCAGGTCGGGATACCGAGCGCCCTGATGCCGTTCCGGGTGGCCGCCGCCGCTCTTTCATGACGTTCATTGGCCGATGCCAGACCTTCCGCCTCTATCCTGTCAAGGGCGGCCTCCAGCGCGTAAAATTCCAGCGGAGCAGGCGTTCCGGGCAGCGCGCCGCGGCCGGCATCGAGCCAGAGTTTTTTCTGGTCCAGAAGCGAGAGCATGGAGTTTTCCGGCGCCTCACCATGCGAAAGAAGCTCCCACGCTTTTTCACTGACGGAAATGGCGGAAATCCCGGCCGGGCCGGCCAGCGCCTTTTGCGGGCCGATCACGGCGATATCGATACCCAGCCGGTCGACCTCAAAGGCATGGCCGCCGATGGAGGCGACGGCATCGACGAGCGTGACGATACCCCTTTGCCGAGCAAGCGCGGCAATGGCGGGCAGGGGGTTGAGAATGCCGCTTGCCGATTCCGCATGGACGATGGCGAGAAGATCGAAGCCCGGACCCTCGTTCAGCGCCCGTTCCACCTCCTCCAGCGTGACCGGCTTTGCCGGGCTGGCGGTCAGGTTGCGCACCGTCGCGCCGCCTCTCGCGAGCCAGCCGCCGAACCATGCGCCATAGGGGCTGGTAACGATGTTGAGCGCTCTAAGACCCGGTCGGGCAAGGCTCGTCGCCGCCGCCTCAAGCGCCAGCACGGCTTCCGCCTGTATGAGAAGGACGTCGTTCCCCGTGCCCATCAAGGCTGCCAGCCGGTCGGCCAGAATGGCGTAATGCTCCGCGGGAAAGGCAGGTGGGTCGAGCAGCAATGCATAATCCGGAACGGGCATGTCTTTTCCTTACGTGGCAATGGTCAGGCGCGGTGCGGCGTCGATCAGGGTTCTGGCGGTCGAGGATTGCGGTGCCGAGACGATATTTCGCGTCCTGCCGATTTCAACGATCCGCCCCGCTTCCATGATGGCGACGCGGTGGCAGACGGCCCGGATGACCGCGAGATCATGGGAAACGAAAATACAGGAAACGGCCGTCTCCCGCTGTATTTCCACCAGCAGTTCGAGGATTTGCCGGCGAACCGAAACATCGAGCGCGGAGACGGCTTCGTCCAGAATGAGAAGCGACGGTTTGAGCGCAATCGCCCGTGCAATCGCGACACGCTGCCTTTGGCCGCCGGAAAGCTCGAAGACCGAGCGGCCGGCATAGCTGGCGGGCAGGCCGACGCGCTCGAGAAGGCGGTGTATTTCCGCCGCACGCTCGCGTCTTTTGACCATGTGATGAATGCGCAAGGGCTCGCCGATGGCATCCTCGACGCTGGCGCGCGGATTGAAGGCGCCATGCGTGTCCTGAAACACCATCTGCATATGCTGGCGGGCGGCGCGAAGGTGCCCGCTGCCCAGCGCCAGCCAGTCACGGCCTTTGAAATGGATCGTGCCTTCGTCGGCCGGGACCAGCCGCATCAGAATTCGCGCCAGTGTCGATTTCCCGCAGCCGGAGGGACCGGCAAGCCCCAGCGTCTCGCCGGGCTGAAGCGAAAAGGAAATGTCGGAAAGCGCCGCCACCGTTCTTGCGCCGGTGCGATAGGTTTTCGACAGTCCGTTGACGCTCAGAAGGGCCTCGTTCATGACGCGGCCTCGCTGATGAGCGGCGGGGTGGAGAGATCGAGATAGTCGGCAAGCAGCGCACGCGTATAGTCATGGCTGGGTGCGGAAAGCACCCGCCGCGTCGGGCCGTGTTCGACCAGCAGCCCCGCGCGGAGAACCGCGATCTCGTCGGCAAGGCTGGAAGCAAGGCCGATATCATGGGTGATGAAGACCAGCGTCTTGTTTTCCTGCCGCACCAGATCGGCCAGCAGCGTGGCGATGGCGGCCTGACTGACCGTATCGAGCGCGCTCGTGGCCTCGTCGGCAATCAGGATCGAAGGACTGGCGGCAATGGCGGCGGCGATCGCCACGCGCTGCCTCTGGCCGCCGGACAGCTGGTGCGGATAGGCGGCGAGCAGATGGGAGGGATGCGGCAGCCGCACCCGCTCTAGAAGATCGCGGGCAAGATCGCGCGCTTGCCTCCATGACAGGCCGAGATGCCGCACGGCGCCTTCCGCCACCTGTTCGCCGATGGTGAGAACCGGGTTGAGTGTCGCGCCGGTATCTTGAAAGATCGTGCCGATATCGCGCCCCGGCTGTGGCCTGCCGTGAAACAGGCCGCTATCGCGGCTCCAGGAAATATCGCCGGAAACCCGTGCATTGCCGGGAAGAAGACCGGCAATGGCTCTGCCGAGCGTGGATTTTCCCGAACCGCTTTCGCCGATGATCGCCAGCCTCTGCCCATGCCGGATCGTCAGCGAAACATTCTGCAAGGCCGGTGCATCGCCTGCCGCATAAAAAACGCTGAGATCGTCGATCCGGCACAGCGCATTTCCGCTCATGGCGCTTGCCTCCTTGTCGCCATCGCCCTGTTGATGCCTTCGCCGAGAAGATAAACGCCGAGAACGGTGATCAAAAGGCCGATGCCGGGGATGACGGACAAAAACGCGGCCGAGCGCAGGACGTTGCGTCCTTCGGCGATCATAGAACCCCAAGTGACGATATTGGGATCGCCAAGCCCGAGAAAGGACAGTGCCGCTTCTGTGAGGATGGCTGCCGCTACAATGATGGCGGCCAGCGCCAGAACCGGCGGCAGAGCGTTGGGCAGGATTTGCCGGAAGGCGATTTCCAGCGGATGCATGCCGATGGCGCGGGCGGATTGCACGTAGTCGCGCTCGCGGATGCTCAACACCTGCGCGCGCATCAGCCGCGCGGGATCCGCCCATGCGCCGAGCGCAATGGCGAGAATGACGATGGGCATGGAAGGGCCGATGGTGCTGACGAAGGCGAGCGCGAGCAGGAAATTCGGCACGATCTGGAAGGCGTCGGTGACGCGCATCAATGTTTCGTCCACGAGGCCGCCCGCAAAACCGGCGATGGTGCCGATGACGGTGCCGATCACCAGCGCGGCGGCGGCGGCACCCATGCCGACGAGCAGGGAGGCCTGCGCGCCATGGGCAAGCTCGGCCAGCACATTGCGGCCCAGCCGGTCGGTGCCCAGCGGCAGGGTGGCATCCGTAAACGGCGCGATCAGCGGTTCGCCGACAATGGCCAGCGGGTCGCCCGGAAAGAGGAGGGGGGCGGCAAGCGTCGCCACGGCAAGCAGCACCAGAATGATGGTGCCCGTGGCGCCTTCGAAACTGCGCAGCAGCCGGAGAGCGAAACTCATGCCTGTCGCTCCCCGCTGCCGATGCGCGGATCGAGAACGGCATAGACAATATCGAGGGCGAGATTGACCAGAATGACGAAGACGGCGCTTGTCAGAATAATGCCCATCAAAAGCGGCGTATCACGGCCGCTGACCGCCTCCTGCGCCAGCCGGCCGAAACCGGGAATGGCGAAGACGCTTTCGATCACCACGCTGCCGCCCAGCATGGTTGCAGCCTGCAGGCCGAGCACGGTGACAAGCGGAAGAGCGGCGTTGCGCGCGACATGGCGCAGCACGATCCGTCTCCTGGAAAGTCCCTTGGATTGAGCAAAAAGCACGAAATCCAGCGGCCAGACCGCCGCCATGGCAGTGCGCATGACGCGCAGGAAAAGCGCGAGATAAATGAGGCCGAGACTGGCGACCGGCAGCACGAGATGGCGGGCAATATCGAATGCCCTTGCAAATCCCTGCTTGCCCGAGGCGATGGTTTCGATGCCTGAGGTGGGCAGCCATTTGAGTTGAACGGCAAAGACGATGGCCAGCACGAGGCCGAGCCAGAAGCCGGGCGTGGCGTAAAGCGCCAGCGAAAGCGTTGAAAGCACGCGATCCGTCAGCCCTCCGGGACGCGCGCCAGCCACAATACCAAGCCCGGTGCCGAGGATGAAGGCGAATGCGGTGGCGCTGCCCATCAGGAGAAGCGTGTTCGGCAGCCGCTCGAGGATCAGCCCCAGCACCGGCCGGTCGAAGGCAAGCGACCAGCCGAGATCGAGCCGCAGCACCGAGCTGGCATAGAGCCAGAAACGGGCCAGCACCGAACCGTTCAGGCCATATTGCTCGCGCAACACATCCCTGAGCCCGGCATCGCCGCCGCCGATGGAGACGAGATAGGCGTCCACCGCGTCTCCGGATGCATTTTCAAGCAGTACGAAAGTGAAGATGAGAACGATCAGCAGCACCGGAATGGCGCTGACTGCCCTTCGCTTCAGCAATGTTACTGCACGCTTCACGATGCGTCCTTACGTATCGACCGCCGTATCCGCCCAGTTGGAAACGGCCCAGCGGGGATTGCTGGCGACATGTTTGACGGTATCGCGCGCCACCGTGATGAAGCCCCATTCGGCAACGTTGATCAGCGGCAGATCGGCGGCGACCTGCTTCTGGAAATCCTTGTAAAGCGCCGTGCGCGCGGCGGTGTCGACCGTTATCGACGCCTTGTCGATCAATTCGTCCAGCGTCTTTTTCTCGTAACCGCCCTGATTGGAGAAGCCGACGCCCGCCGGAATGCCGGAACGCACGAGAATGGTGGTGGAAATTGCCGGGTCGCCGCGGAAGACCGGCGGCGCGATGGCGAGGTCGAAGGCATGATCGGTGTAGACCGCCTTCTGGTGAGCAGCTGAATCATTGTTGACCAACTCGGCATCGATGCCGATTTCCTGCAACGCCTGACGAAGATAGGAGCCGAACTGCCTGGTTTCGTTGAAATAGGGCGCCGGCAGAAGTTTCAGCGAGAAACGTGTTCCGTTCGGGCCGCGCGCATAACCCGCCTCGTCCAGCAGGGCATTGGCCTTGGCCACATCGAAATCATAGGTCTCGACATCGTCGGTGTAGAATTCAGGTGCGTTCTTCGGCACCGGGCCTGTGGATGCCGTGGCGTAACCGAGGAAGACCTTGTCGATGACGAATTTTTTGTCGATGGCGTGGGCGATGGCCTTTCTGACCTTGAGATCGGCAAGTTCCTTGCGGCGATGGTTGATTTCGACCACCAGCTGATAGGTCAGCGCCTCGTAACCATCGGCAATGACCTTGATGCCAGGCACCTTCGAGATGCGGTCGAGATCGGCCAGAGGCACGGCCGAAAAGGCGGCGAGCTGAATTTCCTCTGCTTCGAGCGCGGAAGCGGCGCCCGCCCGGTCCGGCAGGACGCGGTAGATGATCTCTTCGAGCTGCGGTTCGTCCTTGCCCCAGTAATTGGGATTGCGGGTCAGGCGATAATATTCGCCGGGCTTGTATTCGGCAAAGACGAAAGGCCCGGTGCCGACCGGCTTGGTATTGGCCGGGTTGGTGGCGATATCGGTGCCTTCATAAAGATGTTTCGGCACGACGCTGGTGACGACCGGCAGCGCGTTGCGGATGAGCTGGAAGGGCGTCGGCTTGGAAAAGCGGAAGATCGCCGTGTGTTCATCCGGCGTGTCCACCTTCTCGAGATTGGCGAAGACCAGCCGTCCGAGATTCTGCAGCGGCTTCCAGATGGAGAGCGCCGAAAAGGCGACATCCGCCGAGGTGAACGGCTTGCCGTCATGCCAGGACACGCCTTCGCGCAGTTTGAAAGTGGCGCTGAGACCGTCATCCGATCCCTGCCATTCGGTCGCAAGCCGCGGTGTGAGCCCATCCTTGCCATCGAAGGAGGCTTCGGCCAGCGGCTCGACGATCTTGCTGGCAATATAAAACACGCCGTTTGAGGCGACGATCGCCGGGTTGAGGTTCTTCGGCTCCGAATCGGCCGCGACGATCAGCCTTCCGCCTGGTGCCGCCTCCTGCGCGGCGGCGATGCCCGCCAAACCCGTGGTTGCGGCAAGAAGGAGTGACGTCTTGAGAAGCGAGCGGCGGGACAGGTGGACAGGCGACATGATTCACTCCGGAAACGAGGGCTGGGCGGGCCTTTCCACTTGGTCCGCGGCGGCCGATCTTAAGACTGCAACCTCGGCAGTGTCCACGTTAATTCGCGGGCTTTACAGCAATGATTTTACGTTGCGTGGGCCTTTGCGGAAACAATATGCTTTCTGGTGGCAATGTGCTTTTCTCCTGCTGCGGTCCCGCCGGCGGCGATGTTCCGGAAAATTGATTTAACGCAATGAAATTAGGTGGTTGGGATGCCGGCGTTTCGGCCGTGTGTGTCCCGTTGCCCCTGTGGGCGGAGCGAAAATCTGCCGCGGTGACCCCGTTTGGAAAGGGGTAATTAACCTTTATTTTCTATTTCAGGGAGACCGAAATATGTACGTTTATGATGAGTGTGCACGCTGCCATGAGTTTCTCCCGATCCAGATTCCAGAATTCGTCCAATAGCGTAGGGGAGGGGAGCGAGAAGGCTCGTCATGCCGGCGGCCAGTCGGTTGCCGGTCAGCAGACGGCGGGAATGAAGGCGGGCGCGGCACCCCGGCCGAATGCCGATGTCAGCGCAGCCGATGCCATTGAAGGCCGCGCCGAGATGCCCGGCTGGCAGAATGCTTTCGTGCTCGGCCCGAATGTGCGTTTCACCCGCACGCCGGAAAGCGCCTTTGCCCGGCGCATGCCGGTCGAGACACCCAATATTCCGGAAGAGGAAATCCCAGCTGCCGCCCCGCCTGAAACGGTGGAGCAGGAACACGCCGTGCAGCAGGAGGTTTCTGTCCCTCAACCCGTCGTGAAGCCCGCTGAACAGCGCGTGCCGCCGCCGCGCATGCCGTTTCTGCCGCAGCCGCCGGAGGCCCGGGGCGCCAGGGCGCTGACTTACAAATTGCGGCTGGAGCTTGCCCGCAAGCAGGCGGAAGAGGCGGCTGCCGCTGCGCAGATGCCGGTTCAGGAGGGTATCTCCGTAGCCGTGGAAGCGCCTGTGCCGCAGGTATCCCCGTCGGTTCAGCCGCAATCCGTCGCGCCTGCTGTCGAGGCCGCTCAGGCCGCCATTCCTGCTTTCGCCGCCCATCTGCCGGATGAGCTTTTCTGGGAAGTGATGACGCTCGATCTGCCGGGCAGTGCCGGCGAGGGCGTTTCTGCGTCCACGCGCGCCGTTCTTGCAAATTCGGTCGTCACGGCGCCAACGATAGTCGCGCCGGCGGCCGTCGTGTCGCCGGCAGCGGCTGCGATCGTGCTTTCGTCCGAACCTCCGGTCGTCACCGTGCCGGGCGGTTCCGCAATCCGGCTTTACCGCGAGATTGGCGTGCGTCAGTCCGTCGTTCCTGCCGCCCTTCCGGCGGTAGAACAGGAAGTCGCGCCGCTGCCCGTCGCGGAAGCGCCGATGGTTGTCGAGACGCCGAGACCTGTGGAGCAGGTTCAGCCGGTTGAGAGAATTGCGGCCGAGCCGCGCTTCACGCCACGCGCGCCCATCCAGGCCTCGCAGCCGATGTTCCGCGAAGCGCCTGTTTTCGCCGAAGGGGAATATGAATATCCCTCCATCGATCTTCTGCAGGAGGCCCGCGTCCAGCAGACCACGACCATGACGCCGGAAGCGCTGGAGCAGAGCGCCGGGCTTCTCGAAAGCGTGCTGGAGGATTTCGGCATCAAGGGCGAGATCATCGATGTCCGTCCGGGCCCCGTCGTCACGCTGTATGAGTTCGAGCCCGCCCCCGGCGTCAAGTCCTCGCGCGTCATCGGTCTCTCGGATGATATCGCCCGCTCCATGTCGGCGCTCTCGGCCCGTGTCGCCGTTGTGCCAGGCCGAAATGTCATCGGCATCGAACTGCCGAACCCGGTGCGCGAGACGGTTTATCTGCGCGAACTGATCGAAGCGACAGACTATGCCGAGACCCGCCAGAAGCTCGCACTTTGCCTCGGCAAGACCATCGGCGGCGAACCTGTCATCGCCGAACTGGCGAAGATGCCGCATCTGCTGGTCGCCGGCACCACCGGCTCCGGCAAGTCGGTCGCCATCAACACCATGATCCTGTCGCTGCTCTATCGTCTGAAGCCGGAAGAGTGCCGTCTCATCATGGTCGATCCCAAGATGCTCGAGCTTTCCGTTTATGACGGTATTCCGCATCTGTTGACGCCTGTGGTTACCGATCCGAAAAAGGCGGTCATGGCGTTGAAGTGGGCCGTGCGCGAAATGGAAGACCGTTATCGCAAGATGTCGCGTCTAGGCGTGCGCAATATCGACGGCTACAATGCAAGGGCCGCTGCCGCCCGCGCCAAGGGCGAGACGGTGTTCTGCAACGTGCAGAGTGGTTTTGACCGCGCCACCGGCGAGGCGGTCTACGAGCAGGAGGAAATGGACCTCACGGCCATGCCTTATATCGTCGTCATCGTCGACGAAATGGCAGACCTGATGATGGTGGCCGGCAAGGAAATCGAAGGCGCGATCCAGCGTCTGGCGCAGATGGCGCGTGCGGCCGGCATCCATCTCATCATGGCAACCCAGCGCCCGTCGGTCGATGTCATCACCGGTACGATCAAGGCGAATTTCCCGACCCGTATCTCCTTCCAGGTGACCTCGAAGATCGACAGCCGCACCATCCTCGGTGAACAGGGCGCGGAGCATCTGCTCGGCCAGGGCGATATGCTGCACATGATGGGCGGCGGCCGCATCGCCCGTGTCCACGGTCCCTTCGTTTCGGATGAGGAAGTGGAAAAGGTGGTCGCGCATCTGAAGACGCAGGGACGTCCGGAATATCTCGGCACCGTTACCGAAGACGCTGACGAAACCGACGAAGAGGCGGAAGAGGAAGCCGCTGTTTTCGACAAGACCGCCATGGGTGAGGACGATAGCGACGATCTTTATGAAAAGGCCGTCAAGGTGGTGATGCGCGACAAGAAGTGCTCCACATCCTATATCCAGCGCCGCCTGTCCGTCGGTTACAACCGTGCCGCTTCGCTGGTCGAGCGTATGGAACAGGAAGGCATCGTCGGGCCTGCCAACCATGTCGGCAAACGCGCGATTATCGCCGGCGAACGCTCTTCTTACGATGCCATGGGAGCGGAAGACTGATTGAGCCCTCGGGGCGCGCGATATTCGATTGCAAAAACGCGCCCCGTGAATAGCTTGTGCGGCATGGATTCTGGAATTGGGAGGATTCCCTCATGGCGCACAGCAATGAAAAAGCCACCGTTCTGGCGAGCCTGGGTGAGCTGGAGCGGTTTTGCCGCACCGTTTTTCTGGCCGCCGGCACCGATGACGAAACGGCCGATGCGGCGACCCGCGCCATGATGCACGGCACAAGGCTCGGTGTGGACAGCCACGGTGTGCGCCTCCTCGCACATTATATTACCGCTCTCGAAGGCGGGCGTCTCAATCGGCGGCCGCAGATCCGCCGCGTTTCGGGCTTCGGCGCGGTGGAGACGATCGACGCCGACCACGCCCATGGCGCCCGCGCCACCTATGCGGCGATGGACAGCGCCATGGTGCTCGCGGAAAAAATCGGCATTGGCGCGGTGGCGATCCGCAACTCATCGCATTTCGGCCCGGCCGGCGCATATGCGCTGGAAGCGGCGCGGCAGGGCTATATTGGCCTCACCTTCTGCAATTCCGACAGTTTCGTGCGCCTGCACGATGGCGCCATGCGTTTCCACGGCACCAATCCAATCGCCATCGGTGTGCCGGCAGCGGATGACATGCCCTGGCTGCTGGATATGGCCACCAGCGCGGTGCCCTATAACCGTGTCCTGCTTTACCGGAGCCTCGGCCAGCAATTGCCGCAAGGTGTGGCCTCTGACGGCGACGGCGTCGATACCCGCGATCCCCATGCCGTTGAAATGCTTGCCCCGGTCGGCGGCGAGTTCGGTTTCAAGGGGGCCGCACTTGCGGGAATGGTCGAGATTTTCAGCGCTGTTCTCACGGGCATGAAACTCAGCTTCGATATCGCTCCCATGGGCGGGCCGGATTTTTCCACGCCGCGCGGGCTTGGGGCTTTCGTTCTGGCGCTGAAGCCGGAAGCCTTCCTGGAACGCGAGGTGTTCGACGAGGGCATGAAACGTTATCTCGAGGTCCTGCGCGGATCCCCCGTTCGGGAAGATTGCAAGGTGATGGCGCCGGGTGACCGGGAGTGGGCGGTGGCGGCAAGGCGGGAGAGGGAAGGGGCTCCTGTCGATCCCGTCACGCGGGCGGCCTTCTCGGAGCTTGCCGTAAAATTCTCGGTCAACCCGCCTGCTTATCATTAAAGCGGCCTGCGGCTGACGGCGTCGTTCCGCCGTCATCCCGTGTTCAGGCGGGTCGCAGCAGCATATTCGGGCGCGGATAGGGCGCTGCCGCCGCGCCCAGCCTTTCGGCCCCAATGGGACGGCCGATATAATAACCCTGCGCGTAGTCGATCTCCATCTGACGCACGAGCCTCAACTGTTCCTCGGTCTCTACGCCTTCGATCAGGATTTTGTGGCCGCGGTTGCGGATGAGGCGGATCATGTCCTGCAGCATCGCCCGGCCACGCGGGGTCTTGCTGTCATGCAGGAAGGAGCGGTCGATCTTGACGGTATCGAAATCCGTCATGCGCAGCCACGAAAGGCCGGCAAAACCCGTTCCGAAATCATCCAGCCAGATATTGATGCCGAGCGTTTTCAGGTCGTTCAGACAACGCAGCACGTCCGAATGCATTTCCATGTCGACGCCTTCGGTGATTTCGAAGGCAAGCCTGTTGCCGGCAATTCCCGCCTCCACGAGAATGGCGGCCACCGAGGTGGCGAAACCCGGATTTTTCAATTGCATCGGCGACACGTTGACACTGACGACCGCCACCTTGTCATCGGCCAGTATCTGCTTGCAGACGGTCTTGATGGTCCACAGGCCCAGTTCCATGATCGTGCCGGTGCGTTCGGCAATCGGAATGAAAATACCGGGTGCGACTGGATTGCCATCCAGCAGGCGAAGCCGCATCAGCGCCTCGACCCCCGCGGTCTCGTTGGTCGAAACGTTGAGAATAGGCTGATAGACGAGGGAAACGAGATCTTCCGCGACAGCGATTTTCAGCAGGGCGGCAATGTTTTCCGTCTCGTCGCTGGTCTGCGGATCGTCCGGGTCGAACAGCTTCATGCAGTTGCGGCCATTGCCCTTGGCGATATAAAGCGCGCGGTCGGCCTCGTTGATGATCTTTTCCAGCTTGCCGTCCACGTTGGGACGGGTGAAGGACGCACCGATGCTGACGGTGACGATGAAGGTGCCATCCCGGCGCTGGTCATGCGCAAGCGACAGGTCTTCAACGGTGTGGCGGATCGTCTCGGCAAGCTCACCCACCTGCTGCTTGGATTTGAACGGCGCCAGCACGATGAATTCCTCGCCGCCATAGCGGCCGATGGAAGCGCCATGTTCGGTGATCGCATTCTGCAGGGCTTTGCCTACCGTCACCAGGCATTTGTCGCCTTCCTGGTGGCCGTAACGGTCGTTGTATTTCTTGAAGAAGTCGACATCGATCAGGAAAACGGCAAAGCCTTCTTCCTTCCTGATCCAGTTGTCCCACAGCAGGCGCAGATGGTGGTCGATGGCGCGGCGGTTCTGCAGGCCCGTCAGGGAATCGGTATTGGAAAGCCGCAGTAGCGCCTGGCCACGTTCGTCAGCCGCCTTCTGCTGGGCCTTCGCCTCCAGCCCGTTGACGAAGACGTGGTAGCGCTCCCGGTTCAGATTCCAGTTTACGTAAGAAGTGAAGACGAAACACGATATGTAGAAGGTGCCAAAGGCGAACTTGTAGAAGCTGTCTTCGGGAAACTGCGTTGCCGCCAGAAAATAGGTGACGAGAATAATGCCTGAAGACACCAGCGACAGATGGAAGCGGAAGGTGAAAAACAGATTGGCGCCCATCATGAAGATCGCGCCGAAAACCATGTAATAGGACATGTTTTCGGTATTGTCGGTCAACAGCGACGGCAGCAGCCAGCCGATATAGCCCATGACGAGAGCGGTGGCGCAGGTGAGATCGAGCGCCGCGGTGCTGGCGCCCTTGCTTAGCTGAATCTCCAGCGTCAGCAGGGATGACAACACAACAATCAGACGTGCGATAATGGTGTAAAAAGCGACGTCGGGTATCAGAATGATGTCGGTTGCGGCAAACAGCAGATAGATGAAGACAGCGGTCCACAGGCCGCGCCGGATAGAACCGCGGCGGCTGCGCTCACCTTCCTGCTGGTAAAGGGCAAGGAGTTCATCAGAAAACCGGGAGTCCGGCCGCCGATAGTCTTGCTGTCCACTCACCTCTCCCAATGTGTGCTTCATGCACTTTCCCATAGTGTTGCGTATACTTTATTAAGTAACTGCTTATTCCACTTTTCCGTGTGCTGTCGCACCCAGTGCGGGTTCCCGTCGATCTCTGCCGATGCGTGCGGAGAACATGGAAAGGAAGAACGCATCATACGTTCGCAACATTAAGTTTCACTAAATCGCGTATCTGCTTTCTCCCGTCCTCACGAGTGTGACCAAAAAAATACGCTAATTTACTAATGTATCCCTACACCGCTCAAAAATCGAAAGCGAGTGGCCTTCCGCCTCCCAGAAACGTATAGTTAACAATGTGTTAATACTGGAGGCTGAAGTGGTGCGGGTAAAGAAGAAAAATCTTGACGGGGCAAGTCTGATTACCCCGGATACTGTCGCAAAAGAGATTTTTGAACGCAGAACGGAAACATTCGATGAGCAGTTCGCCGTTGCGAAAGCAGAGATTGCGCTCATTCTCGAATTGGCACAGCAGCAGTTCGACAATCGTATTTCAGCACGTGAGATAATACATAGAACGGCGGGCGCACTGCATGGTCTGCGTGAGAAGCTCCACTCCAGCGTGTGGGCTGAACTGATTCCGCTGGTGCAGAATCACCCTGTTTCGGTCCATTTTCTGGAGGACCCGTTCACGCGCTGGTCTTTCGAAAAGCCGCGGGGTTATTCGGGCGATGCGCAGCTGCTCGATTTCATTTATGGCCACGACAGTGTTGCCGAACTGGTAAATAAAGCCACGCCGCTCGGTGCGGCCCTTTACGACTACACGAAGGATGCCAGTTCCTCGGTCGCCGTGCGCGAGCGGCGCGATTTGCTGACGCGGTTCGTCGATGAGGCTGCGGCCCGGCACGGTAGTGAGACGGAAATCCTCACCATCGCTTCCGGTCATCTGCGTGAGGCGGATGCCTCCGTGGCGCTGAAGGAGGGCAAGATCAAGCGCTGGGTAGCGCTCGATCAGGACCCCTTGAGCGTCGGTTCCGTCGCCCGCGATTTCAACGGCAGCTGCATCGAGGCGATCGACGGTTCCGTGCGCGATATCGTCCTGCGCACGCAGGAACTCGGCACTTTCGATCTGATCTATGCGGCCGGTCTCTACGACTATCTGAACGACCGCGTGGCGATCAAACTCACGCGGCGCTGCATGGAAATGCTGAAGCCCGGCGGCATGTTCCTCTTCGCCAATTTCTCGGAGGACATCGTCGTCGACGGTTACATGGAAACCTTCATGAACTGGGCGCTGCTGTTGCGCTCCAAGGCGGATATGTGGCGGATCGTCAATGCCAGCGCCGATCCTGCAGGCATCGAGGCGGATGTGTTCTTCGGGGAGAACCACAATATCGTCTACGCTACGATGCGTAAGAAGGCGTGACATCCTTCGGGCCAGTCTCTGCTTGCCAATAACCATTTGATTAAACGCCGGCGCGGGCCTAAGAATCCGCGCCGAATGCGTTGCAGAATGGAATGGCTGAAATGAAGAGATATTATTCGGATATGGGTGGTCTGCCGGGACAGACGGAACTTCTGTCGAGCAAGGCGGTGTTCAAGACCGCCTATGCGGTCATCCCCAAAACCGTCATGTCCGATATCGTGACGAGCGTGCTGCCGCACTGGACCGGCACCCGGGCCTGGATCATCGCCCGGCCAATGACGGGTTTTTCCGAAACCTTCGCGCAATATATCGTCGAGGTGCAGCCGGGCGGCGGCAGCGACCGGCCGGAACCGGACGCAAGGGCGCAAGCGGCGATCTTCGTTGTCGACGGCGAAATGACCGTGGAATTCGAGGGCGTGCCGCATGCCTTGCGGGAGGGCTCCTTCGCCTTCCTGCCGGCCGGTTCCCGCTGGCAGCTTCGCAATTCGGGCAAGGCGCCCGTCAAGTTCCACTGGGTCCGCAAAGCGTTTCAGGCGGTCGACGGGCTGGAGCCGCCGCCGGCTATCTTCACGCATGAGGATGAGCACGCTTTGTCGGCCATGCCGGATACGGACGGCAAATGGGCGACGACCCGCTTCATCGATCCGGAAGACGTGCGTTACGACATGCATCTCAACATCGTCACCTTCGAGCCGGGCGCGACCATTCCCTTCATGGAAACCCATGTGATGGAACACGGCCTTTATGTGCTGGAAGGCAAGGCCGTCTACCGGCTGAACGAGGACTGGGTGGAAGTGCAGGCGGGTGACTTCATGTGGCTGCGCGCCTATTGCCCGCAGGCCTGCTATGCGGGCGGGCCGGGCCGCTTCCGTTACCTGCTCTATAAGGATGTGAACCGGCACGTGAAGCTCTGGTAACGGGCGTCATATCGGCAAAACCCATGAATTATCGCGCAATCCGGCGGTTTGCGCGATAAATGCTTGCGTTAGATCGAATATCACTAATAAATCCGGTTATGCGGACGGCTATCGCCGTTGCGCACCGTTTCGGCATTCGCCTGCTATCCTTGAGAAGACCTCCCGTATGAATGAGATAATCGATACCAATGTCTTCAATCTTGCCCCCGTGGCGATGTGGATCGAGGATTTCAGCGAGGTGAAAAGCCAGTTCGATATCTGGCGATCGCAAGGCGTCGAGGATATCCGGGCGTTTCTTCTGGAAGATTTATCGAGGGTGGCGGCCTGCTCGCAGAAAATCCGCGTGATCAAGGTCAACGCCAGGACGCTGGAACTGTTCGAGGCCCGCGATCAGGCGCATCTCGTCGACAATCTACACCGGATTTTTCGTGACGACATGCTGGAGAGCCATGTGAACGAGCTTTCCGAGCTCTGGGCGGGCAAGACGGAATTCACCAGCAACGCGGTCAATTATTCAATCGGCGGCAAGCGGCTGGATATCCAGTTGCGCGGCGCGGTCATACCCGGCCATGAAGAAACCCTCGGGCGGCTGCTTTTGACCACCGAGGATGTGACGGAGCGGGAGGAGGCGCGCCGCAAGGAGCTTCTCAACCGCCGTTACGCCGAAGGCATGTTCAAACATTCGCCCGTTTCCCTGTGGGTGGAGGATTTCAGCCGGGTGCGGCGGCTGATCGAGGAGGTCAGGGAGCGCGGTATCATCGATTTCCGCGTGTTCATGGATGTGCATCCCGAATTCGTGCGGCAATGCATGAGCGAAATCCGCGTCATCGACGTCAACCGCGCCACGCTCGACCTGTTCTGCGCGCCGGACCGGCAGGTTCTGTTGCAGCGACTCGGCGATATTTTCCGTGGCGAGATGGAAAAGCCGTTCCGGGAACAGCTGATGGAGCTTTGGAACGGCAATCTCACCCACCATCGCGAGGTGGTGAATTACGCGCTTGACGGTTCGGAGCGGCACGTGCTCCTGCATTTTTCCGTCTTCCCCGGCCATGAGCGCGACTGGTCGCTGGTGCAGGTGGCGTTGACGGACATTACCGCGCGCAAGAAGGCGGAGGCCTATCTCGAATATCTCGGCAAGCACGATGTTCTGACCAAGCTGCACAACCGCGCCTTCTATTCGGACGAGCTGAACCGGCTGGAGCGCAGCGCGCTCAGGCCGGTTTCGGCCATCGTCATCGATCTCAACGGCCTGAAGGACGCCAATGACAGGCTCGGACACGATGCCGGCGACGCATTGTTGCGGCGTGTGGGCGAGGTGCTGAACGGCGTGGTGACCGCGCCGAACCATGCGGCGCGCATTGGCGGCGACGAATTCGCCATACTTCTTCCCGGCGCCGACAGGCAGGTGGCCGCCGCCATGGTCGAAACCGTTTATGAGCTGCTGAAGATCAACAACCAGTTCTATTCCAGCGCGCCGCTCAGCCTGTCACTGGGCGTGGCGACCAGCGAGGCCGGAGAGACGATGGAATCGCTGGTGCGCCGTGCCGATATGAACATGTACGAGCAGAAGAACGCCTATTATGCGGCGCTGCGCAACAGATCCGCCGACAATAACGACACGACGAAACCCGGCCCGCAGCCGGAAGCCTCCTCGCTGAAGCGTCTGTCCTAAGGGGTAGTGAGGGCGTCGTGGGGCATTCCCTCAGCCCCGACGCCATCCTCGGCCCCGTGCCGAGGATTTAGTCACGTCTAATAAAATCAATCGGTTGCAG
>NZ_JAVAYA010000027.1:0-50838 GCF_041954855.1 Agrobacterium sp. LR_9
AACAATATCTTGATATTGTTATTGTAATCGATAGCCACTCGAATCTGATCTCCACTCCAATCAATTCTATCTCACTCATATAGTTTCCACGCATAATCATTCTCCAGCCATATCGGCATTTTCAGCATAAAAATCATATATTTACGCGTTTTCGTCCCGCAATCCGCAAATTGCAGGCCGCAAAACAAGATTCTGGCCGCGAATTTTCATCCGACCTCAATATTCTTATACAATTCAACACAGCATATATTTTATATGTTTCGCACATATATATCTATGTAAATATATGTTTGCGGAATCCTCCTAGGTCGAAGGTGTACTCTTCTCTTCATCTAGGTCTCCAAATCTGGATTCTTCTTCCGGTTGTGTAAATATTGCTTCTTGCGTCGACGATTCATAATCTTCGCTACCCTTCGCCTCATCAGGGCTGTATCTGCACGAGCTGCAAGAACGTACATTTCAAAGAGACCCATTTGAACATACCTTTCCTATCGCGCGACGTAGTTGCGACCGTGTTGTGAACTTCATCTCTTTTCCCATCCGCCTTTCAGCTCGATGGGCACTGCAACGGGGCACTGAAAATTGCCACCTGGGGGAATAAAGACACTTATCAGTGCCCCGCATCAGCGGTTTATGCCTGGCAAAGCCAGTCCTTCAGCCAACGAACTCCAGAGAAAGAGAAAGGCCCACCACAAACCAAATCCATTCTCCTCAATCCTTGACGGAATTTCCTTGTCAGACCCCACATATGAGAGCGACGCCCTCTCTCACGACCGGAGCTGGCTCCAAGCAAAAACAGAATGTCTCCTGGTTTTTGATGGAACATAATCAATATAATACGATCACGATGGACGTGCATAAACGGGGAATTGAAAAAAGAGTTAGCCACGTGCCAAAACAAAAAACAGCGTTGAAAATGCCCGATTTTAATCGAAAAATATTCTAGAGATCATTTAAAAAGCTTTTCAAAATCCCCACCCTCGCGCAACTCATCGAGAAGCTCCTCCACAGCGCCGATATCATTTTTACCATTTATCCAATTTACAACCCGACATGCAGCAGCACTATATATATCAACGTCTCCCGCACTGGCTTTTTGCCACCACTCATCGATATCGGCTATCAAGACTCCGCCAGACAATTTATTACAAGAAAGAGTGCCGGATGGTCCGATTTCCAAATATCGGCTATCTCGAGATACTGCCACCGCAAGCCCCTCATCAAACCAAGCAGGAATAGAGGCCCAGCCATAAAATCCGATCCTAAAGCCAGTCTCGACATGAGAAAGCTCATGGGCCAAAATAACGGGATTGTTTCCATCACTAAAAACAACCACTGCCCAGTGCCCATAAGATGAGGCTTTCTCTCCCTGATTACCAAAGCGTGTGAAGCACTTCGCCGAGCTACACAAAAACACCGTCGGCATTGGAGCTCTGACCGCTCCGTATACTTTCCTCACCAAAGATAGCGCGATATCAACATTGCTTGAAATTTTACTTATTTCCCTATCATCGTCCAATTCAGCATCAACATAAATACCAGATGCAACTTCTTTAAATCCAAAACAACGCGGACATAACAACGCACCCCAAATAGGAAAAAATAAAAAAACAAATATAAATAAAGAAAAAAGCAATATTAACGAAACTAATGCTGTCTTTCTGATTCTATAATACCATCGCATTCAAATCTCCAAATTTTATTGCAGAACCTCCCCAATTCTTCTTTGTGAGCTGCCATAACAACAGTAAGCCCCAAATCTCTTACATTTTCTAGAAGCTGCGTCTCAACACGCTCGTCAAGATGGGCTGTCCCTTCATCCAAAATAAGAATCTCCGTACGTTGGTACAATGCTCGTGCAATGAGAACTCTTTGTTGTTGCCCCTGACTAAGGGTACTGCCCACTTCACCAATCAGCGTTTCATAACTCATTGAAAATGACGAAATGTCATCGTGAATACATGCGAGCTCCGCGCATTCCATAGCGACTGCGACATCCGGTTTCTGATCGAAGAACGTTATATTTTCAAGAATAGAGCCGCTAACCAATCCATCACTCCTCCGCCGTTATCGAAGGACACTCACCGTCAAACCCCGAATGCGAGAGTGACCGTCCCCTCCCACAACCGGCGCTGATCCAACGTAAAACCGGAACGTCTCCCGGTTCATCGCAGAACAGGAAGAGTATAGCACAGGCAAACAGACCGGAGATGAATGAGGAAATCAAAAATCGGCCCGCACAGAGCCGAACAGGGCTAAATTACAAAACAAACTGGCGTCAAGTAATTGAAAAACTCGGAGAAACCGTGACTGTGAAATCTTGAACCTTTAGGAGATCACTAAAACCACTATTCTGGATTGGTAGAAAACGGGACATGGTTTCCACGCTGTTAGTCTCAGGCCTTCGTCGAAGGTAAACTAGTGCCTTCAGAGCACAAGGACTGCTGATTACGAAATTCTTTCGACAGGTATCGCAAAATTGCCCGTCCCCGAACCAAGCGATAATCGAGATCCAAACAAGTGTAACCTATTAACAAACCAGCCCAACACATAAAGGCAGCATTGACATCCAATTCCTCAAAAAGATAGCCGCACGTCAGCGTAACTGCGACGTAAAGAAAAAATCTAATTTTTCTAAAACGAAAAAAGATATATGCAACTGACGTGACAACAAAAAAGCTAACTAAAACACCGGCCGTGAAGGCAGTAGAAACAAAACCGTTGTGAGGCGTTCCGAAGTGACTGAACATATTCATCTCGGCAATCCTAGAAATAAGCCCTATACCAAAAGGATTGTTTAGAGCCACTTGGATGCCATAGCCGAGAGATTCTAGCCGCTCGAAAATATTCGAGCTAGCATTCTCGTCCTCAAGAAACCTTTTTGAGATCGCGCCATCGATCGAATCGAATGAGCCAAAGGAGAACATCAGTAAGACAACCATAATCCCAAGGATGGCATACACCAATGTCAAAGTTATTTTTCGGCTCGACAACGACGACATGTACGACATCAGCCCTATTAAGACGACTGTACCCATTCCCGATCTGTTTAATGTAGCAGTAAACGAAACTAGGTATATAGCTGCAAATGACGCAAATATAAAAAAGCTGCGACGCCTCTCTGCCAAATACGCCGCAGCGGCGGCAGCCAATGCGAACACCGGACCAGCTTCATTTCCGTGCGTCCAAAGTCCACCCGCTTTCTCGAAGCGTAGAAGAGGTGCATTATAGTCACCGTTTGCTGCAGCATCAGCGACGGCCTGATAGTCAAAGACAAGGGCCAGGCCAACATTTGTAAGAGTATATGGAACATACAAATCAACAAACAAACAAAAAGTAGTTGCAGCAAATCCTGCCAAAATACCCCAACAAAACAAATCTAGGCAGCCATCTCGAAGCAAGGCAAATGTAAAAGGGAGAAAATAAATTATGTATAAAAACGTGAATACGGATGAATAGAGTTCCCCATTCCCCCTATCAGTGAAAAATAATAGAGACGTTAGGAATGCAAACATCACGGGCAAAAGATATATTAAAATAAGCGCAGAATTAAACAGTCTAATGTATACAATATACAATATAGGAAGAGTTGTTATAACTATCATGTCCGTAATCCGAAGAAACGGAATTCCGAACGCTATCGGAATGATGTTACATTGCAACAAGAAGCCAAAAATAAATGTAAATAAACGGATCACCCCACGAGACACAATTATGCGCCCAGGGTACATCGGTAGCGCCACAATGAAGCTGGGCAATTCATCGTATTGCCGCGGTCTGCTAAGTCTTCGTCGCTGCACTTTGAAAAGCCTTATGTATAAATATTATTCGCAAGACTCACCAAGCCAAATCGGAAAACATTTCCTGTTTTTCAGCTTCACTCAAGGCACGATATTCGTAGTTGTTGGCTTCGCCTCGCCGCATAACCACATGCGACAGTTTCTCACCATCAATCGAAATTACCGGAAAGAAAACGTGCCCACGCACCCATTCGTCGGGTTGGCGCTCGCGCTTGTTACGTTTAAATAATGCAGCTATCTCTAGGAACTTGCCATAGAGTAGTGACGACATAACCACTGAACTCATTTTGATCCCAATCATTTTTTTCTTAAAATATCAAAAATATCGAAAAAACTTTTAGCCTAGGAAGCGACCTTGATCAAGAACCTTCACGCCCTCAGAGCTGTCGCCGCGTTGATGGTAGTTTATGTGCACATCGTCCCCAACTTGCGACGCGCATATGAGGATCTTCCCATATTCGTCTCCGCAAATGCCGGTGTCGACATATTTTTCGTGTTGTCCGGCTTTCTTATGGTAACAAGCACCGAAAAATCGCAAACAACAATATTAGAATTCTATTTCAACCGTATGGCAAGGATAGTACCATTGTATTGGCTACTTAATTTGCTTATCTGCACCACATATTTTCTAGGACTGAAGCCAATCGGCGTGATCAGTCTTCAGCTTGACAGTGTTCTTAAGTCCTTTCTATTTCTTCCAGTCCACAGAAATGGAGTGGACTATCCTATTCTATACGTCGGATGGACATTGATTTACGAAATATTTTTCTATTTATTATTTGGATTTTTTGTACAAATGAAATATCGAATTTATGCCTCGATTTTCGTTACATTGATTGTGACAATTTTGGGTGGACTACCCTTGGTGTTAAACGTTGGAGATTCGGTATTCGCACGATTTTACACAAACCCGATCATGCTGGACTTCGCTTTAGGTGTTTGGCTTGCTCACTTATCATTGGCATACGATTTCAGACGACTCCCTGCTTACAGCTTGATTAGCAGTGCGTTAGCAGGAGGATTGCTCGTAGCTATACCCGATATTATTTCCCTTCCCTCGTTTGAGGGTTTTATCAGGCCTGCCACTTGGGGGCTTGGAGGGAGTTTAATAATTTTCACGCTGATAGGCTTGGAAAAACGAGGACTATATCTGAACTACTCGCCCGTGATTACGATTGGCTCCGCCAGTTATGCAATATATCTAATCCACCCATTTGTATTACAAATTGTCGAAAAAGTTACATCCCCCGTCGTGGAATATCCTCTAATATATGCCGTTCTGACTGTACTTAGCGGACTTGGACTAACAATACTTATTAGCGCGGTAGTATGGCGACGTTTCGAAATCCCTGCGAATAAAGCATTACGAAACTGGTACACTGCACGAACGCTCAGAATACACTCAAATGCGGTTTAGTCGCGGGCGTGATCGGGTGCGCGAACGCAAATTTTCTTAGAAACAGCACGCGCAAGCGATTGATTAGCCGCCGCACTTAGGTGCAAACCGTCTACCCATTTGTGAGGAACATCTGACATTGCTGCCGATGCCTCAACCAAAGGCAAATTCCGTTGACGCGCCATATTCCGAACGACCTCACGATACGGCTCCAAACCAGCGTCTACTGCGTTCTCAGCAATCGGTGGAGGGGTCACGAGAAGAACTTGACCGCCCCTGAGTGTGCGGCGCTTGATTAGGCGTTCTAAGTTCACTTTGAATTCTTCCGTGGTAAGCGACCTCTCCAGCTTACCGAAGTTGCCGAAGTCGTTGGTCCCATACATCAAGACCGTTAAACTGGCAGTTTTCAGTGACGCCCATCTTTTGATGCCTTCGCGACTTCTGTCACCTGGAAATCCATGATTCGTGACTTGCAAATTCACCAGAATTTTGCCTACCTCTTCGGGAAAAGGAATTTTGCTTCTTCGCGGCCATGCACCATTGATTTTTTGTGCACCCGCCATTTCGGTTTCATCATAGCCATAGGTCAAACTATCTCCTTCAAAAGCAATTTCTGAATTAGGCGTGACGACAATTTGATCAGATAGACACGTTCCGTTCGTAGGGCCGGCAAAAAGTAACAGAACGACCATCCAGCCTGAAAATATGAAATTGGAAAGAGAGTGTGGCACCATAAATTTCTCATTCGTTATATTTTCTTAACGGTATTTCGAGGACACATGTAATGATAATCAATTTGCAAGTTTTGAGAGCAGCAGCGGCTTTCCTAGTTTTTTTTCATCATTTTATGCCGAATATAGATAAATTGTTTCCAGGGGCAAAAACCTATGAATTCGGCGCTGCTGGCGTAGACATTTTTTTTGTCCTTAGCGGGTTCATTATGGTGTTGACAACCTTCAACAAAGACAGCGACCCGGCAAGGTTCTTCTTTAATCGAATTGCCCGTATCGTTCCTATATACTGGATAATGACGTCAGCTATCGTAGCCCTGTTCCTCATTGGGTTTCGCCCCATCGGCGTGCTTGATCTGCAACTCAGCTACGTTTGGAAATCACTTCTCTTTATCCCATTTATGCGCAACGGCCTGTGGGAGCCAATTTTATCTGTTGGATGGACACTAAATTTTGAAATGTTTTTCTATGCGCTATTTGCCTTGCTGCTTATTGTGCCCGATTTTAGATTGAGAATAGTGCTCCTGGTAACAATTCTGGCGTGCCTGGTTGGTGCCGGAATGATTTTCGTACTAAATCCCTACCTAGAATACTATACGAGCCCCGTAATTTTGGACTTTGCTTTTGGGGCGGGCTTCGGAGCTTTTTATGTTTCAGGACGCGCGAGTTTTTCGTCAGGAAACAGAACATGCGCTTGGCTCCTCATCGCTATGGGAGCGCTACTCATCGCTGCAACAGGCCGCGGTTTGGAGCTGAGCTCCAGTCATAACATATTGCGCCCTATGACTTGGGGCTTCGCTGGGCTATTGCTGATTTACGGCTGCGTACTTCTTGAGGAAAATGGTTTCGTCGCAAAAAATAGAATATTGATCTATCTTGGGAATGCGAGTTACTCGATATATCTCGTTCATAACTTGATGATCCAAGTTTCTGAAAAAACAGTAAATCTATTTTTGACGCCCGGCTTAGTTGCACTGGGGGTAATGACCCTCTTCGCTTTGGCACTGACCATCATATTTGGCCTAGCCTCCTATAAATTCATTGAGTATCCAATAAACCAAATTTATCGCCGAATAACGATAAAAACACAAAGTATAAAAGCGATTTTATCCCGGATATAGTAAAAATCACTGAACACCTCCGCGCATCTATAGCGCCTTGGCGAAGCGTTCCAGTTTGCCCAGCGTTTGCTGACCCAGCTCCACGGCGCCGAAACCCTTCGCTTGCTGGAACTCGGCTTCCGTGCTGAACACCATGCCCAGCACAACTTTCGTCGCGCCATTCTGATCTTCAAAGGAGGCCCAGGCATCGGCATGTTTCGGCCCGTTTTCGCCCCACAGCAGCGTATAGGCGATCCTCTCTTCTGGCCGGACCTCGACATAACGATGATGGTTCGGGAAGACTGTGCCGTCAGGGCCGATCATGTCAAAGACCCATTCACTGGCCTGCTGCCGGTTTCATGGACAGCGAGTTAAGGGTTCCTCCTGAAACCGGAGAGCATGAATGCAAAGACGAATATTCAGCCGCGAGTATAAGCTTGAAGCAGTGAAGTTGGTCAGGGAACGTGGGGTCATTGTTGCGCAGGCTGCTCGTGATCTTGATGTCCACGAGAATGTCTTGCGCAAATGGGTTCGGTAATACGGCGACGATCCCAGCCAGTGGATTCCTACAGCGCCACCGCGCCACTGGCGCTGACCGCAATCCTGGCGGCATCCACGGTCGCACTTGCCTTGCTGCAGGCCCTGTCCGTGATGCCAGATGCCTAAAACGTATGACCTGCCCGGAATTTGGTCAGGGCAGGTCTTTTTTTGAAAAGCCGATTTTCTTGCCATCGCTCTGGTTACTTGCGGTAGGCTAGCCCACCCCAGATGCGGCCTTCGTCTCTGTGGCGGCCGCCGTGTACTGCGCCGATATAGGCAGCCGCAGCGGAAACGAGCGCGGAAGCGGCCAGCAGGAATGCTGTCAGAATACCTGCGACCCGTGCTTTTTCTGCGGCATCCGCAGCCTTCGTCTTGGCATCGTCCAATGCCTTCTGTGCCTCAGCCTTCACGGCCTCGACCTGCTTCTGCGCTTCATCGACCTTCTTCTGTGCTTCCGCCCTGACGGCCTGCACACGTTCAACCGTCTGGTTCACGCGCGTTTGCGCATCGGTCTGGCTGATGTTTGTGCGGGCAGCGACCTGATTGGCGAGCCATGTTTTGTCGGCATCAGATATCTCGCCTGTCGCCATCAGATTGCCGAGGATTCCGCTAATCTGGCGCTGATAGTCACCGGCGCTCTGTTCACCCGTCTGAGGGGTGGCGGGCGTATCGGTCCTCAGTAGCGTATCCGTGAAATAGTCGATCGGGTTCGTTCTCAGACCTTGCGGAAGCATCTGCTCAATGCTGGGTGCGGCAGCCTGACCGGCTCCTTGCGCCAGACCACCGGCTGCACTGCCAGCGCCGGAAATGATGCCGCCTGCCAGTTGGCCAGCCCCTTGAACGGCGCCGCCGACTGCGGAACCCGTGGCCTCGACGGCGGTCTGCGCCACGCTGCCGACAGCTTTGGCGCCACCGGACAGCACGCCGAGCGCGAGAAACGCCGAGACGACCGTCCCTAGTCCCCATACGACCAAGCCATTCACACCATCGCGGACCGTCAGTTCGTTCCTGTCGGCAGCGCCGGCAGGCCGACGCATGCGGCCGGCAATATAGCCACCCAGCATGTATGAGCCGACCATGGAAATGATGACGAAGAGCGCGGTTATGATGAGCCAGACTGTGCTGATCTCGCCGCCATCGTCGGCCGAGATGGAACTCAGGCCCAGGCCGCCCGCAAATGCGGTGAGGACTGCCATGGCGCCCGAGGAGATGACGGCACCGGCGAAAATCGCTGGCCAGTCCACATAGCTGCGGTTTGGATTTGTTTCGATACCCGTTGGATCAACCATCAGCGTAGCCCCAGCAATGAGAGAATGAACAGGACAACGACGACGAGTCCGACTAGATAGATGATGGAATTCATGTGGTATCTCCTCCGAAAGGATGACCAATCCTCCGCGTAGCGGGTGATTATATGCAGCGAGAAATTTGAGCCGAGTGCTCCTGCACCAAACTCATCGCACCCGAAAAAGTTTCACGACTTCTCGTTGTTTCGGAAGGATTTTGCGCAAATTCAGCCGGCGGGCGACGGTGTGGGCACGGATGAGGAGGAGCCTGATCACTGGGCGAATATGAGCCTTGCGAGGAAATCCGGGCCCGAGATCGCAAGAGGGTGATCGCCGGCCTTTAAGCGCGGCCTTGCCCCCGTGGCGGTGCGCACTGCTACGATTTGATACATAAGTGCGGATTTCAGGAAACATGCCGGATACCTGCAGGGCAGATCATGACCTGATCTATTTCGGATCAGGCAGGATTTCCCATGAAAAGCCAGATTTTCTTCGCCGTCGCCCTATCGGTTGCGGCAGCGGGTTTTGGAACCGTTTATTCAAGTTCAGCGGACACACCGCCGCAAAACGCCTCTCCCATCTATGGTGTCACTCTTCCTGACGGATATCGTGACTGGACGTTCATCGCGCCCGCGCAGGAAGCGCCGCCGCTGGACGAGCTTCGCGCTGTTCTGGCAAACGATGTCGCCGCCAACGCCTACAAAAGCGGAACCCTGCCCTTTCCCGATGGCTCGATACTGGTGAAGCTTGCCTATAAGCGGCAGCAATCCACGGAGTTTCCGCCAGCCACGGTGCCGGGAGCGGCAACCACCGTGCAGGTGATGGTGAAAGATTCCAAGAAATATGCCGGCAGCCACGGCTGGGGCTTCGGGCGGTTTGTCAACGGCAAGCCGGTGGATGCCGCGCAACATGAGACCTGTCTCTCCTGCCACGAGGGCAACGTCAAGGACCATGATTTCGTCTTCACGCGCTATGCGCAGTGACAAATGACGGGGACATGCGGTTTCGCTTTAGCGGCCGTGCGCCGGTGGCGGCTTTTACACTCGATTACAAATTCACCGAAGCCCCGACACATCAGGGATACGTGGGGCCGGGAAATTGGCGCCATCGCCGGGTCGCCTTCGCCGCCCGGAGCCCCGAACTCCTGCCTGAAAGGAAAAGATGATGACGTTTCTGGTCATTGCCTATCTCGGAGGGGCGCTGACAATTCTCAGCCCCTGTATCCTGCCCATCCTTCCCTTCGTTTTTGCGCGGGCGGGGCAACCGTTCCTGCGCAGCACGCTGCCCCTGCTTGCGGGAATGGCGGCAACGTTTTGCGCCGTCGCGACGCTGGCCGCGGTGGGCGGCAGCTGGGCAATCAGCGCCAATGAATATGGCCGGCTAGCGGCTCTTGCGCTGCTTGCGGTCTTCGGCGTCGGGCTGCTCTCGCCGCATGCGGCCAGCATCATCACCCGTCCGGTCGTCGAACTCGGCAACCGGCTCGCCAATGCCGCCGGCAAGCCCGGGGCAATGCCGACGGTCGCGGGCTCGCTGTTACTCGGCATCGCCACCGGCCTTTTATGGGCGCCCTGCGCCGGACCGATCCTCGGGCTCGTGCTGACGGGTGCGGCCCTGAAGGGGGCCAATCTGGAAACCAGCCTGCTGCTTGCCGCCTATGCCGCCGGGGCTGCGACCTCCCTTGCCGTCGCCATCCTCGTCGGCGGCAGGGTATTTGCAGCCATGAAGCGGTCGCTGGGTTTCAGCGAGCGGATCCGGCAGGTGCTTGGCGCGGCGGTGCTTGCCGGCGTCGCGGTCATCGCGCTCGGGCTGGATACGGGTTTCCTGTCGCAGATATCCTATGCGAGCACGGCATCCTTCGAACAGCGGGTGCTCGATCGGCTTCACACCGCCATAGCGCCCGAAGTGGCGGCGGCGGGCGTCAGCGCCGCCGCGGCACGGTCGGAGCTGCCGGTTGAGGGCAAGGCCCCATCCCTCGACGGCGCCGTGGAGTGGCTCAATTCCCCGCCGCTCACGCGTGAGCAATTGCGTGGCAAGGTCGTTCTCATCGACTTCTGGACCTATTCCTGCATCAACTGCATCCGCACCATTCCCTATGTGCGTGCCTGGGCGGACAAATACCGGGATCAGGGCCTCGTCGTCATCGGCGTTCACGCCCCCGAATTCGCCTTCGAAAAGAAGATCGACAATGTCAGACAGGCCGTCGCCCGCTTCAAGATCGATTACCCGGTGGCAATCGACAATGATTACAGGATCTGGCGCGCCTTTGATAACAGCTATTGGCCGGCACATTACCTGATCGATGCCAGGGGCCAGATCCGTTACCACCATTTCGGCGAGGACAACTACCGGCAGACCGAAGAGGCGATCCAGGACCTGCTGCGCGAGGCCGGCAGCAGCGCCTCCGCCAGCGCACCGGTGAGCCCGCAGGCGGCAGGAGCCGAAGCCGGTGCGGATATCGGGCACATGCGCTCGGGCGAAACCTATATAGGCTACCGGCAGGCTCGAAGCTTCGCATCCAACGAGGCGATGCGTGCAGACACGCCGCGCGACTACTCCGTCAAGACGCCTTCCCTCAACGAATGGGGACTTTCCGGCACCTGGACGGTTGGCGCGGAGGCGGCCACACTTGATGCGGCTGATGGCGGCATCACCTATCGCTTCAGCGCCCGTGACCTGCATCTGGTCCTTGGGCCGGATGCAGCCGGAAAACCGGTTCGTTTCCAGGTCACCATCGACGGGCATCCGCCGGGTGCGGACCATGGCGCTGACACGGATGCGGAGGGCAATGGCGTCGTCACCTCAACCCGTCTTTACCAGCTCGTCCGCCAGTCCGGCGCCGTCGAAGCGAGAACCTTTGCCATCCGCTTCCTCGACCCCGGCGTGCAGGCCTATGCCTTCACTTTCGGCTGATCCGGATTTTCCTCCCGTTCCCATCAAAACCAAAGGAGAAATATGATGCACCATCGTCTCATGCCAAAATTCGCGCTTGCCGTCGCAACCGCACTGATCGCTTTTGCCGCACAGGCGGCAGAGGTGAAGAATATCGTCATCGTCCATGGCGCGCTGGCGGATGGTTCGGCCTGGCGCAGGGCGACAGACATCCTTGAAAGCCGTGGTTTCAACGTCACGATCGTGCAGGAGCCCATCACCTCTCTTGCCGATGACGTGGCGGCCACCAACCGTGTTCTCGATCTCCAGCAGGGGCCGAGCCTGCTTGTCGGGCACAGCTACAGCGGGATGGTGATCTCGGAAGCGGGTAACCGGCCGGATGTGGCCGGGCTGGTCTATGTCGCCGCCTTCCAGCCGGAGAAGGGAGAGAGCCTTCTCGACCTCGCCGGCTCGAAACCGCCGGCTGGCAACGGCATCAAGCCGACGAAGGATGGCGCGTTCCTTTATCTCGATCCCGCCGTCTTTGGACAGGATTTCGCCGGCGATCTGCCGCGTGAGGACGCGGCCTTCATGGCAAGAAGTCAGGTCTTCGCCGCCAAGGCCGCCTTTGCCGCCAAAGCCGGCGAACCCGCCTGGAAAACCAAGAAAAGCTGGTCGATTGTCGCAACGCAGGACCGCTCGATCAACCCCGATCTCGAGCGCGACATGGCCAAGCGCGCCGGCAGTGCGGTGACCGAAATTGCGGCAAGCCATGCGGTCTTTGCCTCCCAGCCCGAAAAGGTCGCAGACGTCATCGAACAGGCCGCCCGGCAATCCGCGAAATAAACCGCGACCGCCTCGAAATCCAACACAGCCGCCCCAGACACCAGGGCGGCTGATTGCGTAAGGAGGGCGGACCGAATGTATCAGTCTGTATCCGGAATGCCCCCTGCTACAAAACCATTCACATTCGTCCTCCTTGCGACACATCGAGGATACACGCACCGCGTTACCTGCCCGCATCCAACATGGACAGGAGAGACAGCAATGAATTCCGAGATCAATTTCCAGCGCCGCCGCTTCTTCGGCATTGCCGCAATGACGGTTGCCGCCGTCGAATTCGGGGCCGCAGGCCTTGCTCATGCCAAGGGCGAAGCGCCTTCGCCTCAGCCGTCAACCGGACGCGACGGAGCCACCTCCTTTGGCGCCCTGAAGCAGGTTGAAGCGGGCGTACTCAGCGTCGGTTATGCAGAAGCCGGCCCCGCAGACGGCCCGGTCGTGCTGCTGCTGCACGGATGGCCTTATGACATCTACAGCTATGTCGATGTTGCACCCATCCTTGCATCGGCTGGATATCGGGTACTCATCCCCTATTTGCGCGGGTATGGCACGACCCGTTTTCTCTCGGACGACACCGCACGCAACGGACAGCAGGCGGCGCTTGCGGTCGACATGATCGCCTTTCTCGACGCGCTCGGCGTCAAGCAGGCCGTCGTTGCCGGTTATGACTGGGGCGCTCGCACCGCCGACATCATGGCGGCGCTCTGGCCCGAACGTTGCACCGGGCTCGTGTCGGTCAGCGGCTACCTTATCGGCAGCCAGGAGATCAACAAGAAGCCGCTTCCGCCCAAGGCGGAACTCTCCTGGTGGTATCAGTTCTATTTCGCGACGGAACGCGGCCGTGCGGGCTATGCCGCCAACACCCGCGACTTCGTGCGCCTGATCTGGCAGACGGCATCTCCGACCTGGAAATTCAGCGACGAGACCTTCAATCGTTCGGCCCCCGCATTCGACAATCCCGACCATGTGGCCATCACCATCCATAATTACCGCTGGCGGCTGGCACTGGCCGACGGAGAAGCCAAGTACGATAATTACGAGCGCCAGCTTGCGAAACTTCCCGTCATCACCGTGCCGACGATAACGCTGGAAGGCGACGCCAACGGCGCGCCGCATCCGGATCCTTCCGCCTACGCATCGAAGTTTTCCGGCAAGTACCAGCACCGCAACATCAGCGGCGGCATCGGCCACAACCTGCCGCAGGAAGCACCCGAGGCTTTTGCCAGGGCTGTTCTGGACGTCGCAAAGCTTTAAACTTGCCGAAGCCCGCGAACCGTTGTCTTACTGCATGTGACGCAGGGAACGCGGTAGCGGGCCACTCGAACCGTCCGGACGACGAAGGCATCCAATGGAACATATCGACCATATTCTCGTCGTAGACGACGACAGGGAAATCCGGGAGTTGGTTTCCAGCTACCTGAAGAAGAACGGCCTGCGCACGAGCGTGGCGGCCGACGGACGGCAGATGAGAAGTTTTCTCGACGGCAATACCGTCGATCTCATCGTGCTCGACGTGATGATGCCTGGCGATGACGGGCTGGTCCTATGCCGTGAGCTGCGGGCGGGGAAACACAAAGCCACGCCGGTCTTGATGCTGACCGCCCGCGATGACGAGATGGATCGCATTATCGGGCTCGAAATGGGAGCCGACGACTATCTGTCGAAGCCCTTCGCTGCCCGTGAGCTTCTTGCGCGGATCAAGGCCATCCTGCGCCGCACGCGGATGCTGCCTCCCAATCTGCAGATCAGCGAGGCCGGGCAGCTCCTGACCTTTGGTGACTGGCGCCTCGACACGGTGGGCCGTCACCTGCTCGACAGGGAGGGAACGACCGTTGCCCTGAGCGGGGCTGAATACCGGCTTCTCAGGGTCTTCATCGATCATCCCCAGCGCGTCCTCAACCGGGACCAGCTGTTAAATCTCACCCAGGGACGCGATGCGGAGCTTTTCGACCGGTCGATCGATCTTCTTGTGAGCCGCGTGCGCCAGCGCCTGGGGGATGACGCGCGCGAACCCATCTACATCAAGACCGTACGGGCGGAGGGTTATGTCTTTGCGGTGCCCGTGGAGATTTCGGAGCCGAGGATATGAACGGCCCGCGCCTGCTCGCCGGCTGGTGGCCGCGCTCATTGCGGTCCAGACTTTTCATCATCCTTTTTGCCGGCCTCGCCATCGCCTACGGCCTGTCGTTCAGCATCCTCTTTGCCGAACGATATATGTCGGCAAAGGCGGTCATGCTCGGCACTCTGGAGCAGGATCTGGCGGTATCGATCGCCATCATCGACCGCCTGCCTGCGGAAGAGCGGGCGCAATGGGTCCATCGCCTGAGCCGCAACAATTATCAACTCGTCCTCGGCCCCGGTCTTCCCGGTGTTTCCGACATGACCGGCCGCGGCGCTGAAATTGCGCAGAGGATCGAGGAAGCCGCGGGACACCGTTTTCCCGTCAGGGTCGAGTCCATTCCCGGCGACGGCAAGCGGCTTCAGGCGCACCTGACGCTATCGGACGGCTCGCCCCTGACGATCGACGTGACACCGCGCGGCGTGATGCCCCTGGCGGAATGGCTGCCTTATGTCTTCGCCGCGCAGATGGCGCTTCTCCTCCTCTGCACCTGGTTTGCAGTGCGACAGACGACCAGACCCCTCAGCGCGCTTGCTGCGGCAGCCGAAGCGCTGGATCCGGGGGAAAAGGGGTCGCCGATGAGTGAGAGCGGCCCAAGCGAAGTTGCTCACGCCGCCCGCGCCTTCAACGCCATGCGCGATCGCGTCGCGCAATATCTCGAGGAGCGCGTCCAGATTCTTGCGGCGATCTCGCACGACCTGCAGACGCCCATCACCCGGATGCGGTTGCGGGCCGATATGGCAGACGATACGCCGGAAAAGGAAAAGCTGGTCAGTGACCTGCGTGAAATCGAACGTCTGGTGCAGGATGGGATCGCTTACGCACGCAGCGCTCACGGCAATGGCGAGAAATCCTCCCGTATCGATCTGGCCTCTTTCATCGACAGCATTGCCTACGACTATCAGGATACCGGAAAAGCCGTAACGGTTGCCGGCATGGTGCGCGGCACCGCGTCGACAAAGCCCCATGCATTGCGAAGAATCCTGACGAACTTCATAGATAACGCCCTCAAATTCGCCGGCAGCGCCGAGATTAAAGTGGACCGGCGTGGTGAAGGCACAGTGGTCATCACGGTGCTCGATCGGGGGCCGGGCATCCCGGACGAGATGCTGCAAAATGCCATGCAGCCCTTCTTCCGGATCGAAACATCGAGAAACCGCGATACGGGCGGAACCGGTCTCGGACTGGCGATCGCGCAGCAACTCGCCGGAACGATCGGCGGCTCGGTTCGCCTCTATAACAGGCAGGGCGGCGGGCTTGCGGCCGAGGTGGCTTTTCCCTGACAGGGAAACGGGTCGACGATAACCAGTGACAAAGCGCCGATACTTTTCGATACAGTTTCGCAGTTTCCGGAAACATGCCGGATACGCTGATCCATCACAAAGCTCCTATCACGAAACGCCGCAGCAGCGGCAAATGAAAGGAGCCTCCCATGACCAAGATCGAGACTGTTCTTTATACCGGCAAGACCCACACGACCGGCGGGCGTGACGGATCGGCGCAGAGCGATGATGGCGCGCTGGGCATCAAGCTCTCGCCTCCGGGCAGCGGAAAGCCTGGCACGAATCCCGAACAGCTTTTTGCGGCCGGCTGGTCGGCATGTTTTATCGGCGCCATGACAAAGGCGGCGGCGAAACGCCAGCTCCGGCTTCCCGCCGACACCGCCGTCGATGCGGAGGTCGACCTCGGCACGACGGGCGGCGAGTTCTTCCTGCAGGCTCGCCTGTCGGTAAGCCTGCCCGGGATCGATCGTCCCGTAGCACAGGCCATCATTGAGGATGCCCACCAGATCTGCCCCTATTCGAAGGCAACCAGGGGGAACATCGATGTTACGCTCAAGCTCGCTTAAGCCTGTTGTCTCCGCCCGTGCGCTTGTCATCGCCATCGTGTTTGCGGCGATATTTGCAGCACCGTGCGTATATGATGCAACATCCGACGATCCCTCGCCGCTTGCGGGACTTCTGGGCGCGGTCTCATCGATGTGACCACAAGGGAACGGCTCGGCGCCCGCCGCAGCCGTTTTCGCGTTTCCACTTCTTCCTGCCATCCCTCTGATCAACTCAATGAAGCCTGCTTGCACCCATGCGGCGCGCCTCCAGCGCGTTCCGCGGCGGCCAGACGAGCCGGATTTCCAACCATCTTAAAAGAGGCCAGATCAATGCGATCAATTGAACACATCTATATCGACGGTAAATTTGTGGTGCCAGACGGCAATGAACGGCTGGACCTTTTCAATCCGGCGACGGAAGAAAAAATCGGCGATGTCCGGCTTGGCAATGCCGATGATGCAAGGGCCGCAGTGGCAGCCGCGAAACGGGCTTTTCCCGCCATGGCAACATCCACCAAGGCGCAGCGTATCGACATGCTGCGCAGCCTGCGCGATACGATCGAAGAGCGACCGGATGAGCTTACGCAGGTCATGACCGAAGAATACGGCGCGCCCGCTTATTTCACGGCTTTCTCCGTTCAAAACGCAGCGTCGATTTTTGATGTTATGGCTGAGACCGTGGCGAACTACGACTTTGACCGGGTCGTGGGCAAAAGCACGGTCAGGATGCTGCCGCGCGGCGTTCTCGCCGCCATCACGCCCTGGAACAGCAATTTCGGTTTTATCGCCACCAAGCTTGCGCATGCAATCGGTTCAGGCTCGTCCCTCGTCATCAAGCCGGCCGAACAGAGTGCGTTTCAGACGGATATTCTGGTGAGAAGGCTGCATCGGGCCGGCCTGCCGGCAGGAGTTTTCAACATTGTCAACGGCACGGGTCCGGTGGTCGGCGCGGCGCTGACGCAGGATCCCGACGTGGCGACCGTCAGTTTCACCGGTTCCACCCAGGCTGCAAAGATCATTCAGCGAGCGGCGATTGACGGCATGAAAAGGGTGGTTCTGGAGCTGGGAGGCAAAGCACCCACCATTATCCTGCCGGATGCCGACCTCGACAAGGCTATACCTGTCGCCCTGATGTCGGGCTTTGCAAACAGCGGCCAGGCCTGCGTCGCGGGTACCCGCATTCTGGCTCCGAGGTCCCGTCTCCCCGAGATTGCCGAGCGGTTGAGGATGGCGGCTGAAAAATTCAAAGTTGGCGATCCCCGTGATCCGGAGGTTCGGGTAGGCCCTCTCGCCAGCCTTGCCCAGTGGGAAAGGATCCAGACTTACATCCGGCTTGGTGTCGAAGAAGGAGCAACCCTGCTGACAGGCGGAACCGGACGCCCGGCCGGGATTGAAAAAGGATGGTTCGCCCGCCCGACAATCTTCGCAGATGTCGCGAACGAAATGCGCATCGCCCGCGAAGAAATCTTTGGTCCCGTCCTGTGTCTTCTCGCCTATGAGGACGAAGATGAGGCCGTCAAAATCGCCAATGATAGCGACTACGGATTGCAAGCCTATGTGCTTGGATCCGACATCAGACGCGCCGAACGCATCGCCGAGAGGTTGATGGCCGGCCGCGTCGTCATCAACGGCGCACCGCATGATCCCCGCGCGCCCTTCGGCGGTTTCAAGCAATCCGGTATCGGCAGGGAGATCGGTGCCTTCGGTCTCGACGGCATGCTCGAACCGCGAGCCGTTCTCACCCCGTAACGCGAGAAGTCTGCAGCGCCGGTCCCGGCGCACTCTCTCTTCTGCTTCAGGCCGACTTTGTATCCAGAAGTGTCAGCCGTGCGAAATCCGACGTTTGGTGACGCAACAGCAGGTCGAAAGAAACAGCCGGGATACGATCAACATCTACCTGTTTCGGACGCGACACGGCGTTGGTCATCTCGGATCTCCATCATGAATAACGATATTGCGCCACTTGATGGAGAAGCGTTGTGTCGAGAGTTTTCCATCGAAACCGAAAACGGTACCTCGATGTAGCCTGTCTGGTTGCTGATACAATAAGCTACGGTCGAGGACGGCAATCACATCGATCAGACCTGAAATTTCGTTTCGTTGTTCGAAGGATCCGGCTTCGCATCGACGCGATTTTCCGCCTCGGCCTGCTGCGACAGAGGAAGCTCCAGTTGGATGTCCTCCATCTCGGGCAGGCTGGCGATGCCGTCACGAAGGGCAAGGTCTTCATAAGATGGTTTGAACGGCATCGGAATCTCCTTCCGCGCGGGAAATTGGCCGCCATCCGCTTTTTCCGGCGGCGACCCTTTACCGGTGATCAGCTCTTCACGAAGGCCAGCAGATCCGGATTGATGATGTCGGCATGAGTTGTCAGCATGCCGTGCGGATATCCCTTATACACCTTCAGCGTGCCATTCTTCAGCAATTTGACCGACAATTCGGCAGAATCTGCGATCGGCACGACCTGGTCGTCATCGCCGTGCAGAACGAGCGTCGGCACCGTGATCGCCTTCAGGTCTTCCGTCTGATCGGTTTCCGAGAAGGCCTTGACGCCGTCGTAATGGGCCTTGGCGCTGCCCATCATACCCTGACGCCACCAGTTCTGGATAACACCGGGAAAGACTTTGGCATCCGGACGATTGAAGCCGTAAAACGGACCGGTCGGCACGTCGAGGAAGAACTGGGCGCGGTGTTCGGCCACACCCTTGCGGAAGCTGTCGAAGACTTCGATCGGCAGACCGCCGGGATTGGAAGGCGTCTTCAGCATCAGTGGCGGAACGGCGGAGACGAGAACGGCCTTGGCGACACGGCCCTGCGGTTCGCCGAATTTTGCGACGTAACGCGCGACCTCACCACCGCCAGTCGAGTGTCCGATATGAACAGCATTCCTGAGATCGAGATGTTCGGCAACGGCGGATGCATCGGCGGCATAATGATCCATGTCGTGACCGTCGCTCACCTGCTGGGAACGGCCGTGGCCGCGACGGTCATGGGCGACGACGCGGTAACCGTTGTTTACGAAGAACAGCATCTGGGCATCCCAGTCGTCGGAGGATAGCGGCCAGCCGTGATGGAACACGATGGGCTGGGCATCCTTCGGACCCCAATCCTTGAAATAGATATCGACGCCGTCCTTGGTCTTTACGAATGATTCGGTCATTGGAAATGCTCCTTCGTTGCGGGATGGGATGGATTTTGAAAAGGCTGTTGATGGCACTGCCATCGCAGCGGAAAGCGCGGCACCGGCCAGCAGAAGACGTCGTCTCGAAAGCGCCAGCGCAATTGGATCGTCGGTCATGTCGGTTTCCTGCCTGGCTTCAGCGGGAGCGACGGGTGGTTTCGAACAGGAACCATGTGCGGCGCTCGGTCTCGTCGATCCAGTTTTCGATCAGGCTGGTGGTGGCGTGATCGTTGAGGTCGGAGGTGAGGTTGTGCGTTTGTCGCAGGATGGCGGTCAGCTGCTTGTTGTCCTCGCGCAGTTCGGCGAGCATGTCCTCCGGGGTGACGAAGTCGGCATCATTATCAAGGAGACGCTGGAGGCGGCCGATATGACCGATGGAACGGATGGTGGTGCCGCCGACCTTGCGCGCCCTTTCAGCAATGTCGTCGGTCATCGCGAATATCTGCGCCCCCTGTTCGTCCAGCAGCATGTGATAATCACGAAAATGCGGACCGGAAACATGCCAGTGGAAATTCTTGGTCTTGATGTAGAGCGTGAAGACATCCGCCAGCAGGGCGGTCAATGCGGCGGCGATGTCGCGGCTCGCTTCGGCACCGAGGTCAGTCGGCGTTGCGAGTGGAAGCTTGCGGTTGCTGGCAACTGTGGTCATGTCCATGATCGTTCTCCTTTTGCAATCGACCGCCCGATGTTGAGCGCCCCTGTTGCGGCTGTCTGATCGGCACCGAGGATAGAAAGAAGAATGGCTCGGGAGAAATCGGCTGGTGGTACAGTCCACCCGATACCTAAGTGTAGTTTCGGCGGGTTCCCACCCGGGATAGTTTTTGCCTGTCGCCCTGCCCCAGGGCGATTGGCTCGCAGAAGCCATGAACTCCGGTATCCCCTCTCCCGGAGCCGCGGATCTCCTCCCGATCCGCCAAGGCCGCCCCCGCCGCAGGAGGCGGCCTTTTTCGTTCCGCCCTCCAGGGAGCAGGCAACCTATGCCTGAGTATGATGTTTACCCATCCGCAGTTGCGCTAGCGTCAGCGGGCACGACAATCGTCAATCTGCAAAATCGAAGGAACTCCGACATGGCAGAAGAGCGGCCGGAAGGTATTGAAAAATACGATCATCCCGCTGGCGGCTGGGATGCGTTGAAAGCTGTCGCGAAAACGCTCGCGCATCAGCAGATCGTCGCACAGGGCACGATGACGCTCCTCAAGGCCAATAAGCCCGAAGGTTTCGACTGTCCCGGCTGCGCCTGGCCCGACCCCAAACACACCTCATCGTTCGAGTTCTGTGAAAACGGCGCCAAGGCAATCACCTGGGAATCGACGGCGAAACGATCCGGACCCGAATTTTTCGCGCAGCATACGGTTTCCGAACTGTGGCAATGGACCGATCACAAGCTTGAGGATGCCGGCCGGCTAACCCTTCCCCTGCATTACAATTCCGAAAAGGACCGCTATGAACCGATCGCCTGGGACGATGCCTTCAGCCTGATCGCACGGGAACTCAACAAGCTTGACGACCCCGACAAGGCTGAGTTCTACACGTCCGGCCGGGCATCCAATGAGGCTGCGTTTCTCTACCAGCTTTTCGTGCGCGCCTATGGCACGAACAATTTCCCTGACTGTTCCAATATGTGCCATGAGGCGACAAGCGTCGGCCTTCCGAAATCCATCGGTGTCGGCAAAGGCACGGTGACGCTGGAGGATTTCGATCATGCCGATGCGATCTTCAGCTTCGGCCACAATCCCGGCACCAACCATCCCCGCATGATGACGACTCTGCATAATGCCGCAAAACGCGGCGTGCCGATCGTCGTGTTCAATCCGCTGAAGGAACGCGCGCTCGAACGGTTCGCCGCGCCGCAGGACCCGATCGAGATGGCGACGCTCTCTTCGACGCCAATCGCCTCCGCCTATCACCAGCTTCGCACCGGAGGCGATCTCGCCGCCCTCAAGGGCATTATGAAGGCGGTGTTCGAACTCGATGCGGAGAGCCTTCAGGCGGACCGCGGCGGCGTACTCGACCGGGCTTTCATCGATGAACATACCGCAGGCCTCGACGCGCTTCGCGCCGATATCGACGCGACGTCCTGGGATATGATCTGCTCAGTCAGCGGGCTGACGAAGGAGGCTATAGAGAGTGTTGCGAGGATTTATGTGAACGCTTCTAACGTCATTATCTGTTACGGCATGGGTATAACCCAGCACGCCAAGGGTACCAGCAACGTACAGCAGATCGCCAATCTCCTGCTGCTGCGTGGAAATATGGGCCGCCCCGGGGCGGGAATAGCGCCCATTCGCGGCCATTCCAACGTTCAGGGAGACCGTACCGTCGGCATTACCGAAATCCCGAACAAGGCGCTGTTGGACGGCATGGAGCGCGCTTTCGGTTTCCGCCCATCTGCGGAGAAGGGTCACAACGCGATAGAAGCCGTGGAGGCAATCATCGCCGGCAAATCCCGCGCACTTATCTGCCTCGGCGGCAATCTCGCCGTCGCCATGTCGGATACAGGCGCGACCTTCGAGGGCATGCGCAACCTCGATCTGGCCGTTAATATCGCAACGAAGCTCAACCGCTCTCATCTTTTGACAGCAAAGACATCGCTGATCCTGCCTTGCCTTGGACGCACCGATCTGGATACTCAGGCGTCAGGACCGCAGGCTGTAACAGTCGAGGATTCGATGTCGATGGTGCATGCCTCTCGCGGTTTCCTCAATCCACCAGGGGAACTGGTGAGGTCAGAGCCCGCCATCATCGCCGGCATCGCCAAGGCGACCGTCGGAAACCGTCACGGAATTGATTGGGACTGGCTGATTGCCGATTACGACCGAATCCGTGACAAGATCGAAGAGGTCTTTCCAGATTTCAGGGATTTCAACAGCCGGGTTCGGGTAAAAGGCGGTTTTCGCCTCGATGTCGCGGCCTCCTTCCGCCGTTGGAACACGCAGAGCGGCAGGGCCAATTTCCTCGTCGCCACAGGACTTGAGGAAGACCCGCTCATCTCCAATCCGGAAGCACTCGTGCTGACCACGATCCGCAGTCACGATCAGTACAATACGACGATCTATGGCATGGATGACCGTTATCGCGGCGTCTTCGGCCGAAGGGACATCATCTTCATGAACCGGCACGACCTTGCCGCGCGCGGCCTGAAGGATGGTGATCGCATCGATATTCACGGCATCGGCCCGGAAAATGAGGGCCGACACCTCGTTCAGGGTTTCACGGCGGTCGAATACAATATCCCGAAGGGATCGGCCGCAGGCTATTATCCGGAGATGAATGCGGTGGTGGCGCTCGGCCATTATGACCGCCTTTCCGGAACGCCTTCCTACAAGGGTGTCCCGATCACGGTGAGTCCGGCAGCCGCCTGACGCCCGGAGGCCCGGCGCGCAATGCAACGGTCTTTGCACGCTCTTTTCCCCACCGTTTGGGCTGGACGTCACCTCGGGCCATCAGGCATGGCCTGTGGAAGACGGGCCATATATGCGGATTTTTCGATATATCGCCGTGCCGTTTTACCGCTATCCTGATGTTTCGACGACGGTGGCAACCAAGACCTATGTATAGGTCAGGTTGTGCTGAAAAAACCGTATTGTCGGCAAAAATCGCATCGGGGGAACAATGTCGATTGCGTCAAGGATGTTTCGCGCGCGCGAACCGGAAGGTGGAGCGCACCATCTGGCTTTTGGTCTTGGGGCGCTGGCGCTGGCGGCCGCGGTATTTTACGTTGATACCTATACCGACATAGAAGGCGCGATCGCGGTGCTTTATGTCATCACGGTCCTTTTGGCCGCGCAGACTGTAAGTTGGTCGGGACTGATCGTGATCTCCTGCGCCTGCGCCATTCTTTCCCTCCTGTCCTATGCAGCGACCCACGCGCAGGATGCGGATTTCCAGTCGGCGCTTCGGTTGGTCGTCGCCCTTGCGGCACTTGCCGTCACCACCATGCTGCTTTTGAAAACCGAGACCGCCCGGCTGGCAATGTTGTCCGTCAATGCGGCGCTGAAGGAAAGCGAGGAGCGTTATCGCTCCATTTTCGATCGTACGCGCGTCGCACTTTGGGAACGCGACTATTCGAAGCTTCACGCCCTGCTGATGGGCCTCAAGCAACGGGGCATCACCGACATGCGGGCCCATGCCCGCGCCAATCCGGGTTTTACGCAGCAATGCATCGATCTCATCACCGTCGTTGCATCGAATGAAGCCGGAAAGGAAATGCTGGGTTACGATTCCTCTATCCGCGGCACCCTTCAGCGATCGGTCGTGTCTTCATCCGGCAAGTTCGTCGATGTGCTGCAGGCGATCATCGACAATCAGGGTGTCTTTGAAGACAAGGTGGTGGTGCGCACCGACAGCGGCGAAGACAAGCTGGTGCTTCTTTCAATCAGTTTCCCCGCGGAGGCGGCCTCCTTCAATCGTGTGGTGGTCAGCATGGTGGATATCACCCAGCGCGAAATGGCGCTGAAGGCGCTGGCTGAAGCTCAGGCGGAATTGACAAAGGCCTCGAAGGCGGCGGCCGTCGGAGCCATGTCCGCATCGCTCTCCCACGAACTGAACCAGCCGCTTGGCGCCATCATCGTCAATGCGCAGACATTGCTGCGCTGGCTCGATCGCGATCCGCCGGATCTCGCCGCCGCCCGCCGCTCGGCCGAACGCATGATCCGCGACGGGCAGCGCGCTAGTGAAATCATCCAGAACACGCGCAGCCTGCTCGCCCATACGAGCGGCAAGGTGGAAACCTTCGACCTCGATGAGTTCATCGACGAAACGCTAAGCCTTCTCGAACATGAGCTGGAACGCAGCAGAAGCACGGTGCATGTGGAAAAAGCGGCCACGCCGCCGATAACAGCCGTCAGGATCGAATTGCAGCAGGTCCTCATCAATCTTCTCACAAACGCCATTCAGGCCATGGAAGAGGCGGGCACCGTCAATCGCACCATCACGGTGCGGAAGGAACGTGAAGACAGGGACAATATTCATATTGCGGTTCACGACAACGGACCGGGTTTCCCGGCGCAGATGAAGGAAAAGCTGTTTTCGCCGTTTTTCACGACCAAGGAAACGGGAATGGGCATGGGGCTTTCCATCTGCCGCACGACACTCGAAGCACGGGGCGGCAGACTTACTGGTGACAATCATCCTCTCGGCGGGGCGGTCTTTACCATTTCCATGCCGATCAGCCAGGAGATGGAACATGCCTGAGCAACGCAGGACGACAAAGGAGCCGCTGTCACCCATCGTGTTCATCGTCGACGACGATGTGTCGATGCGCGAGGCGCTCACCGATCTTTTCCGCTCCATGAAGTTCGATGCCGAAGCTTTCGACAGCGCCGGCGCCTTTCTTGAAAAAGCCAATCTGAACCGGCCTGGCTGCCTGCTGCTTGATGTGCGGCTTCCGGGCATAAGCGGCCTGGATTTCCAGATGCAGCTGGAACGCGTCGGCAACCGGATGCCGATCATTTTCATGACCGGCTTCGGCGATATTCCGATGAGCGTGCGGGCGATGAAGGCGGGCGCCGTGGATTTTCTGACCAAGCCCTTCAAGGAACAGGACATTCTCGACGCTGTCGCGGCCGCGATGGAGCGGGATGCGTCACGACGCCGCGAAAGCGCCCAGAACGACGCCGTCACCTCCCTTGCCGAACAACTGACGCCAAGAGAACGCGAGGTCATGGGCGCCGTTGTCCGCGGCCTGATGAACAAGCAGATCGCCTACGAACTCGGCATAAGCGAGGTCACCGTGAAGCTGCATCGGGGCAATGTCATGCGCAAGATGGAGGCGAGATCCCTCGCCGATCTCGTGCGCAAAGCGGAGCTGATCGGCGAGAAGCTACGGCCACCTGTATCTTAGTATGGTATCTTTGATAGCGGCATGGGCGCATAGAAGAAGAAAGAAAAACAGAAAAGGTCGCTTTCATTGCCCCCCGTTCCCGTCATTGCTGTCGTCGACGACGATCCCGCCATTCGCGAAGCCATGGATGATCTGATCATGTCCTTTGGTTACGAATGCCGCCTGTTTGCTTCTGCCGAAGAATTCCTGGAATCGAAGCAGCAGGCGGGCATCGACTGCATCGTCGTGGACGTGAAAATGCCCGGTCTTTCCGGCATCGAGTTGCAGAGCGAGCTGAACCGGCGCGGCGACCATCCGCCCATGATCTTCGTCACCTCCTATCAGGATGAGCGCACCCGGAACGCGGCTTTGAACGGCGGCGCATTGGCCTTTCTCGGCAAGCCAGTCAATATCGTCAGTCTGATCGGATGCCTGCAATCCGTGCTCAACGCGCAATCCTGACGACAATCTTTCCCGAGTGAAATCCATCGCTATTTCATGCTCCGACGCGTGCGTCCGGGCATGCGTTGTCGTTGGGCGAGCGCCATTTCCTGGATTGTTTCGCCGCCAAGACGTTCCGCTATACGAACTAGACCTCTGTATAGATGCCGGCCCCGCCTCTCCGCCGTAACCTTTGCTCCAGTCAAGCGCCTCCCTTCCGGACGCTCCCGACGACACCACCACCCATTTCAGGAGCAGGGCATGACCTCCATCAGCAAGAATGCCGACGCGCAAAGACGGCGTCACCTCAAAGTCGCAGCAATGTTGGTTCTGGGTGCGGTCGCCTTGTTCGGAGGAAATGTACTCCTGATCAGGGATAGCGAGCCGGCGCTCGCGGCCTCCGAAGACGTCGCATCAGCCAGCGCCTTCCGCATCCTCACACCGCAGACGATCGACAGGCCTTACGGACATTCCGCGCCTGTCGCGTCTGCCGGCGATGCAACCGAAGGCAAAGAGACTGTAGCGGCCACCGACGACACATCCTGCGTCGCCATGCGCGCCGCCCGAAAAACGGACCGGCACGACACGCTGGATCCAAAAGCCTTCTGTCAGCTCCAACACCGCCTCTTCAATGCCGAGCTGATCGACCGCATCGCCTTGCTCCAACTCGCATCACAGACCCACACAATCGACACCTCGTCCCAACTCGCTATGAACAAGGAGTTCTGAAATGGAAACGTTGACCAGACGCGCAGTCCTCGCAATCGGCGCCGTCGGCGGCACCGCCCTTGCCGCCAGCGCGGCCGGAGCAGCATCTTTCGGCAATCCCGATCAGCCCGCCGAGGGAGCAATTAATGCCAATGCCGCCGGCCTCAGCGATCCCGGCCCGAAGAACCCTGCGATCAACAACCAGTTTCCGTCTTTCCAGAGCCCACCGGCGACCGATGTTGGCGACATGCAGCTTTTCTGGGGTTCGTTCAACAACGCCGCCAAACGTATCCAGAATGGCGGCTGGGCACGTCAGGTGACCAAGTCGGACTTCGCGATTTCGGATGCCGTGTCCGGCGTCAACATGCGGCTCGGACCGGGCGGCATTCGTGAGATGCACTGGCACCGCGCCGCAGAATGGGCGATCATGACCAACGGGCGTTGCCGCATCACGGTGCTCGATACGCAGGGCCGCGCTTATGTGCAGGATGTGGAGGCCGGTGATCTCTGGTATTTTCCGGCCGGCTACCCCCATTCGCTGCAGGGACTTGGTCCCGACGGTTGCGAATTCGTCATCGTGTTCGACGAAGGCGACCAGTCCGAATATGGCACCCTGCTTCTCACCGACTGGTTGGCGCACACCTCGCCCGAGCTGCTGGCAAAGAATTTCGGCGTCGTGCCGGACGTGTTCCGGAACATTCCACTGCAGAACCTCTGGATATTCCAGGGCAAGGAGCCTGGACCGCTCTCCCGGGATCAGGAAGCCGTTGCCGGCGCGGGGCTTCCGCCGTTCCCGTTCACCTATAAACTCGCGGCATCAAAACCACTGAAGGAAAACGCTGCCGGCGTCATTCGTCTCGCCGACAGCAGCGCCTTTACCGTGTCCAAAACCATCGCCGCCGCCATCGAAACGATCAAGCCCGGCGGGGTGCGCGAAATGCACTGGCACCCCAACGCGGACGAATGGCAATACTGGATCAAGGGTGAAGGCCGAATGACCGTGTTCGACGCGGGGCCACGCAGCCAGACCGCGGATTTCCGTGCTGGCGACATTGGCTACGTGAAGAGGAGCCAGGGCCACATCATCGAAAATACCGGCAAGACCGACCTGCAATTCGTCGCGGTCTTCAAGACCGCCGAATACCAGGAGGTCAGCCTGTCGTCCTGGCTGACCCACACCCCGCCGGCGCTCGTGGCCCAGCATCTCAACGTCAGCATCGAGGATGTGGCGAAGTTTCCCGCAAACCAGCCGGCGATCATGCCGGGCTGAACATCCTGCCCACACTTTGACCGGCGTTTCGGCATACCCGATCCGCAGGTCTTCCAAGACAGGACGCAACGCAAAACCAGTATCGAAAGTCAGGAACAGCCATGAAACCATTGACGATCCGGATCGCCGGCGGCTCGCTTGCCGGTCTCTTCACGGCGACATTGCTTCAGCAGGACGGGCACGATGTGAAAGTCTACGAACGCTCTGCATCCGGCCTCGCAGGGCGTGGTGCAGGACTGGTGCCACAGCAGGAATTATTCGAGGTTCTAGACCAGATCGGCTGCGAAGACGTCTCCCATGTCGGTGTGGTTGCAAAGGAGCGCATCTACCTCGACGCCGGCGGCCACGTCGCCCAGCGCCAGAAGACGCCGCAGATGCAGATTTCATGGGACTATCTCTTCGAGAGCGTATCCTCCCGCCTCCTCGCCGATACCTATCGTCTCGGACACCATATCAACGCGGTTCGGGAAGGCCCTGATGGAGTGACACTATCCTTCACCGACGGCACGGAAGACCGCGCCGATCTGGTGATCGGCGCGGATGGCCTGGGTTCGGTCATACGCAAGGCGGTTAATCGTCATTCAGAAAACGCCTTTGCGGGTTACGTCGCCTGGCGCGGACTGATCCTGGAAACCAAATTGCCGGCCGATGCATCCCTGCTGCTCGACCGCTTCGCTTTTTATATCGCACCCGGCATTCATGTTTTGGGTTACCTCGTGCCGGGCCCAAAGGGTGAGACACAACAGGGACAGCGCCGTTACAACTGGGTATGGTATCGCCCCACACCGGCTGACGAGCTGCCCCGCACCTTCGCCGGCCGCGACGGCAGGCATTTCGAGCATTCGCTCCCCCGAGGTGAGCTGGCCGAACAGCGCCGCGAGCAACTGCGCAGCGACGCGTTTTCCCTTCTGCCGCCGCAACTGGCTCTTGCGGTCGAAGCCGAGGAAACCCCATCGATCCAGGGCATTTTTGACTATGAGGCTGAACAGATGGTGTCGCCACATATGGCGCTGGTCGGGGATTCCGCCTTTGTGGTTCGCCCTCACACCGCAATGGGCGTTTCCAAGGCCGCAGGCGACGCAATGGCACTACGCGACGCCCTGCGACAGACGGACGACCTGCCTGCAGCCCTTTCACGATATCAGAAAACCCGCCTGCCGGTGGGCAAGTCAATCGCCGCCTATGGCCGGAGGCTTGCCGAGACCGCGATCTGAAGACGGGTCAAAATCAGGTCCGCCCGGCGTCATTGTTGTCCGCGACTTGTGCCTACGGCTAAGCGCAGGGGGTCATCCGGATTTTGCGATCAGGGCGCGAAATCGCTCGCTCATTTCAGGGTTGGCGGGATTATAGACCATCATGTTGAGATCCGAGCGTCCCTCCACCGCAAAGCATGAAAACTCCAGTTCGATTGTTCCCAGAACCGGATGGTGTAGGCGCTTGAGGCCCTCGTGCATGCTTGTGACCTCGTTGTCATCCCACATGGCCTTGAATTCGGGGCTGGCGGCCGAGAGCTCATCGACAAGTTGCTGGATGCCGGCGCCAGCGCCGGCGCGCGCGGCATCTGCCCGGAACGCGCCGACCACGTAGCGGGCGACATTGCGCCAGTCCTCCTGGGCAGTGCGCACCCGATCATCGGAGAAAATCAGACGCAGAATGTTGCGGTTCTCCCTCGCCAGTTTGCTGTAATCCGTGAGGATGACGGCGGCGGCCCGGTTCCATGCCAGGACGTCCCATGTCGCCGTTCTGATGATCGCGGGGCTGAAGGGCAACGCGTCAAGCACGCCCTGAAGACGGGGCGTTATCGTCTCGGGCTGACGATAACGCTGCTCGGGCAGATGTCCGAAGGCCAATATATGCAGGTGGTCGCGCTCAGGATCGGTCAGCATCAGTCCTTTGGCGATACGATCCAGCACATCCGCCGAGGGCGAACCGCCGCGACCCTGCTCCAGCCACGTATACCAGGTCGGACTTATGTTGGCACGCTGGGCGACCTCCTCCCGGCGCAGACCCGGTGTGCGGCGGCGGCCGATGGGAAAACCAAACGTTGCAGGATCAAGCCGCAGGCGGCGATCACGCAGGAAGGTGCTAAGTGCATTCTCCGTCATTACATTTCTCGCCGCAGCCTGTTGAGAATTATACCATGATAAAGTCACTACTTTAACAGGACAATTCTTCATGAGATCACCCTCCCCGTCAACGCGGGAGATTTTGTATGCGTGTTTTTCTGACAGGTGCCACCGGGTTCATCGGCTCCCGGATTCTTCGTGAACTGCTCATCGACGGCCATGAGGTAGTCGGCCTCACCCGCTCGGAGGCCGGCGCAAAAGCGCTGCAGGCCGCTGGAGCTTCCGCCCACATCGCAACGCTGGAAGATGCGGCCAGACTCGCCGGGGGTGCAGAGACTGCCGATGCCGTCATCCATACGGCTTTCGACCATGATTTCGCGAATTTCGCCGCCAATTGCGAAAAGGATCGCCGGGTGATCGCGGCGCTCGGTGCCGTATTGGCTGGTTCCGACAGGCCGATGCTCATCACCTCAGGGGTCGGCATGGGTGACCCCGGCAATGGCGAACCCGCCCGGGAGGATGTGTTCGATACGCATCATTTCAATCCGCGCATCGCCTCGGAACTCGCGGGCCAGGAGCAATTGCAGGCGGGCGTCAATCTCGGCGTCGTCCGGCTCCCGCAGGTGCATGACACGGTAAAACAGGGCCTCATCTCGCCCTATATCGAGATGTCGCGCGAAAAAGGCATTGTCGCTTATGTCGAGGACGGCGGCAATCGCTGGTCAGCCGGGCATGTGGACGATGTGGCGAAGCTCTACGTGATGGCGCTCCTTCGGGCGGAGCGGGGTGCTCGCTATAATGCCGTGGCGGAAGAAGGCGTTGTGGTGCGCGATATTGCCGGGATAGTTGCCGAGAGGCTTGGGCTGCCGCTCGTTTCCATAGGCAAAGAGGACGCCGCCGGCCATTTCGGCTGGTTTGCCCTGTTCGCCGCCATGGATCTTACGGCCTCCAGCGCGCTCACCCGGGAGAAACTCGGCTGGATACCCACTGGACCGGGCCTGCTCGACGATCTCAGAGCCATGGACTACGCGACGATCGAATAACCGGCAGGCAGGCGTCCGCCTCACGCCTGTCGTCAGGATCAGATGCGGCGAAGATGGCAACACGGCAGCACCGGGAAAACCGATGCTGCTTCCAAACATGGTGGATGTTCAGGTGGCAGGCATCACTTGCCCGACGCCCGTCTGCCAAGGCCCAGCAGGTGGTAAAAGGCAATCGCTCCGATTGTTGCCGTGCCGATGCCATCGAGCGTGAAGCCCGCGACATTGAGCTTGAAGTTGCCGGCGCCCAGCACCAGCGCGATACCCACGGTGATGAGGTTGCGCGGCTCGGAAAAATCGACCCTGTTTTCAACCCAGATCCGCCCAGCTGTCGCCGCGATGAGGCCGAAGACCACGACGGAAAGGCCGCCGATGACCGGTCCGGGGATGGTCTGAATGAGCGCACCGAATTTCGGCGAAAAGCCGAGAATGATGGCCACCAGTGCAGCTACGACGAAGACGAGCGTCGAGAAAATGCGGGTTATCGCCATGACACCCATGTTTTCGGCATAGGTCGTCATGCCGGTTCCACCGAAGGCGCCTGAGAACATCGTCGCAATGCCGTCACCGATAAAGGCGCGACCGAGATAACGATCGAGGTTCTGCCCGGTCATCGCGCCTATCGCCTTGATATGCCCGAGATTTTCCGCCACGAGAATGACGACGACCGGAGCAATCAGCGCAATCGCGGAGCCGGAAAATACCGGCGCGGTGAATGTCGGCAGACCGAACCACGATGCGGCCGCAACGCCTGCAAAATCGACCGGTTTGCCGAGACCGAGGCCGTTCGCCACCACGAGATAAGCGATATAGGCAATCGCGCCGCCGAGAAGAATGGGCAAGCGGCGCGCCATGCCGGGCGCATAGACAGCAATCGCGCCGACCGATGTGACAGTCAGGATCGCAATCCAGCGCGACAGCTGGTCGCCGTCGGGATTGCCCGGGCCGGAGCCGGAAGCGCTTGCAATCGCAATGGGTGCGAGAACGAGACCGATTGCCGCAACGATCGCGCCGGTCAGAACCGGCGGCATCAGCTTTTCGATCCAGTCATGGCCGGCGATCATGACGATGACGCCGATCAGGGCATAAAGCACACCTGCGGCGATGATGCCGCCGAGCGCCAGCGCGATATCAGGGCTCGCCGCGCCCGCGGCCGCACCCGTTGCCACGAGCACCGGTCCGATGAACGCAAAGGAAGAGCCAAGATAGCTCGGGACACGTCCGCCAACGGCGATGAAGAAAATCAGTGTCGAGATGCCCGAAAACAGGATAGAGACGTTCGGATCAAACCCCATGATCAATGGTGCAAGAACCGTCGATCCGAACATCGCCACGACATGCTGAAGACCGAGCACCGCCGTCTGCCCCGCAGGCAGACGCTCATCGGGCAGGATGCGCCCTTCGGTTTTCAGTCGCCAGCGCGGAAAATAACCACCGGTATCACTCATGTCGCCCCCCAGGAAACAGCCGGCACGCGCTTCCCGGGTTTTCCGGTTTCAGTTCGTCGCCGTGCAAAAGATTTGCTTTTTATGATTTGCGCCCGCCTCCGGAGATCGAATCGGCAGCCGATGCATCTTTTCTCCGTTAGCGCGATCGGCTGCACCTGTCATCGGCAACGGACCGTTTCCCACCGTTACGCATTCCGGCGCGGAACAATCAGCTCCCGCGCCGGTAAAATGATACCAGATCGACGGTATTAGCGCGCTTTTTCAAGCGCCGTCAGAATCTCATAGGCCGCCGAAACCCGCTCCTCATTGGGGTAGTTTTTATTGGCCAGAATGACGATGCCCAATTTCTGCTTTGGTATGAACGCCACATAAGCGCCAAAACCATTGGTGGAGCCGGTCTTGTTGATGAAGACATCCTGGCGCGGCTTCATGGGCGGCGAGATTTCGGAGACCGGAACAGTCTTGAGCAGGGCACCGGAATTCAGCTCTCGCAATGTCTTCAGCGGTGCGGGATGGGTATATTGCTCCCAGACCATGTCCTGCGTCATTGCGCCGACGCTGAAATATCCCGTATGGGTGTTGGTGAGCGCCTGCTGGATTTTTCCGTCCAGCTTTTCCAGTCCCATATTCGCATTGACGAAACGGATCATATCCTCCGCTGTCGATTTGACGCCGTAGGCTTCCGAAGAGAGAACGGCGGGTGTCACGCGGGCGGGCTCGCCCGTTCGCTTATAGCCCTGCGCGTAATCGGCCATCTTTGCCTCAGGCACCACGGTAAAGGTGTTCTTCAAGCCCAGAGCGGGAAAGAGCGTATCTTTCATGGCGTCATCGAAGCTTTGGCCCATGGCCTTTGCGGTGATGTATCCGAGCATTCCGATGCTGGGATTGGCATAAGTTCTGTGTGTTCCGGGCTTGTATGAGGGTTTCCAGGCCTTGAGATAGGCCAGCAACTGCTGCTCCGTCTTGACGTTATCCGGCACCTGCAACGGAAAGCCGCCGGCGGTGTGGGTGCCGAGTTGCATCAGCGTGACATCACCGAAGGGCTTGCCTTTCATGGAGGGAAGATAATTTTCCACCTTGCTCGAGAGCGAAAGCCGGCCATTCATTTCGGCATAGGTGCTGAGGGTGACCGTGAAAGTCTTGGAGATGGAGCCGAGTTCGAAAAGCGTCTGCGCCGTCACCTGCTGGCCCGAGCTTTTGGACATGACGCCATAGGTGAAGATGTGGCTTTCGCCATCGACACTGATACCAACGGCAAGGCCCGGAATGCCGTTTTTCTCCATGACCGGTTTGATCGCTGCATCCGTTATCGCTTTCAGCTTCGCATCATCGGCGGCGAGCGCCTGCGTGAACAGGCCCGTCGAAAGCAAAGTGGCCAGTGCGATATGTCTGCGATTAAGTTTCATCTTTCGCGTTCTCCAAAACCTAGGGTGGATTTTCAGCCCGTGGGCCGTTCCCAGCGAAAGACGTTTAACCGGCCTACATTGCACGAACAAATCATGATATCTCGGAGAAGACACAAGAAAATCTAGGTCTCGAATGGTTCGGCAATTTCTTCCCCTGAACGGCTTACGGGCTTTTGAGGCATCGGCGCGGCACCTGAGCTTCACCCGCGCGGCCATCGAATTATGTGTGACGCAGGCGGCTGTGAGCCAGCAGGTGAAAGGGCTGGAAAAGCGACTTGGCGTTTCGCTTTTTCAGCGGCTTCCGCGCGGCCTGAAGATTACCGCCGAAGGCGAGGCCCTGCTGCCGACGGTGACAAGTTCCTTCGACCAGATGGCGACGACGCTCGACCGGATCGAGGCCGGTCAGGTGCGCGAACTGCTGTTTCTGGGTGTTGTGGGAACCTTTGCCGTGGGCTGGCTGCTGCCCCGGCTGAAGGCGTTTCAGAAGCAGCATCCCTTCATCGATGTCAGGGTTTCCACCAATAATAACCGGGTGGATATGGCGGCTGAAGGGCTGGATTTCGCCATTCGTTTCGGCCAGGGCTCCTGGCATGGCACGGATGCCTTTCGGTTATTCGAGGCGCCTCTCTCCCCGCTCTGCACGCCGAAACTGGCAGAGACACTGAAAACGCCCGCTGATCTGATGGAAGCGACGCTGCTGCGCAGCTACAGGGCCGATGAATGGAGCAACTGGTTTGCCGCGGCCGGCGTGACGCCCGCCGCGCAGGTGAATGCCGGCATTGTTTTCGATACGTCTCTGGGCATGATGGAGGCCGCCCTGCAGGGGCTGGGCGTGGCGCTGGCGCCGCCATCGATGTTTTCGCGGCATCTCGCCTCCGGCGCGATCATCCAGCCTTTTCCGGTTACCATTTCGCTCGGAAGCTATTGGCTGACCCGGCTGCAATCGAAACCGCCGACACCCGCCATGCAGGCCTTTTCCGACTGGATGTTCAATAGCATAGGCTCTGCGGAATAAGGCCTATGCCAGGGCGAGCAGAACGCCGCCGGCCGCGCAGAGGACCACCACGGCCCATGGCGGGCTTTTCCAGATCGTCAACAGGATGAAGCCAGTGAGCGCCAGGGTGAAATCCTTCGGGGTGAAGATGGCGCTTGTCCAGACCGGATCATAAAGCGCTGCGCCCAAAATGCCGACGACAGCGGCATTTGCGCCGCGCATGGCAGCCTGCGCCAAAAGGTGCTTGCGGAACCCTTCCCAGAAGGGCAGCGCGCCGACGAGTAGCAACATGCCGGGCAGGAAGATCGCGACAAGGGCGATAGCCGCACCTGCAACGCCGTTGGGCTGTGGCCCTGCCACCGCACCGAGATAGGCGGCGAAGGTGAAGAGCGGGCCGGGCACGGCCTGGGTTGCGCCATATCCGGCGATGAAGGCATCTTCCGTAACCCAGCCCGTGGCGACGACTTCCGATTGCAGCAGCGGGAGCACCACGTGCCCGCCACCGAAAACCAACGCGCCGGCGCGATAAAAGGCATCGAACAAGGAGAGGCCCTGTGACGCCGCGACCGCCGCAAGCAGCGGCAGGAGGCCAAGAAGCAGGGCAAAGGTGGCGAGCGCAATGTATCCCGCACTTTTTGGCACCCGGAAGGCGAGATGGGTGGCCTGCCGCGCGGCATCGGCGCGACACAAGGCAAGCCCGGCGAGCGCGCCGACGGCAAGCGCCAGGATCTGCCCGAAGGCGCCGGCGACAAACACGACGCAGACGATGCCGGCAAGCGCGATGCTGGCCCGCTCACGATCCGGCGCAAGGCCTTTTGCCATGCCCCAGACCGCCTGCGCCACGACGGCGACGGCGACGATTTTCAGCCCATGCAGGAGGCCGGTGCCGACTGGCCCTTCGATGGAGGCGGCGACCATGGCGAAGAAAAACAGGAGAATGGCGGATGGCAGGGTAAAGGCCGTCCAGGCCGCCAGCGCACCGAGCGGGCCTGCCCGCAGCAGCCCGAGCGCAAACCCCACCTGGCTGGAGGCCGGGCCGGGAAGAAACTGGCACAGCGCCACAAGATCGGCATAACCGGCCTCGTCGATCCATTTGCGCCGCACGACCAGTTCATCGCGAAAATAACCGAGATGCGCGATGGGGCCGCCGAAGGAGGTGACGCCAAGCTTCAGGAAAGCTGCGAAAACTTCGTTGGGCGTTCCCTGTTTGTGGCTGTCAGCTTCAGTGGGCATTGCCTGTGTTGACGACTTCACGAAAGAACTCCCTGCGTGCAACGACTGTTCGTCAACACTATCGGCCTCAAAACGATTTCGGTATCAGACACTATTACGACAGGGATATGAAGAGGCTGGCAGTGGCGACGCCGGAAAGTTAGCAAACTTCCCGGCGTCGTTTGGCGATTATCCGGCGAAGGGCCTATCGCTCGGTGGGCAACAATGCGGTGAAGTGCGAAATCCAGCCATTTTCATCGGTGCCGCCGGAAAAGCCCGTCGCATCCCAGATGATGTGATGCCGGTTGCTGCCGTTGTGGATGGTCACCGCGGCGGCGATGGGGGTTGGGGATCGCCATGAGAAGTTTTGGTTGGCGCCCGGCGCGAGGTGGCTGAGCGATTCAAGCTGGACATCGTCGAGGAACAGGACAGTGCTCATCTGGGTCTCATAGAGATATTCCCATCGCGCCTGCGCCAGCCCATTCGCTGCCGCAACGAGAAGATTGCTCTCGCCGACGGGATCGGCCAGGGCCGCCAGGCGCCAGGCGGCGAAAATATTCGCGATATCCCCGCCGCTGAGCCCGAGACTTGAGAGGAACTCGATGGTTTGATCATTGCCGAAAGCATTATATCCTGCTTCACCGAAGGGCCGGATATGCTTGACGACGAAATTGCCAAGAAGTGGCATGTGTATCTCCTTTTGGACATGGACCACCTGTTCCCGGACGTTGGCGTGCAGGATAGCATGGTGGGATCTGTGGTTGATTGGGCGCCGGATAAATCCGGCAATAGATGGAAATGCGGCCGGTGTTCGGCTTTGCGGCTTAGCCGAAGGTGATGGCGACGCGGGCCGGCATGGCCAAAAACGCCTGCAGGCCGAGCCGCGTTCTGGCACCGCCCTGCCCGGCTGGCCATGGATCGAGGATATGAAGTTCCAGATCCTTGCCATTCACGGTGTAGCCATAGACGAGGTAATAGTGGTACTCCGTTCCGATCACGAAGACGCGGTTGTTATCGATCTCGTGTCTGACGATATCGGCCGTCAGGCCATTGACGAAGTGGCCGCCGGTCGTTTCGTGATCGAAGGCGTTCCACTGGCTGGAAACCAGCTGGACGATATTGCTGTTCTGGTTGGCGCCGGCCTGTTCATTGATGCCGCCGGTTTGATCCAGAACCTCCGCCAGTTCCCAGCGCTCGCGAACCTCGGGATCGACGGTGGCGAGTGCTGCGGTGTTGCGCCTTGCAATGACGTATTGCGTCGCCGCGGGAAGTCCATAATAGGCCCGCACCATCTGTTCGACGGCGGCAAAGCACCAGGCGGGGGTTAGCTGGGGCACCAGGGCGGGAGGGTTTTTGACTGTTGGCATGGTCTTCTCCTTGTTGAAAATGACGGGGTACGGGTTACAGCCGGATGCCCGTCGTTGATTACATCTGCCGGGTGTTGAGGTCTGGGTGGTGTTGGCCGTCCTGCCGGCATCTGCGCCGGCAGGACATTGCCCATGATCCCATGCCCGAGGGGACGTGTTCGGCCGGGATCATGGAGACGCTTCCTGTCGGGCCGGGACAGGAGCGACAGGCTCTTAAGGGATCAGGCAGTTTTGCTGAGGTCCTGACGATAGGCCTGCAACGACGCGATTTTTGCGTCCGCGGCAGCCTCGCGTTCGGCGACGATGGCTGAGAGCTTCTCCGCGACACCCGCCAGATAGGCCGGCAGATTGGCACTGTCGATATATCCGCCCTGCAACTTGTTGAGCTTCGACCATCCTTCGGCAAAGCTGCGGTTGAAGCGGTCGGAGACGATCACCACCGCGTGCCACTGGGCGGTTTGCCTGACGAAGAACTCGTCGACGGAGCGGATGAGCTGCGCAAAGCGGTTCTTTCGCAGCGTCTCCTGCCCGGCGACATTTTCGATGCCGGTGATCTGACGCTGTGCATCATCTGCAACCGCCTGCATGAAATCGGCGAAGCCTTTGAAGAAGAAGGCGATTTCTTCAACGATTTCCTTCATGCGTTTCAGCGCGGAAATGCTGACGTTGAGCGATTGCACCGCAAGCTTGATCTTGTCATCCTCGGCCTGCTTTCCCTTCAGCAGGGCATTGATCCTGATGAGCTCGGCCGCCTGGGTACGGCGTTCCTTCTCATAGGCCTCCGCCTTGTCGATCATCTGCATCTGGATTTCGCGCAGGCTGGCCGCCTGTTGCTGCTGCTCTTCGGAGAGCTTGCCCAGCCCCTTGTCCAAAGCATCGAGCGAAGCCTGCAGGCTGGAAATAACCGTTTGCTGAGCGGCGATCTTTTCTTCCTGCGCCTTGAGTTCCGCGGCACGTGCTGCCAGACGTTTGTCGAGTTCGGCAAGCTCGATGGCCTTGCTCGATTTGGGGTCCGCGCTCTCCGCGTCCTGCGCAAGCTTCGCCTTGGCGTCCTCGAGCGACTTGACATCCCCCTTCAGAGCGTCGCGTTTTTCCTCGCTCTTGCGAAGCTCGGCTTTCTTTTCGGAAAGCTCGCTCTGCTTGGCGGCCGCATCGGCCTTGCTTCCGCCGCCTGACGGGGTGCGGGAGCCGCCGCCCTGCCCCTGCCCGTCTGCATCCTGCCCGGCCTTGGACTGTCCCGAAAGCGCGCCGCCAACCGACGAGGCCAGCATGGAGGCAGGACCGCCCGCCACCATGGCGATGGCGGGAATTGCGCTTGAAATCATCTGCGCGCCGACGCGGACGATCGACATGACAAAAGCACGCTGCTCGGCCGTATTGGCCCGCTGCTCATATTCCCGGGCCTTCTTTTCGAATGTCGCAACCTGTTCCTTGAGATCGTTGACAAGCGATTCAAGCTGTTCCCGCCGTGCGTCCGCCTCGCGGATTTCCCGTTCCATCACGGCTTTATCGGCGAGGCGTTTGCTCAAGGCCGTTTCGCTCATATCCGTGGTTTGCGCCGTGTCCCTGATGATGGCGTCATAGGTCGCAGCAAGAGCAAGAAGCTCGTCTCGAACGCTGAGCGCCCTATCCCGGATATTCGTTGCGAGCTTTATCAGATCGTTGGAGACAAATGCCTTGATTTCGGCCTGATCGTTTTCTTCCCTGACATCGAGCCAGTCCGGGAAAAGATCCGCGATGGACAGGCCGATGCGGGTAGCCGCCTCCATCGCGTTCTTCATGACTATTTCGCTTTTCTGCTGCGACGTAATCAGCCTGTTCATGATAGCGCTGATGCGGACGCGAATATCGCCGTTTTCCTGCGGCGTGGTGTTATAGGCGATGTAAAGCAGATCGATCGCATTGTCGGTGTCGCGCTTGGCGCGCTCGACATCATAGGTTCCCTGGATCTTATCGACATAAGACCGGACAAGCGCCGTATCAGACTTGGGAAGGCTGAAATTCGGTTGCGAAACGATCGCATCGACGCCGGCATCGATTGCGCTGTTGATCTGGGCGGTCCGGCTTTCGAAAGTCACGACATTGTTCATTTTCATGCTCCTGTTGATGGGTGGTTACGGAGAGTCATTTTTTTGGGGGAGTGATCGTTCACGATCCGCATTGTTTCTTCGCGTCGTCCGGCAGTCCGGCCTCGGTGGAGGAAATGAACTGCGGCACGTCTTTGGTCAGGCCGTCGATCTCGGCGGACAGCCGCGTAACCTGACGTATTTTCGCGTCGTCAGGATTGACCTCGCTCGCTTCCTTCAGTGCGCTGGTGAAGTTGCCGACCTGAATGTTGAAGTCTTGAACCTTGACGTTGATGGTGGAGATCGCCGCTTTGAGCCTGGTGATCTGCTCCTCCAGAGTTTTCACCGCCTTCTGGTTTTCCGCGTGGCTCTGCTGTGCCGCCGCAAGCTGGCGGCGATTGTTTTCGAGCTGGTTGCGAACGCCTTCAAGAGCCGCCCGGGCATTGTCCAGCCGTGGCTGCGCGGTCCGGTATTCCCGCTCCGCATCATTCATCCAGCCCAGCGCCTTCACCGCGGCGTCACCGGCCTGGCAAATTCCCGGCAGGAAGAAGAGGACGCCGCTGCATATTTTTACTCGCTTGGCCTGCTCGTCCCTTTCCTTCCGGGCTTTTTCGAAGGTGGCCTGGCGCGCCTTGACGTTCTCGTTTTCGGACTGAACCAGCTCCTCATAGCCCTTCACGCTGGTTTCGGACTGCACCACCTGCCGCTCCAGCTCGATCTGCAGGTACATGGCCTCCCCCAGCGCCTTCTCGCGGTCGGCGCTGAGCTGCTGTTGCGCCGTCAGATGGTCCATCAGGCACACGGATCGGCGGCCGAGCAGCTCGCGGCTCGCTTCCGCCTGTTCCAGTTTCGACTTGAAAGCCGCCGTCTGCTCGACGGTGAGGGTGGCCGCGTTCGCAATGGCCGGCTGGCCCATGGACGGGATATCGAATTGCATTGCGAAGGCCGCAAGGCCGGCAAAAACAACGTGTTTAAGTTGCATCATTTTAACCTCCTCTGGAGAATTGGGGATGAATAAAAGGCATGACGGGCTCCATGCGCCGCCCGGCATCGCTGCCGACCGTGCCGGAGACATGGCAGTAACATTCGGATATCAGGCGCTTTCGGACGCATCGTCTGCAACGTCGTCAAGACCTAAAAAGCAACCATCAAAGATTGCATTCCGGGAAAATGGACGAAAGATTCCACATCCGACGCTTCATTAAATTATGCAATAAAAACAGCATATAACGCTATTGTCAGCGTTACTCCCGCAAACCGTTTCAAAAGGGAACACATTTTTACGCGCCCCTTAACATTCAATTTATGAGAGTATTTTTTAATACCGCTCAACGGGGCCTCGGGGGAGTGCAACAAAATGCACGCATCTTACGGAGGGGAACCTTCCGGCTGTCACGACTGCCCTGCACGGCCGTTGTCAGCGAACAGAACTCACGTTTTCGAATTCGCCATAAAGTAGCGATGCGCAAAAAACCACGGGAGAAAGGTATCCGGAAAAGCAGGCGCCCCAGCTTCAAAGACGCACCCGAGGAGGGACTTCGCCCGGCCTCGGCCGGACATGCTTCGAGAGAGGCTGGACCTACTTGCGAACCGAATCCTGAACGACGATGCCTTTGGTGATGCCGTCGCCTATCTTTGCACCCACCTATCGAACGCCTTCAAACAGGAGCAGCGCCTCGTCCGTGCACTCGGAGACTTCGGCGCATTCGCCACCGTCATGTGCGCCGTGGGCATCGCATCGGTCCATGGCGGGCAATTTACGCTGGCGGCGGTTCAGGCCGTCGTCGTTCCACCCGGCTGGGCATCCAGCCGCAGGACACGCGCCTTGATCGACTGGCTGGAACTGGAAAATACCGCGCAGCGTCACCCACCCGGCGGCGACAACCGTGAGCGGCCATGGTCGCTAAATGGCTGGATTATTTCGGCAATCGAGACGCTTGCCAGCACCTATTGCGTCGCGGCCTCGCCATGGCAAACCCTCCCGGCGACGGAGACGCCTGCGGAGGAAGCCATCGGAACGGGCGCGCTGATCGACGGTGTGAGCTGGTTTCTGCGGCACGCGCAGGATTTGCCTTGTCTCTCAGAGGAAATGCGGATGTTCCTTGGGCATGCGCCTGGTTTCCTGATCCTGTTGGACCTGCTGTCCGCCGCGAAGACAGACGCGTGCGATGCGACGGGTTGCGTGTTCTCCCGCAAGGCGACGGCGCGCGCCTATGGGGTCAGTCGCGCTCATGTAACGGCCATACTCGCCAGGGCCGAGCGTTTGAACATCTTGCAAAGAAACGGACCCAGAATAGTTCTGAGCGATCTCGCATTGCAGAACGTCCAGCGCGATCTGGCCTATCAGCTCGCCTTCGTCGTTTTATGGGCGGAAGCGGTGAGACCGTCTCCGCCGTCTGCCGATGCCCCGGAGAGCCTGTCCGGCCGGAATGGCTCCAGCAATCCGCGATAGGGCTTGGCAAGCGGGGTGGCATAAGCGCCGCGCTTGGCGGTGGACAACCCCATGGACACCAGCGATTCCGCCTGCTTGACGGCCGCGGCGACGCCATCGACGACCGGCACGCCGAACTCATCGCGCAGTTCGGCGGCAAGGTCCGCCATGCCGGCGCAACCGAGCACGATCGCCTCCGCCCTGTCCTCTTTCAGGGCCAGCGAGATTTCCGCGCGCAGCCTTTCACGGGCGTTCGAGGCGGGATCTTCCAGCGACAAAACCGGAATATCGGCGGCGCGCACATTGCAGCGGGCGGACATGCCATAACGGTGGACAAGGTGTTCCAACGGCAGCCGCGAGCGTTCCATCGTCGTGACGATGGTGAATTTCTGGGCGATGAAGGCGGTGGCGGAGACCGCCGCCTCGCAGATGCCGATAACGGGAATATCGGCGAGAGCCCGGGCGGCATCGAGCCCGGTATCGTCGAAACAGGCGATGATCGCCGCGTCGGCTCCAAGCGCCGGCGCCTTTGCCAGCTCCAGCAGCAGGCCGGGCACGGCGAAAACCTCGTCGTAATAACCTTCGATGGAGACAGGCCCCATGGAAGAGGTTACGGCCATTATGTCCGTATCGCGGCCAGCTATCCGCGTCGCGGCGTCGGCGATGGTCGCGGTCATGGATTGCGTTGTGTTGGGATTGATGACGAGAATGCGCATTTTACGTTTCTTTATCCGCGTGAATGGCGGCGATTGAGCGTGACGATCAGGCCGAGCGTGGCCGCGATCACCAGGAAGGAAAACAGGGTTGTAACAGCACCGAGCGCATAAAGCACCGGCGTCGTGACATTGGTGGTCATGCCGTAGATTTCCAGCGGCAGCGTGTTGTAGGTGCCTGACGTCATCAATGTGCGGGCAAACTCGTCATAAGAAAGCGTGAAGCCGAAGAGGCCGACGCCGATCAGGCTCGGCGCGATCATCGGCAGCACCACATGGGCGAAGGTCTGCCAGGAGGATGCGCCGAGATCCCGGGCCGCTTCCTCATAGGACGGCGAAAAGCGGTTGAAGACGGCCAGCATGATGAGCACGCCGAAAGGCAGCGTCCAGGTGAGATGCGCGCCGAAGGCCGATGTATACCATGACGGCTCCAGCCCGAGCTGCTGGAACAGAACGCCGATGCCGAGCGAAATGATGATCGACGGCACCACGAGGCTTGCGACCGACAGATAGAACAACGGCGTCGCCCCGATGAATTTGCGCCGGAAGGCAAGGCCCGCCAGCAGCGAGACCAGCACGGTAACGGCCATGACCATCAGGCCAAGAGCGAAGGAGCGGCGGAAGGAGCCGCCGAAATCGCCGACGGCCTGCTGTTCGAAGAGATTGCCGAACCAGTGCAGCGAAACGCCGTTCAGCGGGAAAGTCAGCCCGCCATTCGGCCCCTGAAAGGCGAGGATGAGGATGGCCGACAGCGGACCGTAAAGAAACAGCACGAAGAGGGCGAAAAAGAAGGCGAGGATGTAGAATTGGCGGCCGCGTTTTTCCTGATGCATTGGATCAAAGCTCCTTGCGGATATCGACGATGCGCAGGATGCCCGCGACCATCAGAAGAACGAGGATGAGCAGGATGACGGCGTTCGCAGCGGCGGCCGGATATTGCAGCAGCGACATCTGGTTCTTCATCATCAGCGCCACCGAGGCGCTCTGGCCGCCGGACATGACCTGAACCGTGGAGAAATCCGCCATGACCAGCGTCACGACGAAGATGCTGCCGATGGCCATGCCGGGCTTGGCAAGCGGAATGATGACGTTGGTGAGCGTCTGCCATCCCGTCGCCCCGGCGTCACGCGCCGCCTCGATCAGCGATTTATCGATGCGCATCAGCGTGTTGAAGATCGGCGTGACCATGAACAGCGTATAAAGATGCACCATGGCCAGCACCACGGCGAAATCCGAATAAAGCAGCCATTCGATCGGCTCGGGAATGATGCCGGTGCCGATCAATGCGCTGTTGACGAGGCCGTTTCGCCCAAGCACCGGAATCCAGGAAATCATGCGGATGATATTCGACGTCAGGAAGGGCACGGTGCAGACGAGGAAGAGCACCATCTGCATGGTGGTGGTGCGGATGTGGAAGGCGAGGAAATAGGCGATCCAGAAACCGCAGAACAGCGTGATCACCCAGACCATGGCGGCATATTTCAGGGTGTTAAGATAGGTCTGCCATGTGACCCAGGAGCCGAGCGTTTCCAGATAGTTGAACGTCACGAAATCCGGATACATCTGGGCGAAATCGTAATCCCAGAAGCTGACGACGGCGATCATGAGGATCGGCAGAGCCAGGAAAAAGCCGAGGATCAGGAAAAGCGGGGCAGCTTGGACATAGGAGACGAGCTTTTGCGGCAGCGCGAAACTGCGGGGCGGCGTGTCCTTTTTGTCGCTGACGCCGATGAGTCTGACCGTCACCATCATGAAGCCTTTCGCTGTTTATGGGCAGGAACCGGCGGCATTGGCCGCCGGCGCCGTCTTTTCAGGACATCAGGCCGCGATGAATTCGTTCCAGCGGCGAACCATGTAGCGGTCTTCATCCATAACGGAGTTCCAGCACGCGACCTTGCCCATGCGCTCCTCGAAGGAGCCGCCATCGCGCACCGCGCCGGCCTTTTCCATGACCTTGCCGTCGGGCGCGATGATATCGCCCTGCGCCGGCTTGCCTTCGACCCAGTAGCCCCACTCGTCGGCGCTCATGTGTTCCTTGGCCGTTTCCATGGCGGCGGAATAATAGCCCTGACGGTTGAGGTAAGCGCCGACCCAGCCGGAAGTGTACCAGTTGATATATTCATAGGCCGCATCGCGTTTCGCGCCCGAAAGATGCTTCGCAAGGCCAAGACCGCCGCCCCAGGAACGATAGCCTTCCTTCAGCGGCTGGTATTTGCAGGCGATGCCCTTGGAACGGACCGCCGCAACGGCGGGCGACCACATGGACTGGATGATGACTTCGCCCGAGGCCATGAGGTTGACGCTTTCGTCGAAGCTCTTCCAGAAGGCGCGGAACTGGCCGTCCTTCTTGGCCTTGATGAGGAAGTCGATGGTCTTGTCGATCTCCTCCTTGGTCATGTTGCCCTTGTCGGCATATTTGATGTTGCCCATGGCTTCCATGATCATCGCCGCATCCATGATGCCGATGGAGGGGATGTTGAGAATGGAGGTCTTGCCCTTGAACTTCGGGTCCATGATATCGGCCCAGCTGGAGATATCGCGGCCGACGAGATCGGGGCGAATGCCGAGCGTATCGGCATTGTAGATGGTCGGAACCATGGTGAAAAAATCGGTCTCGCCCTTGGCGAACTTCTTGTCGCCGGGCTTTTCGACGAAACCGACGGTGTGCGGGGCCGTGCCCTGCGCCACGACGCTGTCCGGCTTCAGCTTGCCGTTTTTGAACAGCGGCACGATCTTGTCGTAATATTTCAGCTTCTTGATTTCCATCGGCTGGATAACGCCGGCCGGATAGACCTTCTTCAGGATCCAGTATTCGATATCGGCGATATCGTAGGAATTCGGCTGGGTGACGGCGCGCTGGGCGGCAGCATCCGAATCCGTTGCCGTCATTTCGAGCGTGATGCCGAGATCGGCCTTGCACTTTTCGGCAATGGCGTTGAGGTTCGACACGCCGGTGCCGAACTGGCGGATGGTGATCGGGTTCTGCGCCCAGATGGTCGGGAAGCCGGTGATGAGGCCGGAGCCGATCGCCGCACCCGTGGCGGCAGCGCCCGCCTTCAGGAGGCCGCGGCGGGACAGGCCCTTTTTGCTGTTGGTGGTATCGGTCATTTCAAAGTTCTCCTCTGGTTATTTTTGGGTCACTTCTCTACCCGGCCGAGCACGATGGCATCGGCCGCATTCCATGAAAGCGGTATGGCATCACCGGCCTTGACCGGATTTTCGAAAAAGGCGGCATCGCTGAGGATGACGTTGAAATCCTCGATGCCAGCGCCGGTGACGGCGATCTTCACGCTTGCGCCGCGATATTCGACATTCGAGACGATGCCGGTGAAACCGAGGCCCGGCTGATCCGCCTCGCCGACGCGCACGCGGTCGGTGCGCACGGCGATATCGACCGCGCCGTCATCCGGGGCGACGCCGCTTGCCGTAAAAGTGCCGCCGCCCGCCACTTCGAGCGTGACGAAATCATCCGTTTTTTCCCGGTAACGCCCGGAAATGACATTGTGGTCGCCCATGAAGCGGGCAACGAAGGCGGTGGCGGGACGCTCGAACACCTCGCGCGGGGTGGCGGCCTGTTCGATGCGGCCGTCATTCATGACGACGATGATATCGGCCAGCGCCATGGCCTCTTCCTGGCTGTGGGTGACGTGGACGAAGGTGATGCCGAGCGAGGTCTGAAGCTTCTTCAGCTCGGCGCGCATGCGCATCTTGAGAAACGGATCGAGCGCCGAAAGCGGCTCGTCCAGCAGCAGCGCCTCGGGATCGGTAATCAGCGCACGCGCCAGCGCCACGCGCTGTTGCTGGCCGCCGGAAAGCTGGGCCGGCCGGCGGCTGGCATAGGGTTCGAGCTGCATCAGCCGCAGCATTTCGAGCGCCTTCGCCCGGCGGGTTTCCTTGTCCACGCCCTTCATCTTGAGGCTGAAAGCGACATTGTCGACGAGATCGAGATGCGGAAACAGCGCATAGGACTGGAACATCATCGCCGTGCCGCGCCGGGCGGGCGGCAGATCGGTGACGACTGTATTGCCTAGCCGGACATCGCCGTTGGATATGCTTTCGTGGCCGGCAATCATCCGCAATGTCGAGGTCTTGCCGCAGCCCGACGGGCCAAGCAGGCAGCAATAGCTCCCGGCGGGAATCTTGAGGCTTATCGCATGCACGGCGGTGGTGTTGCCGTAAATCTTGGATACGGACGCGATGTCGATTGCTGCGGCTTTGCTCATAAACACTCTCCTGCGACGTCTTTGTCATGCAGGAGGCGTGCCAATCGGCTTAGCCATTGATGTAAAATGATATTTTTTTGCGCTTCGGAGACCCGTGCGCGGACCTGCCCAATTTTACAGCGATTGTTTTCGATTCATTGCAGAAATTGTATGCAATCTGAAAGCCCAAAATGCCCCGCGCTTCACCCGGCCCTGAACCGGTCGAAAGCGGTGAGATATTTGACCGTCGGATCGGCGTCCCAGCGGTAGATTTCGGTCCGCAGGAAATGCAGCTCCTCTTCGAGCTTTTCCTCCGGCAGCTCCACCCACCAGGATTTCGGCCGGCCATCGGAGCCGTCCGACCAGCGATAGCCGCGCTTTTTCAGATGATCCTTCATGTCGAACGGGCTGTTTTCCGCGTAGAGGCGCACCCTTGAGCGCCGGCTCGCGTCATGGAGTTCGGCAAAGGGCGTGCTGCTCTGGCCGGGGCGCGTCTGCTCCAGCACTTCCAGCAGCGCGAAACAATCGTCCACCGCGCGATGGCCATCGTGGAAATAGCCGGATTGGCCGATCAGATAACCGAGCTTGTTGCCCTCGAAACCACGCGTGCGCCAGTCTATTTCCGAAACGGAGCAGGCCCATGCCTTGTCGCGGAAGATCGGCGAGAAGGCCTCGCAAAAGGGACGGTCGAAACCGGCATTGTGGGCGATGATCAGATCGGCATGGGCAACGAGGGAGGTCAGCCGGTCCATGTCTATCGACTGTCCCGCGACCATCTCGTCGGTGATCCCGGTCAGACGGGTGATTTCTTCGGGAATGGCGATACCTGGCTGCCGCAACCCGCCATAAATGCCGGTGACATCGCCGATTGTGGCGTTATCGTCGAATGTGAAGGTGATGACGCCGATTTCGATGATCTCATCGGTGCGATGGTCGAGACCCGTCGTTTCCGTATCGAGGATCACACCCTGACGGGCAAATTCCGGCCTTGGCTGATCGACGACCGCGCGCGGCTGCAGCCGGCGCAGGACACGATAATTGCCGGTGGATTGAAGATATGCGGCAAGGGCCTCATCGTCCGTACCGGTCTTTTGGGCCGTTTCGCGACCACCGGCTTTTCGCCCTCTTTCAGCCTGCGGAAGCCGCGCTGCCGCGGGTGCGAAAAAATCCAACTGGGAGGTCATTATGCGCCTGTCCGCCTTGCCCGGAAATCAAGATTGAGTATCCCAACATATGCGCACAGGCTCACAGTAACAACAGCGGTCGCTCTCATCCACAGAAACGGCATATCTCACGGGGTACAGTTAAGGGTTGCGGCTTCAATTTACGATGGTAAAAAAAGCGCACCGTTCCCGTGTTTCAGGAGAGAAGAAGAATGCCGCTTCCATCGCCTTCCAACCCGAAAACGCTCGCTGACCAGAGCCGGCTAAAACTGTTTCCGCTGCAAAGCGGGCCGCATTTCGCCAATGCAGGCCTTACCAACGGGGCAAGCGGCATTGTCTTTACGGGCTATACGCGCGATGCGAGCCCCGACAATGAAGCCTTCTCCTGCTGCGGCAGTTACACCCTGCGCAATTCCGTGCACGCCGCGATTGCCGGCACGACAAGCGACAATTGCACGGTCTTTGCCCTGAAGAGCATCATCAACCAGCGCCCTTGCCTGGCGGTCGGGAAGTTCGACCCGGATGGCAAGCCGCTGGCATTGTCGACGTCGGAATTCGAAGAGGTCACCAAACCCCTGTTCCAGTTCGCGGACAAGGTTTCGCCGATCCTCGGCAGCGAACCGGCGCCGGGCATCCAGATCCGCAGCGGCGACGCCTCCTATAATTATCAGGTGGACGCACGCAGCGGCCGCTTCCGCTTCACCTATAAGGATGCCATGAACGGCGGTCGTTTCGGACCTTCGGCCGATGGCAATTTTTCCCTGGAACATGACGGCCATCGCCTCGCCAGAATAAGCGCCGGCGGCAGCTATAGCAGCTCGGACAATTCGATTGCCGCCTCGGCCTATCGCGACCTCGAATCCCGCGGTTTCGAAACGACGGTGCGCAGCGGCCAGGCTTCCGCCATGTTCGGAAGAACCTACACGGAAAACGCCATTACCCGCAAAATCGGCGTCGGTTACGGCGACACCTCGTTCCGGCGCGAGGATACGCCGGGAGGAACGATCAAGGAAACCCTTGGGCACAAGATGGATAAGGTCACGCTCGAAGTCTCCCGCACGCGCGACCGGGCGAAGGGCACCGAATATATGCTGACGATCAAGATGGAGCTTTGAGGCTTCGGGAAGCGGAGCGGCCGCGACAGCAGTTCCTCAGGAGGCCTGGCTGTCGAGAAGGTTCTCGCAATTGGCCGGATTGCCGATGATCTCGCTTGTCCTGATGATGGAGGCGGCATCTGCGGTTATCTTGATGATGCAGTCGCGGCGATGCTCCTTGATCTTCATGCCCTCGGTTTCCGAGACCTGCGCCTGCCCGTCTACGGTCTTGACTTCGCGCCTGTTGCTGAGACCGGCATAGGTCTCCCTATCGACTTTCAGCCAGTAGGATTCGGTGTCGCCGTTCTCGATGATGACCTTGTTCGGGCGGCCGAGTCGGGCGATTGCGGCCTCGCGCGGTTGCCCCACGAAACCGGCGACAGTGCGGGAAATCTCCGTCTCGCCGGCGCTGGTGCACGCCGCAACGACGACCAGCACGGTCGCCAGACATCCTCTTTCAAGCCATCTCATTTCCAGATCATTCCCTACAAAACCTCGCCGGCCGCGGTTCTCGGCCGGCGTCCGGGGGCAAATCTAGGCACGATCATTTTGCACGGAAAGATGGAACGGCCGTAAAGCCGATCAACTTGTTATGACCAGCCCTGTCGCGGGAAGACGATTTACTGGTCCGGCGCGCGCCGTTTTCACCTGTTGCGGAACACGGTGCAGGGAACGCCAGCGCGCCGGATATCGCCACAAAGCGCATTCGCTTCGGCTCTGGTCTCCCGGCCGATGCGGGCGGCATAACGCGGCCGCGAACCGAAATTTCCGCCCCGCTGGCGCACGATCAAAGCCCGCTCGGCATTCAGCGGCTCCGAAAGCTGCAGGATCGCCCGGGTGAAAAGCCGGTTGGCCACGGCCGGATTATAATGCGCCGCAAGCTGCACGCCCCAGGGCGCCCAGTCGGCCGATGCAATGAGAACGGGATCGTTCATGGTGCGGGTGTCGGCGAGACGCACGCAGGCATCGAGGAAGGAACGGTTGTCATCCAGCGCCGGCGCCGCCTTTTCTGGCGGATTGTCCTTCCATGTCTCCACCGGATAACCGGTGATCGCAAACACATAATCGCGGGTTTCGGTGGGCAGGCGGCCGTTGGCGATGAAGTTTCGCAAGCCCGCCTCCCCCGCATTGTAAGCTGCGGCGGCAAGGCCGAAATTGCCGAACTGCACATTCAATTCGGAGAGATAACGGGAAGACGCCTCAAGCGCGGCGATGATGTTGAAACTGTCTTCGAGTCCGCGCAACCGGGCCGTTCCCGGCATGAACTGGGCGATGCCCTCCGCCCCCTTCGGACTGACCGCATTGGGCCGGAACAGGCTTTCCCGCCAGATCAGCCGGGCGAAATAATCCGGCGGAACGGCATGGCGGGCGGCGAGCACCTCAATGGCATGGCAAAGATCATTATTGTAACTGCCTGCATTGATGCACAGGTCCGGCGCGACATCATGGCTATAGGCGCAGGCGGCTTTTTTCCCGGCGGGCTCTTCGGCTTGCGCCGCGCCGAAGGCTGCGGTCAGCAGACACAGGGCAAGAGCCATGCGGCTTGTCGATATCCCTGCCAAGCGAAAGCCCCCGAAAACTCCAGACACGATGTGCCGATTATCGGCCAATCCGGAAGATATGCCCAGCTTTCCGGCTTGTCATCACGTATCGAACACCGAATGGACGGGCGTGATCGGATGGGAAGGCAAGTCGAGCCAATCACGC
>NZ_JAVAYA010000028.1:0-48724 GCF_041954855.1 Agrobacterium sp. LR_9
GACAGGCCCGAGCATGACGAAAGAGAGCTTTCAGGACTTCGTCAGAAATTTCAGGGTCTACCCTTCGGTGAAAACCCCACGCGGGCGACGCCGCAGGAAGCGACGCCGCGCGCCATCAAAACAAGGACAACTCCATGCGATTTCCCTTTTCCCTGCCGTGGCTGCGCCCGGCGGATGGCAGAGCCGTGCCTGAAAGCCGGAAAATGGCCGATGGCTTCATGGCGGTTGCCGTGCAGGGCGGGCAGGCCTTCTGGTCGGGCCGGTCCTATGCCGCACTTGCCCGCGAGGGCTTCATGAAGAACCCGGTCGCGCACCGGGCCGCCCGCATGGTGGCGGAGACCTCGGCGTCCGTCAGCTGGCTGCTTTATGATGGCGAAGAGGAACTCGCCGATCATCCGCTCCTGGCGTTGCTCTCAAAACCGGGCGCCCATATGGGCGGGCCGGATTTCTTCGAGGCGCTTTATGGCCACCTCATGCTCGCCGGAAATGCCTATATCGAGCCGCTGATGGTGGGCGGGCGGCTGCGCGAGCTGCATCTCCTGCGGCCCGACCGGGTCAGCATCGTAGAGGGGCCGGATGGCTGGCCGGTGGCCTATGATTACCGCGCCGAGGGCCGCGCCTCCCGGCGCATCGCCGCCGAGCGCGACGGGCTGGGGCTTTTGCATCTGAAACTTTTCCATCCGCTGGATGACCGGGCGGGTTTTGCGCCGCTCGCCTCCGCAGGGGCCGCGCTCGATCTGCACAATGCCGCAAGCCAGTGGAACAAGCGCCTGCTCGACAATTCCGCCCGGCCATCCGGCGCGCTGGTCTACCAGCCGAAGGAGGGCGGCAATCTCTCCACCGAACAATATGAGCGGCTGAAGCGTGAGCTGGAGGAAGGCTATCAGGGGGCGATGAATGCCGGCCGCCCTTTGCTGCTGGAAGGCGGGCTGGACTGGAAGGCCATGGGGCTTTCGCCGCGCGACATGGATTTTCTGGAGGCCCGCAACGGTGCGGCGCGCGATATTGCGCTTTCGCTCGGCGTGCCGCCGATGCTGATCGGCATTCCCGGTGACAATACCTATGCCAACTATCAGGAGGCGAACCGCGCCTTTTATCGCCTGACCGTCCTGCCGCTCGTTTATCGCACGGCGGCAAGGCTCTGCGGCTGGCTTTCTCCGGTCTTCGGCTCTGGGCTGAGGCTTGAACCCGATCTCGACCGGATTGCCGGGCTTGCCGGCGAGCGGGATGCGCTCTGGGCTCGCATCGGCGCGGCCTCGTTCCTGAGCGACGAGGAAAAGCGCGAAGCCGTCGGTTATTGATCGCCGCCCCGGCGGGATCGGAACCACGGTTTCCTGTTCAATCATTTTCTGAAGAAGCGGAATCTCCCTGTGAGGTCTTCCGTCCAAGCGATTCCGAAGATTCGCAAAATCACCGGCGCAGGCGCGCAAAAAGCGCCTGCGCGCGACGCGGCGCGTCCGCCCGATAACCACATCCTAGAACGGAATGATTACCCATGTCTGAATTCGCCAATGAGGCCGGCATCTGGGCCGCCCGCATCACCGGCGCCGTCGCGGGCGCGGGTGTGTCGCTTGTTTATCTCCTGCCGAAAAGCAGACGCGAGGCCGCGAGCCGTTTCATCACCGGCGTTTCCTGCGGCATGATCTTCGGCGGGCCTATCGGCCTTTGGATCGTGCAGCAGCTCGATATCGCCGGCGCGCTTTCGGGCCGGGAAATCATGGTGGCGGGTTCCGCCGCCGCCAGCATGGGCGCGTGGTGGGGGCTGGGCGTGCTGGTGCGCATCGCCGACCGTTACGGTGCGCGCCCGCGCGCCTGACACTTCCTTCACATCGCAGGAGTTTTCCATGCACGTTTATCGCGGGCCGCGTCCCGCCACGCGCAAATTCGCCAATCTGGAACTGCGCGGCATTACCAGCGATGGCACCTTTTCCGGTTATGCCAGCGTCTTCGGCGAGGTCGATCTCGGTCAGGATGTCATCGAGTGCGGCGCTTTCCGCCGCTCCATCGAGGAGCGGGGCGCAGCTGGCATCCGCATGCTCTACCAGCACGATCCGGCCGAGCCCATCGGCGCCTGGCGCACCATCCGCGAGGACGAGCGCGGCCTTTATGTCGAGGGCGTTCTCGCCCCCGGCGTCGCCCGCTCCCGCGAGGTGCATTCGCTGATGAAGACCGGGGCGCTGGACGGGCTGTCCATCGGATTCCGAACGGTGCGTTCCGGCAAGGCGGCGAGCCACGGCGTCCGGCGCATCCTGGAAGCCGACCTCTGGGAAATCTCGGTCGTGACCTTCCCGATGCTGCCCTCGGCGCGCGTTTCCGACGTCAAGCATGCCCGCTTCTTCCGCGACCGCGAGACCGAGCTGGTGCGCACCATGCGCCGCGCCGCCCGCGCGCTGTTCGACACGACACCCAAACGCTGACTTCCGGACAATCACCAACAAGGAAACGACATGACAGACCAGATGACGAAACCGGCCCCGATGACCGTCGCGCCGCAAGTGAAGGCCGTGCCCGATACGGTGACGGCCGCCTTCGACGAGTTCATGGAGGCCTTTGAGGCCTTTCGCGAGACCAACGACCAGCGGCTTACCGATATCGAGCGCAAGATGGGCGCGGATGTCGTGACCCGTGACAAGCTCGACCGCATCGACAGGGCGCTCGACGACAACCGCCGGATCATGGACGATCTGGCGCTGAAAAAGGCGCGTCCCGCGCTTGGCCGCAAGGATACGCTTTCCCACGATGCCGAAGAGCACAAGGCCGCTTTCGAGGCCTATATCCGTCGCGGCGAGGAGGGCGCGTTGCGCGATCTGGAGGCCAAGGCCTTTGCCGGTTCGACCGGGGCCGATGGCGGTTTTCTGCTGCCGAACGAAACCGATGGCGAGATCGGCCGGCGCATGACGGCGATTTCGCCGATCCGTGCGCTGGCGACCATCCGGCAGGTTTCCGCCGCCGTGCTGAAGAAACCCTTCTCGCCCGGCGGCATGACGACCGGCTGGGTTTCCGAAACGGCGGCGCGTCCGCAAACGGCAACGCCGCAGCTTGCCGAGCTTTCCTTCCCAACCATGGAGCTTTACGCCATGCCGGCGGCGACACAGGGCCTGCTGGATGATGCGGCAGTCGATATCGAAGCCTGGATCGCTTCCGAAGTAGATATCGCTTTCGCCGAACAGGAGGCCGCCGCCTTTATTGCCGGCGATGGCGCGAATAAGCCCAAGGGTTTCCTCTCCTATGCGGCCGTCGCCAATGATGGCTGGAGCTGGGGCAATATCGGTTATGTCGCGACCGGCGTTTCGGCCGGATTCGCCTCCGCCGGGCCGATGGATGTGCTGCTCGATGCCGTCTATGCGCTGAAGGCCGGCCACCGCCAGAACGGAACCTTCCTGATGAACCGCAAGACGCAAGGGGCGCTGCGCCGCTTCAAGGATACCAGCGGCGCCTATCTGTGGCATCCGCCCGCCGCTGCCGGCCAGCCGGCCTCGCTGATGGGCTTTCCGGTGACGGAGGCGGAGGACATGCCGAATGTGGCGGCCAACAGCTTCGCCATCGCCTTTGGCGATTTCCGCGCCGGCTATCTCGTCGTCGACCGTACCGGGGTGCGCATCCTGCGCGATCCCTATTCGGCCAAACCTTACGTGCTGTTCTACACCACCAAACGCGTGGGCGGCGGCGTGCAGAATTTCGAGGCGATCAAACTGGTGAAATTTGGGGTGAATTGACCGCAGACCTTGCGGCCCTTTCTTCTCCCCGTCGGGGAGAAGATGCCCCGAAGGGGCAGATGAGGGGGCAAGCTCTCCGAACACATCTACCCTTGCCCCTTATCCCGTTGCCGCGGACTTCTCCCCCTCGGGGAGAAGAAACAGGCGGTGCCCGCTCGCTAATGCGACTACCTTTCTTCCGGAGACCCCATGACCTATGCCCTCATTCATCCGCCGCAGGCGGAGCCGTTGACGCTTGCCGAGGTGAAGGCGCATCTGCGTCTCGACAGCGGCGATGAGGATGCGCTTCTTGCCGCGCTCATCCGCACCGCCCGCGAGCATCTGGAACGTACGACCGGGCTTTGCCTCATCCGCCAGATCTGGCGGTTTTACCTCGACCGGTGGCCTGAGAACGGCGTGATTCCGATTGGCAGGACACCGGTGCAAGCCATCGAAACTATACTGGTTTTTGACGGTGAGGGTCGCTCGGCGGACATCACCGCCGTGGAGAAATTGCTCGATGGCGCGGCGCGGCCGGCAAGGCTGTGGCTGCGCGATCCGCCAGCCCCCGGACGGGCGATGAACGGCATCGAGATCGATTTCATTGCCGGCTATGGCGAAGCGGGAACGGATGTGCCCGACACGCTGAAACGCGCCATGCTGATGCATGTGGCGCAGATGTTCGCCTTTCGCGGTGCGGTCGCCCCGGAAAACCAGCCCGCCGCCATTCCCGCCGGTTACGAGCGGCTGGTGGCGCCTTTCTGCCGTCTGGGGCTTTGAGACATGAACCTTGTTTTTCTCGATCCCGGCAGATTGACGGCGCGGCTGGAACTGGACGTGCGGACCGAAACGCCGGACGGACAGGGCGGTGCTGCGGAAAGCTGGAATTTCCTGCGGTCGATCTGGGCTGCGATCGAACCCGTTTCGGAGGCATCGCATGAACGGGGCTCGGCCGAGGGCGTGACGATCACCCACCGCGTCTGGTTGGCTTACCGCGGCGACATCGCCGCCGGCATGCGCTTTCGCAAGGGCCGCCGCATTCTGGCGATCCGGGCGGTGATCGACCCGGATGAGACACGTCGCTTCATCGTCTGCCGCTGCGAGGAGGAAAGCCGATGAGTGCTGCAAACCTGTTTCTGCAGGCAATTTTCGCAAGGCTCGGCAACGATGCGGCGCTGACGGCGCTTATCCCCGGCGGCATCGTCGACCGGCTTCTGCCGCGCGCGCTTCTGCCGTGCATCGTTATCGACGATCTCGAAAGCCGGGACTATTCGACGGCGACGGAAAGAGCCGAGGAGCATTTTCTGTCGCTGCAGATATGGAGCGACGCCAAAGGCCGCAGGGGTGCCGGCGAAATCGTCGACCGGGTGAAGATCCTGCTCGATGATGCCGCGCTGCCGATTGCCGGCGTTTCTCTCGTCAATCTGCATCTTCTTTCCAGCCGCTCGCGGCGCGAGGCGAAGACACGGAATTTCATCGCGGAAATGCGCTTCAGGGCGGTGACGGAGTAGCGCCGTTTCAGGAACCCTGCCTGCGCACGGTTTTCCACAGAACGATCAGCAGCAGAAACGAAATGCCGATCAGCACGGAGGCGATGGTGAGCATGGCGGATACGCCGCCGCGATCCAGCGCCACGGTGAAGACGACCGGCGCCACGGCAATGGCGAGGTTCTGCGGCAGGGAGATGCGTGCGGCCTGAAGCCCATATTCTTCCGGCGAAAATACCGCGAGCGGCAACACGGCCCGGCTGACGGTGAGCACGCCGGCGCCAAAGCCGAAGAAAACGATGAAGCCGATGAAGGCAGGCATGGCCGGAGCAAAAACGAGCAGGAGCAGCAGGGAAAAGAGCAGCAGACAGAAGCCGATCATGGCGGTGAGGAAGGGGTTTCCGTGTTTCCCGAGCAGGAAATCCAGCCCGCGCGCCGTAATCGCAAGCACGCTGCGTGCCGATGCCAGTTGCACCGCAAGCGATTGCGTTGCGCCGGCCTGAACCAGAAGCAGCGGCAGAAGCGGTGACAGTCCGAAGGTCGTAAACGCGCTGATCGTCGTCATGGCGGCCAGCAGCACGAAGGCGCGCCGCGTATCGACCGGTGAGGGCGACATCGCCGTCTCTTCTTTTGGCTTTGCCTCTTTTCGGGCCGGACGGCCGGGAAGCACGAAAAGATAAAGCGGCAGCAGGATGAAGATTTGCAGACAGGCATAGGCGGCAAGCGTGCCGCGCCAGCCGAGATGCTGATCGGCAATGGTGGTGACCGGCAGGAAAACCGCCGCCGAAAGCCCGGTGAACAGCATCAGCAGCGTCAAAAGCCGGCCGCTTTCCGCGCCCACACGTTCCACCACGGCCGCATGGGCCGCCGTCGTCAGGCCGCAGGTGGCGGCAAAACCCATCACGGCCCAACCCAAGAGATAGCTCATTGCCCCGCCCGCGAGGGCGAGCACGGCAAAGCCGGCCGCGAAGAATACCGAACCGGCCGCCAGCACCGGCGCCGCGCCGTGGCGCATCAGCATTCGTCCAAGCAGCGGGCCGCACAGGGCGCTGATGGTCATCATGATCGTGAGGCCGGCGAAAACCACGCCATTGGTGATGGCCAGTTCCTTGCCGATCCGTGGCCCGAGGACGGCCAGCATATCGAAACCGCTACCCCAGCTCACGATCTGCCCGACCGCAAGCACGCCGATAAGGCGCGCGCGAGACGTCATGGGGGCAGCGTCGGACATGGTGAGATCGCGGGGTGCGAGGTGCAGGAACGCTTTTGGTAGCAGGCCCTTCGCGACCCCGCAACAGCAATCGAGACGAAAGGAAACAACATGGTGGCGCAGAAGGGCAAGGACCTGCTGCTGAAGATCGACAATGCCGGTTCCCACGTAACCGTTGCGGGGCTGAGGACAAAGCGGCTGGCCTTCAATGCCCAGGCCGTCGATGTGACGGATGCCGAAAGCGCGGGGCGCTGGCGGGAGCTTCTTGCCGGCGCCGGCGTGCAACGGGCGTCGCTCACGGCCTCCGGCATCTTCAAGGATCAGGCGAGCGATGCGCTGGTGCGCGGCGCATTTTTTGCGGGCAGCATTCCCGGCTGGCAGATCGTCATTCCCGGTTTCGGCATCGTTACCGGGCCGTTCCAGATCGTGGCGCTCGAATATTCCGGCCGTCACGATGGCGAGGTGCAATTCGAGATCGCGCTGGAATCGGCCGGTCTTCTCGCATTCGGAGAGCTGTGATGGCTGAGCGTTTGCGTTACGGGCGGGCGAACCGCCATCGCGGCGAGATCGAGGCGCTGATCGACGGCGAAAGGCGCGTTCTCTGCCTGACGCTCGGGGCTCTCGCCGAACTCGAAACCGCCTTTGCAGCCGACGACCTCACCGCGCTTGCCGAACGTTTTGCGAGCGGCCGCATGAAGGCGGTCGACATGGTAAGGGTGATCGGCGCGGGCCTGCGCGGTGCGGGCAATGTCTTTTCCGACGAGGATGTGGCCGCCGCCACGGTGGAAGGCGGCATTGCCGGCCATGCCGCCATCGTCGCCGCCTGAAAGGCGAGGCGCCACCGGACCCTTGAGCGCCGCAGCAGGCGAGGCGACGCCGCGCCCGTTCCCCTGGGAGGCGGCGATCCATGCCGGCTTCTGCCTGCTGCGGCTCTCCCCCGAAACCTTCTGGCGGCTGACCCCGCGAGAATTCTTCGCGATGACGGGCGGCAACGCCCTTCTCCGCGGCCCCGACCGTCAGGCGATGGAAGCGATGATGCGGCGGTTTCCGGATGGGTAAGTTGATCCCCTAAAACGATCAAGCATTTCAAAAATTTATGGTTCCGATTTGAATCAGAAAGGCAAGCGCGATGGCGGGCGAAGGATCGATGGCGGAGAACCGGGAAGAGGCGGAGGCGCTGTCCGAGGTGATGGGCGATCTTGAGCGCCGGTCCGAGCGGTTCGGCGCGGCCTTGACCTCGGCCCTGCAGGCGGCGACAGCGGGCGGCAACGGGCTGGACAATGTATTGCGCGGGTTGGGGCAGCGGCTGTCCGGCATCGCGCTTTCGGCCGGTCTGAAACCGCTGGAGGGCATGATCGGCAGTGCCGTCAGCGGGCTTTTGAATGGCGGCGGTTCGCTGTTCGCTTTTGCCGACGGCGGCGTGCCGGGACGCGGCATCACGCCCTTTGCAGATGGCGGCGTCGTTTCCAGCCCCGCCTTTTTTCCGATGGGTGGCGGGCTTGGCCTGATGGGCGAGGCGGGGGCGGAAGCGATCCTGCCGCTGAAGCGCGGTTCGGATGGCGCTCTCGGCGTTGCCGCGCCGTCCGGCGGCGGCGGGGCGCAGATCATTTTTAACGTGACGGCGACGGATGCTGCGAGCTTTCGGAAAAGCGAAGGCCAGATCGCGGCCATGCTGGCGCGCAGCGTCGGGCGCGGCCAGCGCGGATTGTGACGCACGCGCGTCCTCCCACGTTTCAAGACCATCGAAAAGAATCCAGGAACAATGACATGGCGGCATTTCATGAAGTGCGGTTTCCGCTGCGGCTCGCACTCGGGGTGAGCGGCGGGCCGGTGCGGCGGACGGACATCGTCAACCTGTCCAATGGCCGCGAAAGCCGCAATCAGCGTTGGAGGAACGCCAGACGCAGTTATGACGCCGGATCCGGTATCCGCTCCGTCGCCGATCTTTATGAGGTGCTCGCCTTTTTCGAGGCGCGACGCGGCGAACTTTACGGCTTTCGTTTTCGCGACCCGGTGGATTTCAAATCCTGCCCGCCGGGAGAGACGCCCGCCGCGACCGATCAGAGGATCGGCACCGGCGACGGCGTGACAGCGGGTTTTCAGTTGCGGAAGACCTATGCCGATGCGGGCGGCTCCTTCGTGCGGCGGATAGAAAAACCGGTCGAAGGTTCGGTCATGGTTTCGGTCGAGGGGGTGAAGGTCGAAGCGGCTGAGGTGGCGGTCGATCATGTAACCGGCATGATCGTGTTCCGTGCGGGGCGGGTGCCGCCCGCCGGCGCCACGATCCGCGCCGGTTTCGAATTCGACGTGCCGGTCCGCTTCGGGATCGACCGTATCGACGTGAACCTGACCGCTTTCGAGGCAGGCCGCATTCCCTCCATTCCACTGATGGAAATCCTGCCATGAAAACCATTCCCACCGCCCTTGCCGGGCATCTCGGGCAAGATGCGACGACCACATGCCATTGCTGGAAGGTGACACTGAAGGACGGTGCGGTGATCGGTTTTACCGATCATGACGAGGCAATATCACTCGGTGGTCTGTCCTATCTCGCCGCCAGCGGCTTTTCGGCCAGCGATAGTGACGGCGAAACGGGGCTGGGTGCCGGCGCCGGGGAGGTGGCGGGCGGTTTTTCGAGCGAGGCGATTGCGGAGGGCGATCTGGCCGCCGGGCGTTTCGATGGGGCGAGGGTGGAGCTTTTCCTCGTCAACTGGCAGGCGCCTGACCAGCATGTGCTTCTGAACAGGCGCGAGATTGGCGAGGTGACGCGGGCCGGCGGGGCATTTCGCGCCGAGCTGCGGAGCCTTGCCCATCGCCTCGGCCAGCCGCAGGGCAGTGTCTATGGGCGGCGCTGCGACGCCGCCCTTGGCGACAGGCGTTGCGGTGTCGATCTGGCCCGCTTCACCGGGCATGGCAGCGTGGCGGCGGTGGATGCCTCGGGCGGCCTGCTCGTTTCCGGGCTCGATGCCTTTGCCGACGGTTTTTTCAGCCGGGGGAAGCTGCGTTTTCTGACCGGCCCGCTCGCCGGCAAGGGGTTCGATCTCGACGGGCAGGAGCGGCGTGACGGTGGCGTTCTTCTGTCCTTCTGGCTGCCGCCGGAACAGCCGCCTTTGCCGGGAGACGCGTTTTCCGTCACCGCCGGCTGTGACAAGAGCTTTGCCACCTGCCGGGCGAAATTCGCCAATCATCTGAATTTTCGCGGCTTTCCGCATCTGCCGGGGGCGGATTTCGCCTATTCCTATGCGGCGGGCGGCGAGAGCCACGACGGCGGGGCGCTGTTTTCATGAGCGACCCCGGCGAAAGAGTGCTTGCGCTGGCCGAAGGCTGGATCGGCACGCCCTATCGGCATCAGGCCTCGTTGAAGGGTGTCGGCTGCGATTGCCTCGGCCTCATTCGCGGCATCTGGCGTGACCTTTACGGCCACGAACCGGAATTGCCGCCGCCCTATGCGCCCGATTGGGCCGAACGCGGCGGCGAGGACCGGCTGATGGCGGCGGCTAAACGCCATTTTCCGGCGGTGTCGGGCCTGGAAGAGGCAAGGTCGGGAGACCTGCTGCTGTTCCGCTGGCGGGCCGATGCCGCCGCCAAGCATCTCGGCATTCTGGCCGGTTCGCAGCATTTCATCCACGCCTATGAACAGGCGGCGGTGGTGCGTTCGGCGCTGGTGCCCGGCTGGCGGCGGCGCATCGCCGGCGTCTTCCGTTTTCCCGATTCCTGATTTTTCGAGGCAAGCATGGCGACAATCGTTTTTCAGGCGGCGGGCGCGGCACTCGGCGGCATTTTCGGTCCTTTGGGCGCGGTGATCGGCCGGGCGGCCGGGGCGCTGGCAGGCAACGCCATCGACCGCACGCTGCTTTCGAGCGGGCGGACGGTAACGGGCGCGCGGCTCTCGACCGCGCGCATTCCCGGCGCGGATGAGGGAGCGGCGATCAACCGTCTTTACGGCGCAGCGCGGATCGGCGGCACGCTGATCTGGGCGACGCGCTTCGAAGAAAGCGTGGAGGTGGAGCGGCGCGGCGGCAAGGGCAATCGCGGCCCGAAAGTGGAGACCTTTCGGTATTTCGCCAGCTTTGCCATCGGCCTGTGCGAAGGCGAGGCGGCAAGGGTGCGGCGCGTCTGGGCCGATGGGCGGGAGATGGACCTGAGTGCCGTGGAGATGCGCTTTTATCCGGGCAGCGAGACGCAATTGCCCGATCCTTTGATCGAGGCGAAGCAGGGGGCGGGCAATGCGCCGGCCTTTCGGGGACTGGCCTATGTGGTGTTCGAACGCCTGCCGCTCGACGGGTTCGGCAACCGCATTCCGCTCATGCAGTTCGAAGTGGTGCGGCCGGTCGGCCGGCTGGAAAAATCCATCCGCGCCATCACCGTCATTCCGGGGGCAACGGAACATGGTTACGCCACCGCGCAGGTTTCCGAGAGGACGGGGATCGGCCAAAGCCGCATCATGAACCGCAACGGCCTGACAGCTTCGACCGACTGGGGTGCTGCGATCGACGAGTTGCTGGATCTGTGCCCCAATCTTGAAGGCGTGGCGCTGGTGGTGAGCTGGTTCGGCACGGATATGCGGGCGGGGGAATGCCGCATTCTGCCGGGTGTGGAAGTGGCCGACCGGGATGGGGAAACCATGCCATGGTCCGTCGCTGGCCTTTCGCGCGATGAGGCGCATCCTGTCAGCCATCATGGCGGCGGCCCGGCCTATGGCGGCACGCCGAATGATGAAAGCGTGTTGCAGGCGATAGCCGATCTCAGGGCGCGCGGCCTTCGGGTGTGCCTTTACCCCTTCGTGATGATGGATGTTCCCATCGGCAATGGTCTGCCGGACCCCTATGGCAAAGGCGAACAGGACGCCTATGCCTGGCGCGGGCGCATCACCTGCTTTCCCGCACCCGGCAGGGCCGGTTCTGCGGATCGCAGCGCGGGCGCAAGGGCGCAGGTTTCCGCCTTCTGCAACCGCGATGAAGGCTATCGCCGTATGGTGCTGCATTATGCGGCGCTGGCGGCCCGGGGCGGGGTGGATGCTTTCCTGATCGGCTCGGAGCTGCGCGGGCTGACGGCGCTGAGAGACGAGAATGATGCCTTTCCCTTTGTCGGGGAATTGGTGCGGCTGGCGGGCGATGTGCGGGCGATATTGGGGCCGGCGGTGAAGCTGACCTATGCGGCGGACTGGAGCGAATATTTCGGCCACCAGCCGGCGGACGGTTCGGGCGACGTGTTCTTCCATCTCGATCCGCTCTGGGCGAGCCCGAATATCGACGCCATCGGCATCGACAATTACATGCCGCTTTCCGACTGGCGCGACGGGGATGCCGCAAACGGCAATCCCGACGGCATGACCGGCCCGGACGATGTGAGCGCCTTCCGCCGCGCGATCACGGCGGGAGAGGGGTTCGACTGGTATTATGCCAGCGATGCGGACCGCGCCGCGCGGCGGCGCACGCCGATTACCGACGGGCTGAAGGGGAAGCCGTGGGTGTTCCGTTACAAGGACTTGCGCAACTGGTGGGGAAACCTCCACTACGACCGGGTGCGGGGTGTGGAGAAAACCGCGCCCACGGCATGGGCGCCGCGCTCCAAGCCGGTCTGGTTCACCGAACTCGGCTGCCCGGCGGTGGACAAGAGCGCGACGCGGCCCAATGTCTTTCCTGATCCGAAATCGGCGGAAAACGCTTTTCCCTATTTTTCCCGCCGCAACCGCGCCGACAGCCAGCAGCGACGGTTTCTGGAGGCGCATCTCGACCATTGGGGAAAGGGCGATGCGGCGATGGTCGATGCAAGCCGGGTCTATCTGTGGACCTGGGATGCACGGCCCTTTCCGGCCTTTCCGCAGAATAGCGCGGCCTGGAGCGATGGGGCGAACTGGCGCACCGGCCACTGGCTGAACGGGAGGCTGGGCACGGCAACGCTCGCCGATGCCATCGCCGCCATCCTCACCGATCACGGCTTTTCAGACTTCGATGTTTCCGCCGTCAGCGGCGATCTGGGAGGTTATGTGCAGGGAGACGTGACCTCTGCCCGCAACCTCTTGGAGCCGCTGATGGCGGCGTTTCAGGTGGATGTGACGGAAGATGGCGGAACCCTGCGTTTCCGCTCCCGCAATACGGTGGTCTTGCCGGTCCGGGATATTGCCGTGCTGGCCGATCTGGAAGACGAGCCGCTCTGGTCGGAAAATCGCGGCCATGACAGCGATTTCGCGGCTGAAGCCGTGCTGACCTCTTTCAACCCCACGCTGGATTACGAGCAGGCAAGTGTACGGTCCCGGCGCATCGACAATGCCGGCAGCCGGGTGATGCGGCTCGATCTTAACGCTGCCCTGCCTGCGGAAACGGCGGAAGCCGCCGTCGAGGCGTTGTTGCGCGACAACCGGCAGGCGCGGCGCAGCCTGCGCTTTGCTCTGCCGCCTTGCGATATCGCGCTTGAACCGGGTGATTGCATCCGCCTGCCGGAAGGGGATTTTCCGCAGGCGCCGGCAGGGCGGTTTCTGGTCAGCCGGATCGAGGACGGTGCGGTGCGGCAGGTGGAGGCGCGGGCCTTTTCCGCTGCCTTTCCGGTCTTTGCCGGCGGCGCGGAGGAACGGCGCAGCAGCGGCGCAAGCGGAGCCGAAGGTTTCGCGCCGGAAGTGCTGTTTCTCGATCTGCCCTACCATGACGGCACCGCGCCGGAGGATTCGGCGCGGAGTGCGGCGCTTGCAAAGCCCTGGCGGCCAATCGTCATTTCCGCGTCGCCGGGCAGGGAAGGTTACCGGCAGCGCGTGCTGCTGGACCGGCCGGCGATGCTCGGCGCGCTGGCGATGCCGCTGACATCAGGCCCTTCCGGCCGCTTCGACCGGAAAAACACCGTTGTCGTCGATCTGCCCTTCGGCGAGGTATCGTCGGCCGGGGAGCTTCCGGTGCTGAACGGCGAGAACCGTCTCGCCATCAAGGCGGCGAACGGCGTGTGGGAGATCGTCGCTTTCGCAAAAGCCGAGGAAATCACACCCTCGCGCTGGCGGCTCTCCGCTCTTCTGCGGGGACTGGCCGGCACGGAAGACGCGCTCGCCGCGGGCGCGCCGAAAGGTGCGCCGGTGGTGGTGCTGGATGCGGCGGTGCAGCCGCTCGGTCTTGCCGCGAGCGAGCGCGGGCGACGCCTGAACTGGATCGCGGAAGCAGCCGGAATGGCGGGCGCGCCGAGCGGTCCTTTTGCCTTCGAGGGCGGCCTGCGGGCGCTGACACCGCTCGCGCCGGTGCATCTTGCCGCCGAGCGGCGCGGCGACGGCGTTTTCATCAGGTGGAAACGACGGGGCCGGGTGGAGGCCGATGGCTGGGATGCGAGCGACATCCCGCTGGACGAGCCCTTCGAGCTTTATCGTATCGAGGTGCTGGACGGCGAGACCGTGCGGCGCATGGCGGAGGTTCCGCAACCCTTCTGGTTTTACCCCGCAGCGGACGAACTCACAGATTTCCCGGCATTGCGGGATCACATTTCCGTGCGTGTCCGAATGCTCGGCCGCGCGGTGCCCTCGGGCGTGGTGGCGCAGGCCACCCTCCCGATCTGACATGTGCCTGAAAAACAACGCAAAGGATGAGACTATGGACAGTACCAAAGCATGGTATCAATCGCGCACGATCTGGGGCGCTCTGGTTGCGGTTTTCGCACCGCTTTTCAGCATCGCAGGCCTTGATCTGCCCGCCGGTCTGCAAGGAGAACTGGCGGACGGGCTGGTGACGGTTGCGGGCGGAATCGGTGGTCTGGTCGCACTTTATGGCCGTCTTTCGGCGACCAGCGCCATTCGCTGACAGCACCCGCGACAACGCCGTTCCCGCCTGGCGCCCACGCGGCGGGGGCGGCATTCATTTGCCATTCAGACGCTTTGCGCTACATATTCGGTCACAATACGGTTCGAGACGCACCCGCTTTTTTGGAAGTTTGTAGAATGGCATCACCTCTCATCATCGCGACGCTTGCAGCCGGGCTTTCCGGTTTCACGGCGCCCGAGGCTGATCTGCAGGGCCATTACATTCTGGCGGCGAGCGATTGCGGCGCAGCCGTCGCCCGCGTCGTGCGCGAAACCGGCGGTCAGCTGCTTTCGGTCTATCCTTCCGGTGACGGTCAGTCCTGTGTCGTCACCGTTCTCGTCCAGGGCAATGGCGAACGCCCGCGCAAGGTGACGATGCGCGTGCCGATGTAGCTTGCCCGCATCGCCGAAATATCGGAAAACAATCCGACACATTTAGCATGACCGGCGACGCGCCTGCGGGCCGGGATACAGGAAAGGGCGGACAATGCGTATTCTCGTTGTTGAGGACGATGCCAATCTCAATCGTCAGCTGACCGATGCGCTGAAAGAAGCCGGTTATGTTGTCGATCAGGCATTCGACGGCGAGGAAGGCCATTATCTCGGCGATACCGAGCCCTATGACGCCATTGTTCTCGATATCGGCCTGCCGCAGCTCGATGGCATCACCGTCGTTGAAAAATGGCGTGCGGCCGGCAAGGCCATGCCGGTGCTCATCCTCACCGCCCGCGACCGCTGGAGCGACAAGGTTGCCGGTATCGACGCCGGTGCCGATGACTATGTGACGAAGCCTTTCCATGTGGAAGAAGTGCTTGCCCGCGTGCGCGCGCTCATCCGCCGCGCCGCCGGCCATGCTTCGTCCGAACTGGTGTGCGGCCCGGTCCGGCTCGACACCAAATCCTCCAAGGCCACCGTCAACGGCACGACGCTGAAACTCACCTCGCACGAGTTCCGGCTCCTGTCCTATCTCATGCACCACATGGGCGAGGTCGTCTCGCGCACGGAGCTGGTCGAACACATGTACGATCAGGATTTCGACCGCGATTCCAATACCATCGAGGTGTTTGTCGGCCGTCTGCGCAAGAAGCTCGGTGTTGATCTGATCGAGACGATCCGTGGTCTCGGTTACCGGATGCAAGCGCCGGCAGATGCGAAGTAATTCCCTCACCGCCCGCGTTCTGCTGCTCGCCTCGCTCTGGTCGGTGCTGGCGCTGGTGGTGATCGCCGTCGTGATCTCGACGCTTTACCGGCAGGGGGTGGAGCGCAGCTTCACCGATCTTCTGAGGGCGCAGCTTTATAACGTCATCAATTCCGTGACGATTTCCAATGAGAACACGCTGGCGGGCAGCCCGCAGCTCGGCGATCTGCGCTTTTCGCAGCCCGATACCGGCTGGTACTGGGTTGTCGAGCCGCTCGGCAATTTCCAGACCGCGCCGCTGGTGTCGTCGTCGCTCGGCGTCTCCACTTTGCCGGTGCCGAGCATTCTCGATGCGCCCTTCGACAACCGCTATGAGCGCTTTTATGCCGTCACCGACGAGGCCGGCAATCAGGTGCGCGTGGCGGAAACGGAAGTTGTGCTGGATGGCGAGGGGCGCGCGGCGCGTTTCCGTGTCTCCGGCAATCTGAACGTCGTGGAAGACGATGTGCGTGATTTCTCCAACAGCCTTTATCTGGCGCTCGCCGTTTTCGGTGTCGGCAGTCTGGTCGTCAACGGTCTTGCCATTCTCTACAGTCTGCGGCCGCTCGATCAGGCTCGCGTGGCGCTCGGCAAGATCAGGGGCGGGGAGGCGGAAAGCCTCGAAGGTGAATTCCCGCGTGAAATCCAGCCGCTTGCCAATGAGGTCAATGCGCTGATCGACAGCAATCGCCGCCTCGTGGAGCGCGCCCGCATGCAGGTCGGCAATCTCGCGCATTCGCTGAAGACGCCGATCGCCGTTCTTCTGAACGAGGCCCGCACGCTGGAGCCGCAGCATGGCGATCTGGTGCGGGCGCAGGCGGACGCCATGCAGGCGCAGGTGCAATCCTATCTCTCCCGCGCCCGCATCGCCGCCCAGCGCGGCTCCATCCTTGCCCGCGTGGAAGCGGAGCCGGCGCTGGAACGGCTTGTGCGCGTGATGCGCCGCCTGAACCCCGACAAGCAGTTCGTGCTGAATTTCGAGCAACCCGGCGCGGTGCTCGGTATGGAGCAGCAGGATCTGGAAGAGGTCGTCGGCAATCTTCTGGAAAATGCCGCGCGTTTTGCGCAGACGCGCGTGGTCATCACGCTTGCGGCCGGCACGCACCCATCCTCCGATGCGGAAATTGCCCGTCGCTCCTGGGTGGAGCTGACGGTGGAGGACGACGGGCCGGGGCTTGAGCCGGAACAGATCAGCGAAGCGATGAAGCGCGGGCGGCGGCTGGACGAGAGCCGGCCGGGCACGGGCCTCGGATTGTCGATCGTTTCCGAGGTGGTGTCAGAGTACCATGGCCGCTTTTCGCTGTCGCGCAGCGCCATCGGCGGGCTGAAAGCCGATCTGATTTTGCCGGGCCTTTCGAAAGAGCTTGCGTGAGGCAAGAAAAAAGGCAAGAAATTCAATGGCACTATATTAGGTGCGATGCGGTAAAAAAGAGGACAGGGTTTGGTTGACGTGTATGATGGCTGCCGCTCCGTGACAATGCGTTCGCTGGTGTCACGCCCGGCACTTCTCTCGATCCTGTGTGTATCGATGCTGAGCGCCTGCACCACCACGGGCACCCGCCCGGCGGGCGGCGGTCTGTTCGGCCGCTCTGCGCAGCCTTCGACGCCGTTCCTTGCCAATCTTGAGGGCGGCATTGTCGGGAGAAGCGGCGTGCAGCTCGACAGGGGTGACCAGACCAAGGCGCTGGAGGCCGAATATAAGGCGCTGGAAACGGCCCCCGTCGGCACGCCCGTGTCGTGGATCGGCGATGACGCCAAGGGGCAGGTGGTCGCCAATGCGCCCTATCAGGTCGGCAACCAGAATTGCCGGCAATATTCCCACACCCTGACGGTCGACGGACGCGAAACCAGGGCGCGCGGCGCAGCCTGCCGCAATGCCGATGGAAGCTGGTCGCCGCTAACTTAAAATAGTTTGACGTAAATCAAGGTCACGGACCTTTTGCGATGACAAGAAGAGGCATGGCGGTGCAGCCGGGAAATGGCCTGCGGTGCGGCGTGATGTCTCAAATTCACGTCATCCCCGCGCTTCATGTTTCCATGTGCCGCGCATTCGAGTAATTGAGCCTTATGTTCTGGATTGTCGTTGCGATATTGACGGCGGCTGTCGCCATCGTCCTGATGTACCCGCTGATGCGGAAGACCGAGGCGTCGCAGACGCGCCGCGACGGTGAGGTCGCCGTTTATCGCGATCAGCTGGCCGAACTGGACCGCGAACGTGCTGCCGGCCTGATCGGCGACACCGAGGCGGATTATGCCCGCGCCGAAATCGGCCGCCGGCTTCTCGCCGCCGCCGAAGCGGAAGAGCAATCCGGCAAAGAAACCCGGCCGCGCCGGCACAATCTCGCCGCCAGCCTCATCACGGTTCTGCTGCCCGCGCTCGGTCTCTGTCTTTACATCTGGAACGGCAGTCCGGAGGTGCCGGACATGCCGCTCGAGGCGCGTCTTGAAAAGCCCGGCAACGACATGAACCTGCTGGTCGCGCGGGCGGAACGGCATCTGGCGCAGAACCCGGAGGACGGCGCCGGCTGGGAGATCCTCGCGCCGATCTATTTCAAGACATTGCGGCTTGGTGATGCCGAGCTTGCCTATCGCAACGCGCTTCGTATTCTGGGACCGAGCCCGGAACGGCTGACGGGCCTTGGCGAAACGCTGGTGGCCGGCAATGACGGCATCGTCATCGAGGCCGCGCGGGATGCGTTTGCGCAGGCCGAAGAGCTAAAACCTGGCAATCCGCGCGCCCGCTTCTATCTGGCGCTGTCGCTGGAACAGGCCGGCAAGGCCGAGGAAGCGCGCGCCGCCTTCACCGCGCTGGCGGCCGATGCACCGGCCGGCGCGCCGTGGCTGCCGCTGGTGCGCGAACATATCGCCCGGACCGGCGGCGCGGCGACCCCTGCCGCACCCGGCCCGACCGCTGAGGACATGGCGGCGGCAAAAGACATGACGGCTTCTGACCGGCAGGCGATGATCGAGGGCATGGTGTCGAGCCTCGACGCCAAGCTGAAGGAAAACCCGGCCGATTTTGAAGGCTGGATGCGGCTTGTCCGTGCCTATTCCGTGCTGAAGAACGAAGCCAAGGCCGGAGAGGCTCTGCGGGCGGGGCTGAAGGCCTTCCCGCCGGAGGGCGAGCAGGGCCGCCAACTTCTGGCGCTGGCCAAGGAACTGGGCGTTTCCGCCGGACCGATCCGCATGAGCGGGCAGCAGGATGCCGCGCCGCAGGGAGTGACGCAATGACCCGCAAACAGAAACGCCTGGCGATCATCGGCGGCGGCATGAGCTTCATCGTTGCAGCCGTGCTGCTGGTCATGTTCGCCTTCGGTCAGTCCATTGCCTATTTCTACATGCCGGCCGATCTGGAGAAAACGCCCGTCAACCCCGGCACCCGCATCCGTCTCGGCGGGCTGGTGGCGGAAGGCTCGATCAAGCGCGGCGAGGGCCGCACGGTGAGCTTCACGGTGACCGACGGTGAAGCGAACGTGCCGGTCAGCTATACCGGCATCCTGCCCGATCTTTTCCGCGAAGGGCAGGGCGTGGTGACCGAAGGCATGTTCGATGCCGCGACCCACGGTTTCGTTGCCGACAGCGTGCTGGCCAAGCACGACGAGAACTACATGCCGAAGGAAGTGGCAGACCGGCTGAAGGACAAGGGCCTGTGGCAGCATGCGGGGGAAGGCGAAGAACCCGCCGCCGCAACGCCAACGGCCAGCGCAACTTCTTCCGACAAGACCGGAGCGACCAGATGATCAACGAGATCGGCCATTATGTTCTGGTTCTGGCGCTCGGTGTGGGGCTTATCGTCTCGACGCTGCCGGTCATCGGCGCGCGCCGCAACGACCGGGCGCTGATGGATGTCGCCTCGCTCGGCTCGGTCCTGATGTTCCTGCTGGTCGCCTTCTCCTTCGCGGCGCTGACGCGGGCTTATGCCGTCTCGGATTTTTCCGTGCGCAATGTCTGGGAAAACTCCCATTCGCTAATGCCGATGATCTACAAGCTGACCGGCGTTTGGGGCAACCACGAAGGCTCCATGCTGCTGTGGCTGCTCATCCTCGTGTTTTTCAGCGCGCTCGTCGCCGCCTTCGGCCGCAACCTGCCGGAAACGCTCAAAGCCAATGTGCTTGCGGTGCAGGCATGGATTTCGGTCGCCTTCCTGCTGTTTATCCTGCTCACCTCCAACCCGTTCCTGCGGCTGGAGCCGGTGCCCGCCGAGGGGCAGGACCTCAATCCCATTCTTCAGGATTTCGGCCTCGCCATCCATCCGCCGCTGCTTTACCTCGGTTATGTCGGCTTTTCCGTCTGCTTCTCCTTTGCCGTTGCGGCGCTGCTGGAAGGACGCATCGACGCCGCCTGGGCGCGCTGGGTGCGGCCATGGACACTCGCCGCATGGACCTTCCTGACCGCCGGCATCTCCATGGGCTCCTACTGGGCCTATTATGAACTCGGCTGGGGCGGCTGGTGGTTCTGGGATCCGGTGGAAAACGCTTCCTTCATGCCGTGGCTTGCCGGAACCGCGCTGCTGCATTCGGCGCTCGTCATGGAAAAGCGTGAGGCGCTGAAGATCTGGACTGTGCTTCTGGCGATCATGACCTTTTCGCTGTCGCTGCTCGGCACCTTCCTCGTCCGCTCCGGCGTGCTCACCTCGGTCCACGCTTTCGCTACCGATCCGAGCCGCGGCATCTTCATTCTCGGCATCCTGACCGTCTTCATCGGCGGCGCCTTCGCGCTCTTTGCATGGCGTGCACCTTCCCTGAAGGCCGGTGGCCTGTTTGCGCCGATCTCGCGCGAAGGGTCGCTTGTCCTCAACAACCTCATCCTGACGGTCTCGACCGCGACCGTGCTGATCGGCACGCTTTACCCGCTCATTCTGGAAACGCTGACGGGCGAAAAAATCTCGGTCGGCGCGCCTTTCTTCAACCTCACCTTCGGTCTGCTGATGATCCCGATCCTGATCGTCACGCCTTTTGGACCGATGCTCGCCTGGAAGCGCGGCGATCTTCTCGGAGCCTTCCAGCGGCTTTATGTGGCGGCAGCGCTTGCAGCCCTTGCCGGGCTGACGCTCTGGTACATCGAAAATGGCGGTCCGGTGCTGGCCGCACTCGGCATCGCCGCCGGTTTCTGGCTGATCTTCGGCGCTTTCGCCGATCTCTGGTATCGCGCCAATTTCGGCAAGCTCGCCTTCGGTATCGCGTTTCGCCGCCTGAAGGGCCTGCCGCGTTCGGCCTTCGGCACGGCGCTGGCGCATATGGGGCTTGGCATCACCGTGCTCGGCATCGTCATCGTCACCACTTTCGAGACCGAGACGGTCCTGGAAATGAAAGAGGGCATGGCGGCGGAAGCGGGCGGTTACAGCCTGACCTTCGATGGCGTCCGCCACGCCGTCGGCCCGAATTTTACCGAGGATCGCGGCCATTTTACCGTGCGCAAGGCGGGGGTGGAGGTGGCCGATGTCTGGTCGTCCAAGCGGCTCTATACCGCGAGGCGCATGCCGACGACGGAAGCCGGCATCCTGACCTTCGGCCTCAGCCAGCTTTATGTCTCGCTGGGTGACCCCATGGCCGATGGCGGCATGGTGGTGCGCATCTGGTGGAAACCCTTCATCCTGTGCATCTGGGGCGGCACGCTGTTCATGATGGCGGGCGGTTTTATCTCGCTCTCCGACAGACGGTTGCGGGTCGGAGCGCCGAATCGCAAGGCGAAGCCGGTGCGGGCTGCAATGCCGGAGGCGGCGGAATGAGTGCGGCCTTGTTCCGGGGAACAGGAATGAGGGAGAGAGTGGCAAGGCTCGCTCTTATTCTCACCCTCATCTTCGCAGCAGCCTCTCCGGCCTTCGCGTTCAATCCGGACGAAGTGCTGAAAGACCCCGTGCTGGAGCAGCGCGCCCGCAACCTCACGTCTCAGCTCCGCTGCATGGTCTGCCAGAACCAGTCCATCGACGACAGCAATGCCGAGCTGGCGCGTGACCTGCGGGTTCTGGTGCGCGAACGGCTGGTCGAGGGCGACAGCGACAAGGCCGTCATCGATTATGTCGTGTCGCGTTACGGCGAGTTCGTGCTCCTGAAACCGCGTCTCAGCCTGCGCACCGTGCTTTTGTGGGGCGCGCCCATCGGTCTCACCCTTGCGGGAATTTTCGCCGTCTTCGTGTTTTCGCGCCGTCGCGCAAGCCAGGAACAGCCGCAGAAACTGAGCGCGGACGAAGAGATGAGAATTCGCAATCTCATTGAAAAATAACCGTTTTTCATTTTTCCCCACGGTTCTTTTTCAACATTACGGATTTTTCATTCGTCAGACACTTCGCCGTAAGGTGTCGCCTCCTATATCTTCATCATCCACCGCTTCCCCGGTCAAACGGGCTCCAGTCTGAATGAAGAAAGAAGGTACACCATGTCTCATTCGCAAAACGGCCATTCCTCGCTGAAGACGGCCTCGCTGAAGACGGCTTTGAAGGCCACGACCGTTGGCGGCCTTGCGGCGCTGATGCTTTCCACCGGCATCGCCGCACCGATCCTCCATTCGTTTGCCGCCCCCGTCGAGGTGACTGCGCCGCAGGTTCCGAGTTTCGCCAATGTGGTCGATGCGGTATCGCCTGCCGTCGTCTCCGTTCGCGTGCAGTCCAACGTGCAGCCCGCTTCCGATGATAGCAGCAATTTCTCCTTCAATTTCGGTGGCCGTGGCCTCGACCAGCTGCCGGACGACCATCCGCTGAAGCGCTTCTTCAAGGAATTCGGCGGCCCCAACCAGGATCGCTCCGACCGTGGCCCGAACCGCCACCGTGACGGCAAGGGTCCGCTGCGCCCCGTCGCTCAGGGCTCCGGCTTCTTCATTTCCGAAGACGGTTACATCGTCACCAACAACCACGTCGTCGATGACGGCTCCGCCTATACGATCGTGATGAATGACGGTACCGAACTCGATGCCAAGCTCGTCGGCCGCGATCCGCGCACCGATCTGGCGCTGCTGAAGGTCGATGTGAACCGCAAGTTCACCTATGTCCAATTTGCCGATGACAGCAAGATCCGCGTTGGTGACTGGGTTGTCGCCGTCGGCAACCCCTTCGGTCTTGGCGGTACGGTGACATCCGGCATCATCTCGGCCCGCGGCCGCGATATCGGCTCCGGCCCCTATGACGACTACCTGCAGATCGACGCCGCCGTGAACCGTGGTAACTCGGGCGGTCCCGCCTTCAACCTCAACGGTGAAGTCGTCGGCATCAACACCGCCATCTTCTCGCCTTCCGGCGGCAATGTCGGCATCGCCTTCGCCATTCCGGCATCGGTCGCCAAGGACGTGATCGCCGACCTGCAGAAGGACGGCAAGGTGGAACGTGGCTGGCTCGGCGTGCAGATTCAGCCCGTCAGCAAGGATATCGCCGAATCGCTCGGCCTTTCCGAAGCCAGCGGCGCGCTCGTCGTTTCGCCGCAGGCCGGCTCGCCGGGCGACAAGGCCGGTATCAAGCAGGGCGACATCATCACCGCCGTCAATGGCGAGCCCGTCAAGGATGCCCGCGACCTGTCGCGCCGCATCGGCGGCATGGCGCCCAACACCAAGGTTGAAATCTCGCTGTGGCGCGGCGGCAAGTCGCAGCCTGTCACGGTAACGCTCGGCGATCTCGCCAGCGACGATGCTTCCAAGGCGACGCCTGCCCAGAACGACGACAAGGGCAGCCAGTCCTCCAGCGAAAAGGTGCTCTCCAGCCTCGGCCTGACGGTTGCGCCCGCCGATGACGGCAACGGCCTTGCCATCACCGATGTCGACCCCGACAGCGATGCCGCCGCCCGTGGCCTGAAGACGGGTGAGAAGATCACCTCGGTCAACAACCAGCAGGTCGCTTCCGCCGCCGATATCGAGAAGATCCTTGAACAGGCCAAGAAGGACGGACGCTCCAAGGCGCTGTTCCAGATCCAGACGGACGATGGCAGCCGCTTCATCGCTTTGGATATCGACCAGGGTTGATAGGCTGAAAGGCGATGCCGGTTCTTTCGGGAGCCGGCATCGTATCCCGCTCTTGAGATGGGGCGGTTGAGCATGGCAGGGCGCTACGGCCCGCTTCTTCTCCCCGCCGGGGAAGAATAAGCGGCAACCACTCACTCCACAGGCGGTCGCCCCGTCTTGAAGCCAGATAACGCCAAAGACCAGGTCTTCGGAGGAAACCTCATGGAAAACAAGGTTCAGGAAATGTCTGTCGCATCTGTTTCCGGTTGTGCGGAAAAGGGCGAGGGCGCTATTGTCCCGCACATGAAGATTCTTGTCATTGAAGACGACCTCGAGGCTGCGGCCTATATGACCAAGGCGTTCCGCGAAGCCGGGATCGTCGCCGACCATGCGAGCGACGGTGAGAGCGGCCTGTTCATGGGCTGCGAGAACGCTTACGACGTGATGGTGATCGACCGCATGTTGCCGCGCCGCGACGGACTTTCCGTCATCAGCGAGCTGCGCCGCCGCGGCATCGAGACGCCGGTTCTGATCCTTTCCGCGCTGGGGCAGGTGGATGACCGCGTCACCGGCCTGCGCGCCGGCGGCGATGATTATCTGCCGAAACCCTATGCCTTTTCCGAATTGCTCGCCCGCATCGAGGTGCTGGGCCGCCGCAAGGGCAAGCCCGAGCAGGACATGATCTACCGGGTCGGCGATCTCGAACTCGACCGGCTCTCCCACGACGTCCGCCGCAACGGCAAGGAAATCCTGCTGCAGCCGCGCGAATTCCGCCTGCTCGAATATCTGATGAAGAATGCCGGTCAGGTCGTGACCCGCACCATGCTTCTCGAAAACGTCTGGGACTATCATTTCGACCCGCAGACCAATGTCATCGACGTGCATGTCTCGCGCCTGCGCTCGAAGATCGAGAAGGACTTCGAGAAGCCGCTTCTAAAGACCATTCGCGGCGCCGGTTACATGATGAAGGACGAGGGCTGATTGGCGAAAATGGCCCGCCTCAGAATAGTGTTCCGGTCGACAGCGGTGCGCCTTTCGGCGCTCTATATTTTGCTGTTTGCGCTCTGCGCCGCCTTCCTGGTCTTTTATGTCACTGCCCTTTCCGAACGGCTGCTGAACCAGCAGACGCGTGACGCCGTCTTGCAGGAAGTCTCGGATGTGCAGCGCATCTATAATCGCGGCGGCATCAACCCGCTGCTGCGAATGATGGAACGCCGCGCCCGCCAGCCGGGGGCGAGCCTTTACGTCATCGCCGGGCCGAATGGCGAAATCCTTGCCGGCAACGTCGCTTCGGTGCAGCCGGGCGTTTTCGACAAGGAAGGCTGGACCGGTTTTCCTTTCCGTTACGAGCGTTACTCCGAAAGCGGCGACAGCGTGCAGCATCTGGCCACCGCCAATGTCTTCATGCTGGACAATGGCCTGCGCATCCTGATTGGCCGCGACCTCGGCGAACCCACCAAGTTCCGGGCGCTGGTGCGCAATGCGCTGATGGTGGCGCTCGCCATCATGGGCGGCGGCGCGCTGCTCATCTGGTTCGGCATCGGCCGCAACGCGCTGAAACGCATCGACCGCATGTCGGCGGCGACCAAGAAGATCATGGCGGGCGACCTTTCGCAGCGACTGCCGCAGGGCCGCTCCGGCGATGAATTCGACCGCCTGTCCGGCTCGCTCAACGCCATGCTCGGCCGCATCGAAAAGCTGAATGAAGGCCTGCGGCAGGTCTCCGACAATATCGCCCATGATCTGAAGACGCCGCTGACGCGGCTGCGCAACAAGGCGGCCGCAGCGCTTGACGACAATGACGAGACGAAACGGCGCGCAGCGCTTGAAGGCATCATCGCCGAATCCGACCAGCTTATCCGCACCTTTAACGCGCTCCTGATGATTTCCCGCGTCGAGGCCGGCTCAATTGCAGCAGAAATGACCGATGTGGACGTCTCGGCGATTGCCGCCGACAGCGCCGAACTCTACGAGCCGGTGGCCGAGGATGCCGGGCTTGTGCTGGAGGCCGAAATAGAGGCTGACCTTTCGGTAAAGGGCAACCGCGAGCTGATCGGCCAGGCGCTCTCCAACCTCATCGACAATGCCATGAAATATGCCTGCGAGGGCGAAGGCGATAAAAAACTCGTTGTACGTCTGGCAAGGGAACCGGAGGCCATCGTGCTCTCCGTCGCCGATAACGGCCCCGGCATTCCCGCCGACAAACGCGGCGAGGTGCTGAAACGCTTCGTCAGGCTGGATGAAAGCCGCTCGAAACCCGGAACCGGGCTCGGCCTGTCGCTGGTGGAGGCCGTGATGGAGCTGCATGGCGGATCGCTGACGCTGTCGGACACGGATGCCACGAATGCCGCCTGTCCGGGGCTGACCGTTTCGATGGTGTTTCCCCTTCCGAAACCCTGATGCGTCTCGTACGAACCCGGCATGGTACATAACAGTCAAACCGCGCCGGTAAAACAGGGTCGAATTTTGCAGGAATGCGTGGCGTCAGAGACGCCTGCAATCTGTCCTGTGACGCAAGCGTTCGTAACCAATGGTGATCACCGATGTTTGCGTGGAAACTCCTCGAAAAATAACTGTCTTTTGCGATTGAATTGACAGATGATCGGAAGAATATTCGTCTGGATTATTGCTGAACTTCATAGGTCGGTTTGATGTGATCGACAAAAGGACTTGCGACGGATGGCAGGCACAATTCCCTTGGCCGTCGACCGGCATCACCCGATCATCCTCTTCGATGCCGAATGTGTGTTGTGTTCCGTGAATGCGCAATTCGTTCTGCGGCATGACAGGCGGGGATACTTCCGGCTCGCATCCATGCAGGGAGAAGCGGGGGCGGAAATCTATCGGCGTCATGGCATGGACCCGAAAAATCCGGTCAGCCTGCTGGTCGTGGATGGCGACAGGGTGCGGCAGGACAGCGATGCCGTGTTGAGCATCTATGAAGCGCTTGGCATGCCCTGGCTGCTGCTGGGCGTCCTGCGCATCGTTCCCGCATTCCTGCGCGATCCCGTCTATCGTTATGTCGCCCGCCATCGATACCGATGGTTCGGAAAACGCGAAGAATGCTGGGTAGCGCCGCCGGAGTACCGGGAGAGAATCCTTTGACCATGGCAATGGCCCCCCGTTCAGGTAAACCGGGCAGTGGCACAGAGGCGTCGGCAGGGTAATGAAAATATTGATCCTCGGTGGTTATGGTGTGTTCGGCGGTCGACTGGCGGAACTGCTTGCCGATATGTCCAGCCTTGAAATTCTCGTCTGCGGCCGCAGCCGCGCACGGGCGGAGGCCTTTTGCACAGCCTGGTGCGGACAGGCGCAATTGCGCCCGCTGATGCTCGATCGCCGCGATATCGCAGACGCCCTGCGCATCCACAAGCCCGACCTTGTCGTCGATGCATCGGGGCCTTTCCAGACCTATGGCAGCGCATGTTACGGCGTGATAACGGCATGCATCGACGCCGGGATAGACTATCTCGATTTCGCCGATGCCGCCGATTTCGTTTTCGGCGTCAGCCAATTCGACGAGCGGGCAAAAGCCGCCGGTGTTTTCGTTCTGTCAGGCGTCAGCAGTTTTCCCGTTCTGACGGCCGCCGTTCTGCGCGAAATGGAAAGGACCATGGACATTCTCGCCGTCGAGGGCGGAATAGCGCCGTCTCCTTATGCCGGGATCGGCCTCAACGTCATGCGGGCGGTCGTGGGTTATGCCGGCGCGCCGGTAAAACTCTGGCGGCATGGCGGGCCGTCGCATGGCGTCGGCCTTGCGGAAAGCAGGCGCTTCACCGTCGCCGTGCCCGGCAGGCTGCCGTTGCGCAATATTCACTTTTCGCTGGTCGATGTGCCGGATTTGCAGGTGATTCCACCGGAACACCCGTCGATGACCGATATATGGATGGGGGCCGGTCCCGTGCCGGAGTTTTTGCACCGCATGTTGAACCTTCTGGCGAAAGCGCGAGCGCGGTTCGGCCTTCCCTCATTCGCGCCGCTATCGCCGCTGTTTCATGCCGTGCTGAACCGGATGCGCTTTGGCGAACATCGCGGCGGCATGTTCGTCCGCGCGCAGGGGCGTGCAGCGGGCAGGCCGATGGAGATGAGCTGGCATTTGCTGGCCGAAGGCGATGATGGCCCCTACATCCCCTCCATGGCTATCGAGGCCCTTGTCCGCAAGATGCTGAGCGGCGAGCGCCCGCTGCCCGGCGCACGCGCTGGTACGGATGCGCTGAACCTTGCCGATTACGACCGGCTTTTCCGCAGCAAGACGATCTACACGGGGTTCCGCCGCGAGGAACCCGACGTCCCGCTGTTCCGCCAGCTTCTCGGCCCGGCCTTCGATGACTTGGCGCCGCGGCTGCGGGAACTGCACGACAGCAAGGCTCCGCGACAATGGAGCGGGGTCGCCGAGATACGCCGCGGACAGGGCATGCTGGCCCGCATGGTTTCCGCGCTCGTCGGCTTTCCGCAGGCGGGAAAGCAGATTCCCGTCAGGGTCACCTTCAGGCCGGAAAAGGGCAAGGAGCGCTGGACGCGGAATTTCGGCGGGCGGCGCTTCTCGTCCACACAGTCGGCCGGCATGGGCAAGGATCAATATCTGCTGGCGGAGCGCTTCGGCGTCGTTACCGTCGCTCTGGCGCTGGTGCTCGATGGCGGCCGGCTGGCTCTCATCCCCCGGCGATGGCATCTTCTGGGCGTACCGCTGCCCGGCTTTCTTCTGCCGAAGGGTCAGAGTTTCGAGTCAGAGGAAAACGGCCGCTTCCACTTCGATGTGGAAATTTCTCTGCCCTTCATCGGTCTCGTCGTCGCTTATAAGGGCACGCTGGAACCGGCCGCCGGTTCTGTGGACCATCGCGGCCCCGGTGAAACGCCTTGCGGCGCTTCACCGGGTGAGGAGGCGTGAGGGCAGGGACGCCTTTCCTCATTGGGGACGTGGCGGAGTTCGCATCCGTGGCCGCGCGGTTCTCCTGCTCGCGGTTCAGAACGTGTAAGCCACGCCCACCATCGCAAACGGCTGAATATCTTTCTTCGACAGGGGGCTGTCCTTGGCATCGCCCAGCAGGAAGCCGACGCCGCCTGTGCCGGTGATAGACCAGTTCTCGGTCATAAGGTAAGTGACGGAGGCGCTGGCGTCGACGCGCTTGAAGCCTGATTTCGCGTCGAAGCGGCGCAGGCCCGAGCGGGCGGACTGGGCCGAGGTGACGCCGAAATAGGATTTCATGTGCTTGTCGTCGGCCCAGGTGGCGGAAAGGTCGGCGCCCAGGATGAACTGGTCCACCTTGTGCGAGACGCTGGCGCCGATGGTCGCGGTCAGGCCTTCGCTGCCGTCGATGGTCTTGTCCACCTTGGCGTAGATGTCGAAGGGGTCCACGCCATAGGCGATGACGCCGCCGACCACGCCGGCCGCCTTGATATCGCCCATTCCGCGCAGGTTTTTCCTGTCGTCCTTTTCCTTGCGCCCGGCTTCCCAGCCGCCCTTCACACCCAGCCTGAAGCCGTTGTGGTTCAAAAGGTTGACGGTGACACCGCTGAAATCGATGCTCAGTGTATCTCCATATTCGATTGAAACCAGCGGCACGGCGCCTGCTTCCAGCTTGTCAGAGCCTTCATATTTGGGGGCGTAGGCGGCACCGACACCGAGCGTGATCTTCCAGTCGCTGGAGCTGCTGTAGCGGGCATTGTCGAAATTGCCCTGCGGATCGGCCAACCGGTCCGATTTGCCGATGTCGGCGGCAAAAACGGGTGTGCAGACGGCCTGCGCCATGGGCAGCGCCGTCAGGCAAAGGGCCATCGCGCGCAGGTTCTTTTGCAATTTCGCTGTAAAAATCTGTTTCATGATCATATCCGTTGCAACACCGAGCGTTGGAAAACCGGGGAGTCGGGTTTCGTTGAGGCTGACGCTACGCGGGCACAATTGCGGAGACATTACGGGGAACGGCGCTTTGGAAAACATCGCCATCGGCGGTTTTATGATCGCAAAGCGGCCTGCATTTGTTACAACGCCAGATGCATGCGCCGGGAGGATTCCGAGAGGTGCGGCGGCAGGGACGTTTCGGGTGCGGCGCATCCGGTCCTGAAAGCCGCATGTCAGGGAGCGGCGAGAGGATAGTCGGAAGAGGGAGAGACAAAGTGACGAAACGGGAAACCGCTGAAAGGCGGCTGAGCGAGGTTCTGCCGGGCGTGATCCGCCCCTACACGCAGACGGAACTGAAATCCGTTCTTTCGACGCTGAAGGATATCGGCAAAAGCGAGCCGGCGGTGGCCGCGCTGCTTGCCGGGGAAAGTCCGCTGAAGGATTTTATCGCCGCGGCTTTCACGCTGTCCCCCTATCTGCGTGACATGGCGTCGGCGGATGAGGGGCTTTTGTCGCTGGCGATGTCGAAACCGCTCGAGCCGCTGCTGGCGGGTCTCGTCCATGAGGCGCGCGATTGCTGGAAGCCGGGCGAAGAAGGCGGGGTGCCGAGCGAAAACGAGGTGATGTCGCGGCTGAGGGTGGCCAAGCGGCGGCTCTCTTTCATCGCAGCACTTGCCGATCTGGCGCGCATCTTCACCGCCCGCGATACGACACGCTGGCTGAGCGACATGGCGGATGCATCGCTTTCCGCCGCCATCGATCACCTGCTGCTCGCCGCCCATGAGAGCGGCAAGCTGAAACTGAAGAATGTCGCAGCCCCCAGCGACGGGTCGGGCCTCATCGTGCTCGGCATGGGCAAGCTCGGCGCGCGCGAACTGAACTATTCCTCCGATATCGACGCCGTAGTGTTCTTCGAACCTTCAGCCGGCATCATGGACGATCCCTATGATGCGACGGAGAATTTCGGTCGGATGATGCGCCGCCTGGTCCGCATCATGCAGGAGCGCACGGCCGATGGTTACGTCTTCCGCACCGATCTGCGGCTGCGCCCCGATCCCGGCTCGACGCCGCTCGCCATCCCCGTGGAGGCGGCGCTGCTTTATTACGAGGGCAGGGGGCAGAACTGGGAACGCGCCGCCTATATCAAGGCGCGGCTGGTGGCGGGCGATATCAAGGCGGGTGAGAATTTCCTGCGCGAGTTGACGCCCTTCATCTTCCGCAAATATCTCGATTATGCGGCGATTGCCGATATTCATTCCATCAAGCGGCAGATCCACGCCCATAAGGGCCATGGCGCGATTGCGGTGAAGGGCCACAATGTCAAGCTCGGGCGCGGCGGCATCCGCGAGATCGAGTTCTTCGCGCAGACCCAGCAGCTTATCGCCGGCGGCCGCATGCCGGCGCTCAGGGTGCGCGCAACGCAGGAGGCGCTTGCGGCGCTAACCGAGGCGAAATGGATCGACGCCGAGACGCGCGACAGCCTGACGGAGGCCTATTGGTTCCTGCGTGAGGTGGAGCACCGCATCCAGATGGTGCGCGACGAGCAGACCCATGTGCTACCCGACACCGAAGCCGAACTGAAGCGCATCGCCTTCATGCTCGGTTTCGAGGACACCAAGGCCTTTTCGGAAAAGCTGGAACAGGTGCTGCGGCTGGTGGAGCGGCGTTATTCGGCGCTGTTCGAGCAGGAGGTGAAACTGTCTGGCGAGGCCGGCAATCTGGTCTTCACCGGCCAGAAGGACGATCCCGATACGTTAAAGACGCTCTCCGCCCTCGGCTTCGAGCGGCCGGAGGATATTTCCCGCGTCATCCGCACCTGGCACAATGGCCGCTACCGGGCGACGCAATCCGTCGAGGCGCGCGAGCGGTTGACGGAGCTGACGCCTGACCTGCTCAGGGCCTTCGGTGAAAGCAAGCGGGCCGATGACGCGCTGCTGCGTTTCGACAATTTCCTCTCCGGTCTGCCCGCGGGCATCCAGCTCTTTTCGCTGCTCGGAAACAACCCGGCGCTGCTTGACCTGCTGGTGACGATCATGTCGTCCGCACCGCGCCTTGCCGAAATCATCGCCGCCCGTCCGCATGTCTTCGACGGCATGCTGGACCCGGCATTGATGAGCGACGTGCCGACGCGCGATTATCTCGCCCACCGCATGGGAAGCTTTCTCTCCAATGCCCGGCATTATGAGGATATTCTCGACCGACTTCGCATTTTCGCTGCCGAACAGCGGTTCCTGATCGGGGTTCGGCTGCTGACCGGCGCGATCCGCGGCGAGGTTGCCGCCCGCGCCTTCACCCACCTTGCCGATCTTGTCATCGAGGCGGCGCTGAATGCGGTTCTGGCGGAGATGGAAGCGGCGCATGGGCCTTATCCCGGCGGGCGCGTGGCTGTCATGGGCATGGGCAAGCTCGGCTCCTTCGAGCTGACGGCCGGTTCGGATGTCGATCTCATTCTGCTTTACGATTATGACGATGCCGCCCATGAATCCACCGGCGCAAAGCCGCTCGATGTCGTGCGTTATTTCACCCGCGTCACCCAGAGACTGATCGCCGCGCTTTCCGCGCCGACGGCGGAGGGCGTGCTTTACGAGGTGGACATGCGGCTGCGCCCCTCCGGTAACAAGGGGCCGGTGGCGACGCGGATTTCCGCTTTCGAGAAATACCAGCGCGAGGAGGCCTGGACCTGGGAGCACATGGCGCTCTCCCGCGCCCGCCTGATCTGCGGCGATGCCTCGCTGATGGAGGATGCACGCCGCATCATCGCCTCCATCCTTTCGCAGAAGCGCGATGTGGCCAAGGTCTCGGCCGATGTGCTGGAGATGCGAAACCTCATCGAGCAGGAAAAGCCGCCGGAAAACAACTGGGATTTCAAGCTCATGAATGGCGGGCTGATCGACCTCGAATTCATCGCCCAATATCTGGCGCTGGTGGGGCCGGTGAAGGGGCTTGCCGCGCACGAACCGGGGCGCAACACGGCCGAGGCGCTGCAGGCGCTCGCCGCGCCTGTCATGGAGCCGCAGGCTTTCGATGACTGCATGGCGGCGATGGGGCTTTATACGGAAATATCGCAGATCGTACGGCTGTGCATCGATGGCGCCTTCAACCCGAAGGAGGCGCCGGCGGGTCTCACTGATCTCGTCTGCCGGGCGGGGGATTGCCCTGACATTCCTACACTGGAGGGAGAGGTGAAGCGGCTGGCGAAGGCGGTGCGGAAGGCGTTTGTGGGGACGGTGAAGAATGGTGGGTGATGTGGGTGGGTAAGGCTTCACCCCCCTCTGCCCTGCCGGGCATCTCCCCCTCAAGGGGGGAGATCGATATGCAGCAACGGCGCGATCATCTCAAACGTTGCGAATTTGGCGGGGAGCATCCGTCTAGCTGATCTCCCCCCTTGAGGGGGAGATGCCCGACAGGGCAGAGGGGGGTAATCGCGCACTCGACCTGTACATATTGCAGGAAACTCAGCGCGTCCGACGCCACCTCAATGCACCGTCCCGCAGCACCCCGCCGCATGCGGAATGATGATCGTCACCACCGTGCCACGGCCCTCACAGGAGCGGATTTTCATCGTGCCGCCATGCAGCTTGACGAGCGAGCGGGAAATCGCAAGCCCGAGGCCGGAGCCGCCCTGGCTCTTGGCATATTGGCTCTGCACCTGTTCAAAGGGCTGGCCGATCTTGTTGAGCGCCTGGGCGGGAATGCCGATGCCGGTGTCTGCGATGGTGAGGATCATCGCCGCCTGATGCACATGGGTGCGCAGCGCGATGCGGCCGCCGTCGCCGGTGAATTTCACGGCGTTGGAGAGCAGGTTGAGCATGATCTGCTTCATGGCGCGACGGTCGCCCTGCATGGTCAGCCCAGCGCAGACCTTCTGCTGCACGGTGATGTTCTTCTGCTCGGCCTGAATGGCGGTCAGCCGCAGGGTTTCCTCGATCAGCGGCGCGAGATCGATTGTCTCGCGGTTGATGCGCATATGGCCCGCCTCGATCTTCGACATGTCGAGAATATCGTTGATGACGTTCAAGAGGTGTTTGCCGCTATCGTGAATATCGCGGGCATATTCGGAATATTTCGGCGAACCGACCGGTCCGAACATTTCGTTTTGCAGGATGTCGGAAAAGCCGAGAATGGCGTTGAGCGGCGTGCGCAGCTCATGGCTCATATTGGCGAGGAATTCGGATTTCGCCCGGTTGGCGGCCTGGGCGCGCTCTTTTTCGGCGAGGTAATTGGCGTTGGCGTCGGAAAGCTCGGTCTTCTGCCGCTCCAGCTTGTGCTGCGAGGCGGAAAGATCGCCGATGGTGGCCATCAGCCGGCGCTCGGAATCGCGCAGTCGTTCCTGATGGCGCTTCAGAAGGGTAATATCGGTGCCGACCGAGACGAGACCGCCATCGCGGGTGCGGCGTTCGTTGATCTGCAGCCAGCGGTCATCGGCAAGCTGCACTTCGGTGGTGCGCGACAGGCCGGACTGGTCCGGATCGGCAACGCGACGTTCAACGACGGGGCGGGCGGCTGCGGCATAGACGGTGCTTTTTTCCGTGCCGGCCACCAGCACGCTGTCCGGCAGGCCATAGGCCTTCTGGTAATGGGTGTTGCACATCACCAAACGGTCGTTCTTGTCCCATAGCACGAAGGCTTCCGAGGTGGACTCGATGGCGTCGGCAAGGCGCTGGTCGGCCTCGGCGTAGCGTTGCGCAAGGCGGTGTTGTTCGGTCACATCCATGGCGATGCCGATGACGCGCGGGCCGTTATTGGTGCGGATGACCTGGGCGCGGGCGCGCAGCCAGACATAATGGCCCTTGGCATGGCGCATGCGGAAGATCTGGTCGATCTGGCGCAGATTGCCGCAGCCGACGGCGCGGGCAAGCTCATAGAGATTGCCGTCTTCGGAATGCATCATGCGGGCGGCGTCGGAGAAGGAAAGCGGCGCTGCTTTGGGCGGCAGCCCGAGAATTTCGTAGAGCGAACCCGACCAGAACATGCGTCGGGTGGAAAGATCGAAATCCCACAAGCCGCAGCGGCCGCGAGACAGCGCGGTTTCGACCCGCAGGTTGGATTCGGCGAAGATGTCGTCGGCGTCGCGGGCGCGCTTCACCTGCATGTAATAGGCATAGAGCACGACCAGCAGGATCGAGGAGATGCCGGCAAACAGCGTCACGTTCATGGCGATTTCGCTGCGCCAGAAGGAACGGATCGGCTGTAGCGAGCGGGCCGCGATCACCATCGCGCCGTCGTCGCCGAAGGGGATCATCGTCGCATAGTGCTGCTGGCCGTCAATATTGGTCTCGATGGTGCCGGGCGCACCGGGGAAACGCTGCACGATGGCTATTTCAGGAAGCAAAGCCGGCAGCGACGTGCCGATATAAAGCATCGCTTCCTTGCCGGCGCCCGCGAAAATGCGGCCATTGCTGCCCGAAAGAAGCACCATGGTGCCGTCGGCAAGGCTGCCGGATGGCAGCGCCGCGACCAGATTGGCTTCGGCGCGGGCACGGTCCTGCGCGGTGAAAACGGTATCGTTGTTGAGAAGGGCCGCCTTGGCCGTCAGCGCCGTCAGCGCCGTGGAATGGCGGGCGGCCTCTTCCATGCGGCTATATTCGGCAACGATGCCCAGCATGCGCGAGGCCGCGACGACGACGAGAAAGGCGAGGATGAGAATGGGAATGAGACGTTTCAGCAGGGTCTCGACCTGCGGCATCGGGCGGTCGGAGCCATTCATCAAACCCATCAGGTCGCTGGAAAGCCTTTCGCCCCAGGCCGCAAGATCAGAAAATTTGGCATACGGCCGCTCATCGCCCGCAGTCGCCCGCCGCACGTTCGTCATTGTCCCGCCTTCAAGATGTCCCCAGTGATTCGAAGCGCCGCCGCTCGAATATGACTAGTGAATCAAATGCGATTCGCCGTGTCCAGAGGCAAAAGTTAAAAGAATTTTAACCCCTTGAACCGACTCCGTATTTTTTCGGGACGGTCTGTTTCCGCTTTGGTGAAGGCGGGAATTATGAACGAAATCAGTGAGCCGGCAATCTGATCCGGTCTTTGCGGAGCGCCGCTGGAACAGGCGTCAGGCTCCGTCGAAGGCGTCGAGAGCCGGGCCAAGCGCGCTGATCACGCCATTGCCGGCCGCCGGAAGACCGGTCAGCACCGCACTGATGATATCGTCGCGGCTTGCGCCCCGCACCTTGGCTTCCATCACGTGAAAGGCGAGACCGCTTTCAAGACGCAGGGCGGCAAGAATGCCGATATAGATCAGGCTCTGTGTTTTCGCATCGAGCGTGGACGCCGCCCCGAGACCCTGCACGGCCTGAAACCATGCCGCCTTGTGGGCCGGAGCATCGGTCATGAAGCGCTGAAACGAAGCGCTGGTCCTGGACATATCCGTCATCTGAAATTCCTTTCCGGTCTTCAGCCGTTCCCGGCCTCTCGCGCACCATCATGCCGCGCAACGCAATACGCCGCCTTGATGGCGATCAAGACGGCGTATCGGCATTGTCCGGAGTTTTGGCGGGGCGGTCAGCCCTTCAGGATGCGCCCGACGATGTCGCTTACATCCGTCGACAGGCCCTTGGCGTCGGCGATCGTCGAAAGCGCCGCCTTGGCGTGCTCGGCACGGCTTGCCTCCAGCGACCGCCAGGAGCGCATGGAAGTGAGAATGCGGGCGGCAAGCTGCGGATTGCGCTTGTCGATGGCGATGATCTGCTCCGCCAGGAACCGGTAAGCGGCGCCATCGGCGCGGTGGAAGCCGGTAGGGTTGGCGAAGGCAAGCGTGCCGACGAGCGAGCGGACCCGGTTCGGATTGGTGGCGATGAAATGTTTCGATTTCATCAGTGCCTTGATCCGGTCGAGTGCGCCGTCGCCCGGAATGGCTGCCTGCAGCGAGAACCACTTGTCGAGCACGAGCGCATTGTCGGCAAAGCGCTTTTCGAAGGCGGCAAGCGCTTCCTTTGTCTCCGTGCTTTCCGGGAAACGCTGGGTCAGCACGCTGAGCGCATGGGCGAGATCGGTCATGTTGGTGGCCTCAGTAAAGGCCTTTGCCGCGCGGGCCGGCGTTTCCTCGGCAAAGGCGAGGAAGGTCAGCGCGCCGTTGCGCAGCGAACGGCGTCCCGCACTTGCCGCATCCGGGCTGTAGGCCTCGCCATCAGCCGTGCTTTCGGCAAGCCGCCGCAGCGTTTCGAGCCCGGCTGTCGCAATGGCCTTGATGGTGGCGTTGCGCGCCTTGTGGATGGCGTCCGGGTCATTGTCGCCGCCCATTTCGCGGGCGATATCCGTTTCGCTCGGCAAGGCGAGAGCCTGCGCCCTGAAGGCGGGCTCAAGTGCGTCGTTGCCGATGATTTCGATGAGCGTTGCGGTCAGCTCCGCATCCGTTTGAACGTCCTTGCCATTCTGCACGGCCCTGGTGGCGGCAATCAGCGCTGGCAGGGCAAGATCGGTCAGCGCCTGAAAGCGCGCGAACATGTCCGTCTCATGCCGGGCGATCTGCACCAGATCGGCCGCATTCTGCTCGAAATCCAGATTGATCGGCGCTGAGAAGCTGCGGTTGATCGACACCACCGGCCGCGAGGAAATGCCGGAGAAGGAGAATGTCTGGTTGCGTTCGGTCAGATGCAGCACGCCGTCGCGATACTCGCCGCCTTCGACGGCCTGAGGCTCGGCGATCTGGCCATTGTCGAGGATCAGAGCCAGCGACAGCGGAATGTGACGCGGCTGTTTTACCGGCTGGCCGGGCGTCGGCGCGGTCGTCTGCTCCAGCGTCAGCCTGAAGGTGGCGTTGCCGGCGTCGTAGGCCGAGGAGACGGAAACGAGCGGCGTGCCCGCTTCGGTGTACCACAGCGAAAACTGCGAAAGGTCACGGCCGCTGGCGTCAGCAAAGCTCCTGACGAAATCCTCGACGGTGGCGGCTTCGCCGTCATGGCGCTCGAAATAGAGGTCCATGCCCTTCTTGAAGTCGTCCGCGCCGAGGATCGTGGCGATCATGCGGGTGACTTCGGCACCCTTTTCATAAACGGTCGTCGTGTAGAAATTGTTGATTTCGCGATAGGTATCGGGACGCGGCGGATGCGCCAGCGGGCCGGAATCCTCGGGAAACTGCTCCGATTTCAGATGGCGCACATCGGCGATGCGCTTGACCGGCCGAGAGCGCATCTCGGCGGAAAATTCCTGATCGCGATAGACCGTCAGGCCTTCCTTCAGGCACAGCTGGAACCAGTCGCGGCAGGTGATGCGGTTGCCGGTCCAGTTGTGGAAATATTCGTGCGCAATGATGCGCTCGATATTGGCGTAATCCGCATCGGAGGCGGTTTCCGGGTCTGCCAGCACGAATTTGTCGTTGAAGACGTTGAGACCCTTGTTCTCCATGGCGCCCATGTTGAAATCGGATACGGCGACGATCATGAAGATATCGAGGTCGTATTCGCGGCCGAAGCGCTCTTCGTCCCACTTCATCGAACGCTTCAGCGCGTCCATGGCATAAGCCGCACGCGGCTCCTTGCCGTGCTCGACATAAATCTTCAGCGCGACTTCCCGGCCGGACATGGTGGTGAAGGTATCTTCCACCACGCCGAGATCGCCGGCGACGAGTGCGAAGAGATAGCTGGGCTTCGGATGCGGATCGAACCATGCCGCAAAGTGACGGCCTTCATCGTAATTGCCGCCGCCGAGGAAATTGCCGTTCGAGAGCAGCAGGGGATTGCCGTCCTTCGCCGCGATGATCGTCACTGTATAGGGCGCCAGAACATCCGGGCGGTCGGGGAAGTAGGTAATGCGGCGGAAGCCTTCCGCCTCGCATTGGGTGCAATAGACGCCATTGGTGCGGTAAAGCCCCATGAGCTGCGTATTGACCTGCGGATTGATGTAATTGGTGACGCAGATTTCGAAGGGCGCCTCCGCCGGCAGGTCGCGGATGGTCAGGCTCTCCGGCGTCGCCTCATATTGACCGGCGGGAAGCTCCACCTGGTCGAGCAGCAGGCTGGAAAGCTTCAGCTCGTCGCCATCGAGAACCAGCGGCGCCTGCCGCTCGGCGCCTTCGCGCCGGTGAAAGATCAGACGGGCTTCGACCTTGGTATTCTTGGGGTCGAGTTCGAAGGTGAGATCCACCCGCTCCAGAACGAAATCGGTGGGGCGGTAATCTGCCAGGTGAACGATCTGGCCCGTGTCTGTTCGCATGACTGTCCCTGAATAACTTTGCGTGGTCTTCCCGGCATCATGTCGTCATAAGGCCCGGATGTAAAATGGGTAGAATATTCGTCACGTTCATGTGCGCGTCGGAGGACGTTCTGTCCCGCCATGGAAGGCTTTGCCGGCCATGCAGACAATCCTCCCGCCGCCGGACCTGTGGACCATGGCAGCAAATGTTGAACGATTGCTGAAATTATATTTTATTTTCTTCAAATTTTAGCGCGCGTCGCTTTTGGTTTGCATCATTTCCGCAGCCGCGAAAACAATCCCTCCCCAAATCGACGGAATTCACGGGTAAATTACATTTTTTGTTGTAAAGCGCCGGAGGAATGCTCTAGCCTTGCGCAATTCCAATTCCCCTGCGTCGTCCTCCCCGCATGAAAAATCTCCCGATGGCGTGTTTGCGCAGCCGATATGAGTAGTTGCCAATGAACGCCGAACCGATGAATCCCTTTCGCGGGATTAGCCTGAAGCTGATTTCGGTCGGCTTTTTTCTTGTCATGCAGACCTGTATCAAGGCCGCAGGCGATGTACCTGCCGGCCAGATCACCTTCTTCCGCTCCGCTTTCGCCATTCTCCCGATTGTCGTCTATCTGGCGTGGCTGCATGCGCTGACGAGCGCGCTGCACACCAATAATCTTTTCGGCCATTTCAAGCGCGGGTTTCTGGGCATCCTGTCCATGGCCTGCGGCTTTTACGGGCTGACCATGCTGCCGCTGCCGGAATTCATCGCCATCGGTTATGCCTCGCCGCTTCTCGCGGTCGTTTTCGCGGCCGTCATCCTGCATGAAAAGGTGCGCATCTATCGCTGGAGCGCGGTCTTCGTCGGTATGACGGGCGTGCTGGTGATTCTCTGGCCGAAGATGACGCTTCTGAGGGAAGGCGGTTTTGCCGCGGGTGAGGGGCTGGGGGCCATTGCCGTATTGTGCGGTGCGGCGCTCGGCGGTCTGGCGATGATCCAGGTGCGGCAACTGGTGGAGACAGAAAAGACGCCGACCATCGTGCTTTATTTTTCGCTCACCGCCACGCTGCTGTCGCTCGTCAGCGTGCCTTTCGGCTGGAGCGCTCTGAGCATGACGCAGGCCATGCTGCTGATCACCAGCGGCATCTGCGGCGGGGTTGCGCAAATCTTCCTGACGGAGAGTTATCGGCACGCCGAAGTCTCGGTCATCGCGCCCTTCGAATACAGCTCCATCATCTTCGGCATCGCGGTCTCCTACATTCTGTTCGGAGATATTCCCACGGTGACGATGCTGATCGGCACGGCGATCGTTATCCTTGCCGGCATCTTCATCATCTTTCGCGAGCATCAGCTGGGCCTGGCAAGACGGGCGGCCCGCAAGGCCTCGACGCCGCAGGGGTGAGAGATGTTATTGCCGGTGTTTCATGGCAACCGCTTCCGTCATCCCGGCCTTGAGCCGGGATCCAGCCGACGCGCGTCCGCGCGGCGAAAAGAGTTCTTTCAGCCCAAGGACTTGGGCTGGCTGGATGCCGGATCAGGTTCGGCATGACGGAGACTTATGATCGTAAAAACCGCAAAAGCAAAAGGCGCCTTCCCGAAGAAAGACGCCAGCGCGCAATCATATCTGTGGACCAGCGCTAGACTGGCCTGAGTGCTTCTCAGCGCTCGCGAAAATCCGCAAAGACTGCCGAGGGACGCGTCACGCGGACCTGCTGCATGGCAGCGCGTGCGGTCATCTGTTCGTTTGCGGCTGCGCCGAAACGATGGTAGCCCTGACTGGAGCGAGGGCCGAGGCCCGCCAGGCGGAGCGTTTCAAAGCCGGAATGTACCGGACGGAAGCGAGTGGTCATTGCCTTGGTTCCTTAAACCTATTCCTCCCAAGACATGGGGCTATATCGCAGCGCAGCATGGATTCGGCAAGCTGAGCAAATGCGCCGCTGTTATGCGCATTGTGCATGGCTTTTTTCATAATTCATTTACATTGAGCAATAATAAGGCAGTCAGCCTTCGGCAATCCTTGCCTGAAAAGCCAATAAATCCTGCCATGCCAATGACTTGCTGGCAGGCGCATTCAAAAGTTCCTGCGGATGCAGGCTGGCCAAAGCCGGCAAAATCAGGTGTCCGGCTGCGACATCACGCCACTGTCCGCGCAGCGTATGGATCGTGCCGGTGCCGCCAAAGAAGAAACGTGCGGTAAAGTTGCCGAGAAGCAACAGTTGTTTCGGCTCTGCAAGGGCGATCTGACGCTCGATGAAGGGGCGGCAGATATCCATTTCGGCCTGAGTCGGCGGGCGGTTGCCCGGCGGCCGCCACGGCACGACATTGCCGAGCATGATGGTACTGCGCTCAAGCCCGATGGCTGCCAGCATTCGGTCGAGCAACAGCCCGGCCTTGCCGGCGAAGGGCAGGCCCTCGCGGTCGTCATCGGCATCCGGCATCGGGCCGATGACCATGATGGCGGAAGCGGGGTCGCCTTCGGTAAAGATCGTATTGCGCGCGCTGTTCTTGAGGTTGCAGCCGCTGAAACCGTCGAGCGCGGTTTTCAGCTCGGCAAGCGACCGCGCGCTTTCGGCCGCAAAACGCGCCGCCGCCACCGCCTGCTCGTCCGGCATGGCGACATTCTGCTGAATGGCGGGAGCCGCCGGTGCGCCGCGCGCCGGGGCGCTGCGCGTCGCCGCCTGCCGCTGAGGCGCATCGGCACGGCGGTCCGCCGGCCTTTCCATCTGGCGTGAAGCTGCTGCGGCCTCCTGCGCAGGCGCGGATCGGGCCGGGCGGGCGGCGGCAAATTCGGCGAAACGATCGACCGGCTGGTCTTCCAGCAGCCAGTCCACGCCCGCATCCGCATGGAAATGCAGGAGGGCGGCGAGTTCGGCCGGGGAGAGGTCGTGAGCGGCGATCATGGGCGGAAATTACCCCATGTTCCCCGCCCGGGAAACCCGCAAATCACACTGTCCAGCGCTGAATGTCGCCGCTTTCGCCGATCATGGCCAGACCATGGGCAATCGAGAGCAACTCGCCGCCGCTTTCGATGCGGTCGGCGTCGAAACGGCGGGTGAAAAGCTCCCGAACCGCCGGCACGAAGGAGGTGCCGCCAGTCAGGAACACCTTGTCGATGGCTTCGGGCGCGACTTTCGTTTTTTCCAGAACCTCGTCGAGCGCTTCTTCTATCTTGGCGAGGTCTTCGGCGATCCAATTGTTGAAATCGCTGCGCTTCACCATCTTGCGGCCGGCCTTGCCCAATGGTGCAAAGTTGAATTCCGCTTCTTCCGCCGAGGAGAGCGCCATCTTGGTGGCGGAAATCGCCTGATAGAGCGGATAACCCTCGTCATGTTCGACCAGATCGATGAAGAGTTCGAGCTTTTCCGGCTCCAGCGCCGAGCGCACCAGCGATTTCAGGTCGGTGAACTCCTTCGAGGTCTTGAAGATCGACAGCTGGTTCCAGCGGCCGAAATTCACGTAATAGCCGGAGGGTACGTCCAGCACCTTGTCGAAGCTCTTGAACTTGCTGCCCTTGCCGATTTCCGGCGAGACCAGATTGTCGATCATGCGGAAGTCGAAATGATCGCCCGCCACGCCGACGCCGGAATGGCCGATGGGGGTGGCGGAAAGCTTGCCGGCATGGGTCTCGAAACGGATCAGCGAATAGTCCGTCGTGCCGCCGCCGAAATCCGCCACCAGCACATTGGCGTCCTTCTTCAGGCTCTGGGCGAAATAATAGGCGGCTGCCACCGGCTCGTAGACATAGTGGATTTCCGGGAAACCGGCGCGGGTGAGCGCCTCGTTGTAACGGGCGAGCGCCAGCGTTTCATCCGGATTGCTGCCGGCGAAACGCACCGGCCGGCCGGCGATGACGGTGGAGACATCCCCCGGCCATTCCTCGCCCGCATAGGTCTTCAGCTTGCGCAGGAACACGTCCATCAGATCCTCGAAGCTATGGCGCTTGGCGAAGATCAGCGTGCCCTGAAACAGCGGCGAGGCCGCAAATGTCTTGATCGACTGCAGGAAACGGCAGTCGCCGGCATTGTCGATGAATTGCCGGATGGCGGCATGGCCGGCTTCCACATGCAGGGCGGCCGCACCAAGGCCGGCATCCTTCATGAAGGAGAGCGCCGTGCGCATGCTATCATCCGTGCCCGCGCTGCTGGTGAAGCGCATGGAACGGCTGGCACCGCCCGCGTCGGAAAGAGCCATGACCGTGTTGGTCGTGCCGAAATCGAGGCCGAGAGCCCGCTTTTGCGTCATCGCCATATCCTTGTTGCCGATAGAAACACCCGCCCGGCCTGAAAGGCGGCCCGGCGTGAAAATAAGGGATGCCTTTGGCACCCCGATGTCAGAGGAGGGCGGTTGATTGCACAGGGCTGACGGAATGGCAAGCGCCTGCACCCGGGTTTATTGTGAAAATTGCATGAAGTAATTGCCATGGCTGGAAGGCCGTCCTGCTGCCGGCATTAAATATTTTTTCGCATAAAGCGAGTATAAGGCTGAACTATAGCGTTAAAGAGCAGATTTATTTTTGTATTTGTTGTGTTTGCAGACGCGGAGCCCCGATGTCCCGAAAGCCGGCCCGTTCCTCCCTCGAAGACGTGTTGCCGGCGCAAAACGCCCGCGGCGATGCGGAGAGCTTCAACCGCCATCTCATGGACCTGATGGCGGCGTCCCAGCAGGGTTATGCCCTTTTCGACGGCGAAGATGAACTGCGTTTCGCCAACACGGCGTTCCGCATGGCGCTCGGCATCGGGCCGGACGAATTTCCGACATGGGCCGATCTGATGCGCATCGGTTACCGCAACTCCACCGGCACGGCCGTCGAGACCGCCGATTTCGAATTATGGCTGCGCTCGGCGGGAACGAGGCGCGGCAAGCTGCCGTATCGCACCATTGAAACCAGCCTCAATGACGGGCGCTGGATGCTGACGACCGAGACGACGCTGCCGGGCGGCTGGATGCTTTGCGTCGTCACCGATATTTCCGAACTCGGTGTTGAGCTGCGCGATCTTCGCCAGGAGCGGGACAGGGCGCTGAAATTCGCCCTGAGCGACGAGTTGACCGGCCTCGGCAACCGCCGCTACGTCATGGATATTCTTAATCACAGGCTTGGCCCCAACAAGGCCGAGGCCCTTGCCGTCATCATCATGGACATAGACCACTTCAAGTCCGTGAACGACCGTTTTGGCCATGCCTGCGGCGATCTGGTTCTCAAGGACTTCGCCGCCCGACTTTCCGCTGCGGTCGCCCGCGACGATCTCGTGGGGCGGATCGGCGGTGAGGAGTTCCTGCTGATGGTCGCCGGTTCGCGCGTTTTGGGGGTTGAGGCGGTCATGCAGGGGGTGCTGTCATCACTGGCGCAGGCCTCACCGCTCGCAGACATGCCCGGTTTCCGATACAGCTGCTCGGCGGGCATTGCCTTTGCAAATCCGGGCGAGAGCGCAAGCGATGTCCTGCGCCGCGCCGATACCGCCCTCTACGAGGCCAAGAATACTGGCCGGAACCGCTACGTGATCTACGGAGCGGCTTCCTGACCGGATTCGTAGCTCTGTGGCCTTAATTCGACTTCGCCGCGCCGCCATCTACCCTGAGCATCGTGCCGGTGATGTAGCTTGCCGGCACCGAGCAGAGGAAAGCGCCGGCGGCGGCAAATTCCTCGACCGTCCCGAGACGACCGGCCGGAATGCTCTTGACGGAAGCCTCGCGAATTTCCTCGACGCTTTTGCCCAGACGCTTGGCGTTGGCGCCATCGAGTTCATCGATGCGGTCGGTGTGGATACGGCCGGGCAGCAGCAGGTTGGAGGTGATGCCGAAGGAGGCCACTTCGGAGGACAGCGTCTTGCTCCAGCCGACCAGTGCGCCGCGCAGCGTATTGGACAGCGCCAGATTGGCGATCGGCTCGAACACGCCGGAGGAAGCGACGGTCAGGATGCGGCCGAAACCCTGTTCCTTCATCTGCGGCAAAAGCGCATTGGTGAGCGTGATGACGCGCAGCACCATCGACTGGAAGAAGGTATCCAGCTTGTCGGCCGTCATTTCCTGCGCAAGGCCCGGCGTCGGGCCGCCGGTGTTGTTGACGAGAATATCGATGCCGCCGAGCTTTTCCCTGACGGCCTGAACCATGGCCTCGACGAAATTGTCCTCGGCCAGATCGCCCCAGACCCAGTCGGCCTTGCCCTTGCCAAGCGCATTGATCGCCTTGCAATTCGCCTCCAGCTTTTCGCCGCTTCTGCCGACAAGAAGGACATGTGCGCCTTCTTTCGCCAGCGCGGTGGCAATGCCCAGCCCAAGGCCGCGAGAGGAGGCGAGAACGAGGGCGCGTTTGCCGGAAATGCCGAGATCCATGGGTTTTGTCCTGTCTTGTGAGTGCTCGATGTGCTGTTTATAGAGCATTTCCAGGAAAAGTGGACCCCGGTTTTCCGCCTGGAAATGCTACAAAACAAAGAGTTAGAGGGTTTTCTCGATTCAAGGAAAAGGGAAAACGCTTAGAGCAAGGTAGCGTCCGGTTTGAAGGTAAAGACACGTCATGACAGAACAATCCCTGCTCAAATTCTCCATTGCCGTCACGGTTCTCCTGGCGCTCTTCGGCATCGGCGCAGGCCTGTTCTCCGGCTCCTTCGCCGTGGTTTTCGATGGTGTCTATGCGCTGACGGATGCTTTCATGACGGTGCTGGCGCTGCTTGTCGCGCGGCTGATCGCCGCTTCCGCAGCGCCCAAGCCCGGCGGCCGGCTGGTGGAGCGTTTCACAATGGGCTTCTGGCATCTGGAGCCGATGGTGCTCGGGCTTAACGGCACGCTCCTGATGGGGGCGGCGATCTACGCCCTCATCAATGCCGTCGACAGCCTGATGGATGGCGGCAGATCGATCGAGTTCGATTACGCCATTGTCGTCACCTTCGTCAGCTTCGCCGTCTCGCTCGCCATGGCATGGTTCGTCAAACGGCAGAACCGCCGGCTGAAATCCGCCTTCGTGGCGCTGGACGCCAAAAGCTGGCTGATGAGCGCGCTTCTGAGCATGGCGCTCTTCGTCGCCTTCGCCGTGGGTTACGGGCTCACGGGAACGGCGCAGGCATGGCTCGCACCCTACATCGACCCGGCCGTGCTGGCGCTGGTCTGCCTCGTCATCATTCCCATGCCGCTCGGCAATGTGAAACAGGCGCTCGCGGACATCCTTCTGGTGACCCCGCTGGAATTCAAGCAGCATGTGGACCGCGTGGCGGCCGAAACGGTGGAGAAATTCGGCTTTTCCTCGCACTATTCCTATGTCGCCCGCGTCGGCCGCGGCCGTCAGATCGAACTCTTTTTCATCGTGCCGAAGAACTGGCCGCCACGGCGTCTGGAAGAATGGGACGCGATCCGCGACGAAATCGGCGATGCGCTGGGCGGCGAGGGGAGCGACCGCTGGCTGACGATCGTGTTCACGACGGATGAGGAATGGGCGGTTTGATGTTGGAGAGCGATTTTAGCTAGTCGGCTTGTGGCCCAAACCGATTGTAGCACTGATCTGGACGGGACCGATGAGGGGAGAGCGGATTGGCAAGTTTCACGCTGAGAGAGAGGGAAGAGGTCTTCCAGTGTCGCTCAAGCCGGAGTTTTGCACCAAACGCTTGCTACAGAAATTCCTTTAGAAGTCGGCAGTGGCGATTTTGAAGCAACTTGGGAGTTTGCGATAGGAACGGCTCCATCTTCGTGGGGGCATTTTACGCGCGTTTGATGTGGGTGGCCACCAATTGCCTGAAGTCCTCGATCTGTGCTGGCGTCAGGACGCGCTTGGGCAGCATGTTGAACACGCGCGCGCTCTGATAGAGGAGGATCACTTTGCTGTCTTCGGTCCATTTGAGATAGTCGTTCCAAGGAACATTCCAGTCGCCCTGCTGTCCCTTGCTCCTAAAGCCTTCCTCAGACCATGTAACCGTGATCGGCTGCTGAAGGGTTTTCTGTTCTGCGTAGGCCTTGCGGGCAAACACGGCAGCGCCGAAAAAATACTGGTAGAGCGGTATTGAGATCACAACCACCACACAGATGTAGAAGAGCGACATGAAAGGCGCATCGGGGAATCGCAGCGCCAACGTGAAGAGCGAGGCAAGCAGCAAAGCAACGAAAATCAGCCAGCAAACGAGCGGCCAGCGTGAGGTTGAATATTTCAGTATGAACAGCTTGTTGGCAGCAACATAGTCGTCGGCGGTCAAAGTGAAGGTGACGCTGCGGTTCATATCTCTCATTGTCTCCCTGGTAAGATACCACACCTATGACATAATTCTCAAAACCTGCGACACGTTTTGCTGTTGTACTATGTCCGGTTTGCAGCGTCGCGATCAAGCCGGTGAACGTCTTCAATGGGGGCGACAGCGGACAATCATCGATACGTAAAGGTACGTCCGCTTTTGGCGCAAACAGAAGCGCCGCCATTGATGAAGCGAGCCGAATGGGCGTTTCACCCGCGGTAAACGCGAGAGTGGCACAAATGCCGACTACCCTTGACGGCTACACTCCCAACTTCTATTTTCATTATTACGTGAACGTAAAAGTAATTCATCAATCATCAGGTTGTCTGACAATTGACTGGCGTGCGACATGTTTTGCCGCTATAGAAGCTCGACAAAGGCGTCCTGCTTTGCGAAGACAGGCGCTGGTGGATGCGGTGTCGCGTATGGCTTTTTGACCGGCGCAGGCGATGCGCCGGGAATGCCGGAAAGCGGATATAACAACAGCCGGATGGGACCGGCGATGCGGAGAGGATGAGATGACGGAAGCGATGGAACTGCCCGAACGCGAAGCGATGGAATTCGACGTTGTGATCGTTGGCGCGGGTCCTGCGGGCCTTGCCGCCGCGATCCGGCTGAAGCAGGTGGAGCCGGAGCTTTCGGTCGTCGTTCTCGAAAAGGGTGCCGAAGTCGGCGCGCATATTCTCTCCGGCGCGGTTGTCGATCCGATCGGCATCGACAGGCTGCTGCCGGGCTGGCGCGAAGAGGAGGGGCATCCCTTCAAGACCGAGGTGAAGGACGACCAGTTCCTGTTCTTAGGCCCGGCCGGCTCCATCCGCCTGCCGAATTTCATGATGCCACCGCTGATGAACAATCACGGCAATTACATCGTCTCGCTCGGGCTGGTCTGTCGCTGGCTGGCGGAAAAGGCGGAAGGGCTCGGCGTCGAAATCTATCCGGGCTTTGCCGCAACCGAAGTGCTCTATAACGATGAGGGTGCGGTGATCGGTGTCGCCACCGGCGATATGGGCATCGAGAAGAACGGTGAGCCGGGCCCGAACTTCACCCGCGGCATGGAGCTGCACGGCAAATACGTGCTGATCGGCGAAGGCGTGCGCGGTTCGCTCGCCAAGCAGCTGATTTCCAAATTCGATTTGTCCCGGAATCGCGAGCCGCAGAAATTCGGCATCGGCATCAAGGAACTCTGGCAGGTGAAGCCGGAGAAGCACAAACAGGGTCTCGTGCAGCATTCCTTCGGCTGGCCGCTCGGTTTCAAGACCGGCGGCGGTTCCTTCCTCTATCATCTCGAGGATAACCTCGTCGCCGTCGGCTTCGTGGTGCACCTCAACTACAAGAACCCCTATCTTTATCCCTTCGAGGAATTCCAGCGCTTCAAGACGCATCCGGCCATCCGCGAGACCTTCGAGGGCGGCAGGCGCATCTCCTATGGCGCGCGCGCCATCACCGAAGGCGGCTACCAGTCGGTGCCGAAGCTCACCTTCCCCGGCGGTGCGCTGATCGGCTGTTCCGCCGGTTTCGTCAATGTGCCGCGCATCAAGGGCAGCCATAATGCGGTGCTGTCGGGCATGCTGGCAGCGGAAAAGATCGCCGCAGCGATTTCCGCCGGCCGCGCCCATGACGAGGTGGCGGAGATCGAGGCGGAATGGCGCGACGGCGACATCGGCAAGGACCTGAAGCGGGTCAGGAACGTCAAGCCGCTGTGGTCGAAATTCGGCACGCTCATCGGCGTCGGTCTTGGCGGTCTCGACATGTGGACGAACCAGCTGTTCGGCTTCTCCTTCTTCGGCACGCTGAAGCACGGCAAGACGGATGCGCAGAGCCTTGAGCCGGCCTCGAAACACAAGCCGATCGCCTATCCGAAACCGGATGGCGTGTTGACCTTCGACCGCCTCTCCTCGGTGTTCCTGTCCTCCACCAACCATGAGGAAGACCAGCCGGTGCATCTTCAGGTGAAGGACATGGCGCTGCAGAAATCGTCCGAGCACGACGTCTTTGCCGGCCCTTCGACGCGTTATTGTCCGGCCGGCGTTTACGAATGGGTGGAGAAGGACGGCGAAGAAGTCTACGTCATCAACGCCCAGAACTGCGTGCACTGCAAGACCTGCGACATCAAGGACCCCAACCAGAACATCAACTGGGTGCCGCCGCAGGGCGGCGAGGGGCCGGTTTACGCCAATATGTGATGGCGATTACGGCCGAAGCCTTCTCTTCCGTCATGCTCGGGCCTGTCCCACTACTGTCCGGTTTAAATTTGGTGGACATGGCGCACGGTGTTGATTCTACTCGTATTC
>NZ_JAVAYA010000029.1:0-44666 GCF_041954855.1 Agrobacterium sp. LR_9
TTGAAACCGTCGCCCCTTAAGGATGTTTGCCCCGCGTATAGTCACCGGTATCTTCCGTTTCCGACAGCCGCTAACAGGCGCAAAATCCGTCCGTCGACGTCGTTCGAACCGGGAAGAATGGGCGGGTCACCTGACGTTGCATAAAAGTCGCATAGTAACGGCTTTCGGCCTTTTCGCTGCACTTGATGACTCTGCTTCGGAACGATCGTTTGTTATTGTCGCCACCGAAGAGCATTGGCGCATCGAGGTAGACTTTGCCTAAGTAAATACCGGTCTCAATCCAGTTTCACCCGTATTGCGGATAGCCACAGGCTGTCTGCGTATGATCATGTTCATCGGGTGGTGGCAAGAGACCGGTCTGGCATTGTTACAATGTGCCCTGCGCAGCGCCGCTGTCTCAGCTCTTCACCACCCCAGAACACCGCCATGCCGTTCCCGTAAGGGTTTTCTCCTGCACCATCTTGGTGGACTTCCGAATGGAAGACCAAGAGACTATGTGCAATTTACTTCGGGTCCAATGGACCATTACGCCACGAACGGCGCCCCAGCCCTGGCTTGCATGCATCGGATGCGGTGGCCTAAGGGCATTTCAGGCAAGCGGCAAGATCCGGCTCAATGCCAATGGCCGCAAGCTGGATGCGTGGCTTATCTATAGATGCCTGATGTGCGACAAGAGCTGGAACAGGCCGATTTTCGAGCGGGAGAATGTCCGGGACATCAGCCCTGCCGTCCTCGAAGCGTTGCAGTCCAACGATCCGCAATGGATAAGGGCGGAGGCATTCAACCTCGAAGCCTTGAGACGTAAATCCCAGCGCGTCGACGAGTTTCCGGAATTCGATATCGCGAAACAGATACGGGATGACCCTCCCGACTGGGCCATGGCGGAGATCGATCTCATGGTTCCGTTTCAGGCCGGCATACGCCTTGACCGCCTGCTGGCATCTGAACTCAGGCTTTCGCGGTCGATGCTGCAGAAGCTTCAGGATGATGGTTCGCTTCGGGCGCAGTCCGAACGTTTCGATCTTTTGCGGCGGCGGGTTAAAAACGGCACCCGGATTGTGATCGCGCGCTGCGGCGGCTTCGATCCGGTGCATTTGTGGAAATCCGTCACGGCGGATTTCTAACGGCATGGCAAGGGCCTGAAGGTTCAGGCCCTCGCTTGCGGCATCGTTAAACCGAAGAACCCCTGCTCCGCCTCAGGCGAGCGCCTCCTTCACCGCAGCGAGACCGCGGCGCAGGAAAGGATCGGAATGGAGTAGAAGAATTGCACGCCACGCTTCCGCCAGTGCGGCATTTCTTCCAATGTCGCGAGCGTCCCCACGATTTTTCCGGCTGCGCGTATCTTGTCGACAGCAATGGCGACCTTCTGCATCACCACCTCCGGCGCGGCTCGCCGAATGGCGGCGCGGAACGTCGTCGTGTTTTCGGTAGAGGCTCAGGCGGCGGCGCTCTTTCGACGGGACACCCAGATCAACATCGTCAATGCGGTAAAAGACAGTGCGGCGCCTGCCAGGAAGGTGCCGAAGGAACCGTGGAGGTCCCACAGCAAGCCGGCGATGACATTGCCGACCAGTACCGCGAGACCCGTCATCAGATTGAAAACGCCGAAGGCCGTTCCCTTGAGATGTGGCGGCGCCGTTTCCGCAATCAGGGCTGCAAGCAGACCCTGCGACAGACCCATATGCAAGCCCCACAGAAGAATGCCGAACAGGAACAGCGGAATGGAATTGGCAAAAGCGAGCGTCAGATAAGAGGCCATCAGCACGGCCACGCTCGCCGCGATAATCCCTGAGCGGCCGATCCTGTCCGAGAGCCGGCCGACGGGATAGGCTGTCAGGCCATAGACGGCATGCATGATGACCATGGTGATCGGTATCCATGCCGGCCGGAAGCCTGCCTCTTCGGATTTCAGCAACAGGAACGCTTCGCTGAAACGGGCGAAGGTCAGGAGCGACGCCGCGATGATGACGATCCAGACCGCCCGATTGAGTTTCGCAAAATCGGCGAGCCGGAATGGCTTTTCGGCTTTCGGTCTTGCGGGCGCATCCGGTTCCGTCACACCGGCGATGAGAATGAACACCGCAAGGAAAGCGGGAATGACCGCGATCCAGAAAATGGCGAGTACATTTTCGCTGAGCGCGAACATCAGCCCGATGGCCGCCAGCGGCCCGAGGAAGCCGCCGACCGTATCGAGCGACTTTCTAAGCCCGAATGCGGCGCCACGAATTTCAGGCGGCGTCACATCGGCAATAAGGGCATCGCGCGGCGTTCCGCGAATGCCCTTTCCGACCCGGTCCACCGCCTTGGCGGCGACGATCCAGCCAAGCGAGGTGGCAAAGGGAAAAGCGAGTTTCGAGATTGCGCCGAGACCGTATCCAAGCACGGCGAGCATTTTCCGCCGCCTCGTCCAGTCCGCGATAATCCCGGAAAACAGCTTGGTCGTGGTGGCGATGGCAACCGACATTCCCTCGATGAAACCGACAGTGACCGCGGAAGCGCCGAGACCGGAAACGAGATAATAGGGCAGCAGCGTCTGCACCATTTCCGAAGAAATATCCATCAGAAGGCTAACGATGCCGAGCACCCAGACCGTCGCTGGAATGCGTGCCCGAACCGTCGCGGAAACAGGCGCAGAAGAAGTCGTCATGATGGCCCCCCGATCGTCTCTGGAATAATCATGTCCTCCTGAAACAATCAACCGGGCCGATATCGCGCAACCGCGACAAACAGGGGAAATCAGGGCCATCAAATCTCTGTGGGGCTGAAGCAAATACCGCCGAAGCCCGATGAAAGGGCTGGCCATTTCATGCAAAAACTCTAAGCTCCAGCGCCGGACACGGATTGCCGAGAACCATCAGTTTTCAGTTCAAATCATTAGGGAGAAAACATCAGATGAGCCTGCGTATCAACGATATAGCACCCGACTTCACCGCCGAGACCACCCATGGTCCGGTGAGCTTCCACGACTGGATCGGCGACGGCTGGGCGGTCCTGTTTTCGCATCCGAAGAACTTCACGCCGGTCTGCACGACGGAACTCGGCGCGATGGGCGGCCTGCAGCCGGAATTCGAAAAGCGTGGCGTCAAGATCATCGGTATTTCGGTCGATCCGGTCGAAAGCCATGAAAAATGGAAGAACGATATTCGCACCGCGACCGGTTTCAACGTCGATTATCCGCTGATCGGCGACAAGGACCTGAAGGTCGCCAAGCTTTACGACATGCTGCCGGCCGGGGCTGGCGACAGTTCCGAAGGCCGCACGCCTGCCGATAACGCCACCGTACGCTCCGTCTTCGTCATCGGTCCCGATAAGAAGATCAAGCTGGTCCTCACCTACCCCATGACCACCGGCCGCAACTTCGAGGAAATTCTTCGCGCGATCGATTCCATCCAGCTCACCTCCAAACATCAGGTGGCGACACCGGCCAACTGGAAGCAGGGTGAAGACGTCATCATCACCGCCGCCGTTTCCAACGAGGATGCGATTGCCCGTTTCGGCTCCTACGACACGGTTCTTCCCTATCTGCGCAAGACCAAGCAGCCCGGCTGATTTGAAGCCTGTGATGGGGCGGTGAACATCGTCGTCCCATCCCGCCGCATCTCTCATGGCTTTATGATCCCGCCATGATAGTCAAGCCGGTACGTCTCGACATGGCCCCGGTAAATGCGCTCGATCCCGGTGAAGGACCGGAATTCACCTTCATTCGTATCGACATAGACCAGATTTTCCACCGGGTTGGTGAAGCCGCCAAGGAACCGGCCCTGACGATAGAGCGTGGAAAGCGACCGCTGAATGACCATGCCAGCCGTGGGGCCGTCGATCATGTCGGGCCGAAGGATGCGACCGTAATAACTCATCGCCCACACCGCCGTTCCCTGATGCCAGACAACCTCCTGGCCGATGAAATCGGTTCCCCCGAAATAGCTGTCGATATAGTGCAAGTCGCCGCTCTGATAACCGAGATCGTGCGATCCCTTGCGGGTGGGCGTCGCGGATTTGCTGCCGCCGCCGACATAGGTGGCGGACTTCGCCTGCACGATGAACTCTTCCAGCATGGGAAACCTTTCGGGATAAGAACATAAAGTGAACATAGGCGATTTTCAGGGTGGTCGCAAGTGCCGCCCCTACCCGGCATCGACCCGCATTTCAGCAATGGCGGGCTTGGTAATCGCGGCGTTTGCGCTTAGAAGCGTGATAGGAATTATCTCAAAAAGAGTGCCCATGCCGCAAAACCCGCGAATCTACGTCGATGCCGATGCCTGCCCCGTGAAGCCGGAGATTCTCAAGGTGGCGGAGCGGCATGGGCTGGAAGTGACCTTCGTTGCCAATTCCGGTCTGCGCCCGTCGCGCGATCCCATGGTGAAAAACGTCATCGTATCGGCCGGTTTCGACGCGGCGGACGACTGGATCGCCGATCATGCGGCCGAAAACGACATTGTCATCACCGCCGATGTGCCGCTGGCTGGCCGCTGCGTCGCCAAGGGTGCGCTGGTGACCGGGCCGACGGGCCGCGTTTTTGACCAGTCGAATATCGGGATGGCGACGGCGATGCGCGATCTCGGCGCGCATCTGCGCGAAACCGGTGAAAGCAAGGGATATAATGCGGCTTTTTCACCGCGTGACCGCTCCGCCTTTCTGGAGACGCTTGACCGTTTCTGCCGCCGTGTCAAAAAATGACGGCGCCAACGGAAAGGTGCCGCCCATGACCCCGGCCAATATGAAAAGCAACAGCTATCGCCGCCATCAACCTTTCGTCGTTGCCTTTTTGGTCGGTGCCGTGAGCCTTGGCCTGGCGCTGGTTTTTGCGCCGCCGCTGGCGATCGAGATCGCGGCCGTTCTGTTCTTCCTGACCTATCTCACCCTGATTGCCTTTCGCCTGTCGGGCCTGACGGCGCAGCACCTTAAGGCCCATGCCGATAGCGACGATCTGCCTGCGGTCGCTATCATCGCCGTTACGCTGCTAGCCGTTGCCGTCGCGGTGGTATCGCTGTTTCAGGCTCTCAACCATGCGGGCGAGACTATCTGGACGCTGCTCATCGCCTTCGCGTCGGTTATCTTCGGCTGGCTGACCATCCACACCATGACCGCCCTGCATTACGCCCATCTTTACTGGCGGCCCGCCATGGTGGACGGCAAACGCCAGCATCGCGGCGGCATGGATTTTCCGGGCACGAAGGAACCCTGCGGTTACGACTTTCTTTATTTCGCCGTGGTGATCGGCATGACGGCGCAGACGTCGGATGTGGGGATAACCACGACCGCCATGCGCAAGGTCACGCTGCTGCACTCCATCGTTTCTTTCTTCTTCAATACGGTTCTTGTGGCGGCGGCGGTCAATGCAGCCGTTTCGCTTGCAGGCTGAACCGCAAAATTTCACAAGGAATGGCTTCATGAACATTATTTCGCAGAATACGGCCTTTGGCGGCATGCAGGGCGTATTTTCGCACACATCGGAAACCCTGAAATCTGAGATGAGCTTTGCGGTTTATGTGCCGCCGAAGGCGATCCATGAGCCCTGCCCTGTCCTGTGGTATCTTTCCGGCCTCACCTGCACCCATGCCAATGTCATGGAAAAGGGCGAATATCGCCGCATGGCCTCGGAACTCGGGCTGATCGTCGTCTGCCCGGATACCAGCCCGCGCGGCAATGACGTGCCAGATGAGCTGACCAACTGGCAGATGGGCAAGGGCGCCGGATTTTATCTCGATGCCACAGAAGAGCCCTGGTCCGAGCACTATCGGATGTACAGTTATGTGACGGAAGAACTGCCTGCTCTCATCGGCCAGCATTTCCGTGCGGATATGAGCCGCCAGGGCATTTTCGGCCATTCGATGGGCGGCCATGGCGCGATGACCATTGCGCTCAAGAACCCCGAGCGTTTCAAGAGCTGCTCCGCCTTTGCGCCGATCGTGGCTCCCTCTTCGGCCGACTGGTCCGAGCCGGCGCTGGAAAAATACCTCGGTGCGGATAAGGCCGCATGGCGTCAATACGACGCCTGTGCGCTGGTCGAGGACGGCGCGCGTTTTCCCGAGTTCCTGATCGATCAGGGCAAGGCCGATAGTTTTCTCGAAAAGGGCCTGCGCCCCTGGCTGTTCGAAGAAGCGATCAGGGGCACGGATATCGGCCTGACGCTGCGCATGCATGAGCGCTACGACCACTCCTATTATTTCATTTCCACCTTCATGGATGACCATTTGAAGTGGCATGCGGAGCGGCTGGGATAAGGATGGAGAAGCAGGCTGGCGGCGCCCTGTAAGCGCCGCCGCTGCCGATTTAACCTGACATTACGGGATGCGGGCAATGACCTTGATCTCGAAATCGAAGCCGGCAAGCCAGTTGACGCCGACGGCCGTCCAGTTCGGGTAAGGCTTTTGGCTGAAAATCTCCTGCTTGACGGCCATGATCGTTCCGAACTGGTTTTGTGGGTCCGTGTGGAACGTCGTCACATCCACAATATCATCGAAGGTGCAGCCCGCCGCTGCAAGCGTGGCCTTGAGGTTTTCAAAGGCCAGCCGGACCTGACGTTCAAAATCCGGTTCAGGCGTTCCATCGGCACGGCTGCCGACCTGGCCGGAAACGAAAAGAAGATCACCGGATCGGATAGCTGCGGAATAGCCATGCTCCTCGTAAAGCGCATGCCTGTTGGCGGGGAAAATTGCTTCGCGTGCGGTCACTATGCATCTCTCTCTTGGCTGAGTGGTCATGGATGCCGAGAAGCGTTGCTCTTTTTAAAAGAGGCTTCGGACGCCCATTTACATACGTTACGTATGTCAGATAGTTACATACGCGCCGCATGTCAATTACATATACGTGACGTATGTTAATTTAAGAGCACCGAAGATGCGCCTGATTGAAGCTTGAAATATTCGGAAACTGAAATGCGGACGAATAGACGTCGCGCCCTCGCCTTTTGTGTCCTGCTTACGGAAACAGAGCCGTCGCCAGCGTCGTCGGGCCGGGTCGGCTGAGCCTGAATTCGCGGATCACACGTTCGGCGACACCATAGGCAAGTTCCTGCTCTATCGACTGATTATCGAAGCTGACGACGGTGGCGGTGAATTTGGCCTCGGCGATCACCTCTCCCGTCGCGACGGCTGCGGCGCGGACGATGACCTTGGCCGACGCCCTTTCCCCGAACAGGAACGGGCCGCGTGTCACAGATGCGAGACGGATGGTCAGTACCACGCGCGGCCGTGTTTCGCCACGCGCCGTCGTCTTGATCGCATTCTGCACCTGCGCATGAATGGATTGCATCAGCGCCGGAGCGACATCCGGGCGTGCGGCGACGAATGCGCCGCGCACATCGTAAAGCAGCCGGTCAGTATGGGTCGCTTCCGGTTCCAGCCTGAAAGACATGAGCGTGAAACACGCCAGCACAAGAATGCCAAGGCGTTTCAACGAGGTGGTCATGATCAGCGGCTCCCCTAACGTGAGGTAACCGCATATTCGGCCATCAGGGTTAGAAAAGCGTTAAGATGCGCTCTTGAGCGACTCCAGAACATTGAGTGCCGCACGCATATCGACAAGCCTGACGGTGCGGCGCTCCAGCGCCTCCTCGTCCTCGCCCCATTGCTCGGCGGTCCAGTCCTCGTCCAGATGGGCGAGCGCCCAGGCTTCCTCCAGCGTCAGCTCCCCTTCCGCCAGGGCCAGCGCCAAAATGGCGGAGCCGGTCAGCGATGTCATGGTGTGGAGAGCGGCAAGCGCAATCGGTGTGTCGTATTTCTTCAGCGTTACCGCAAAAGCCGCGATGGCTTCGCGCGGCTGGTCCTGATGCATCACGCCTTCGACGAGAATGAAGCGCGCTCCGAGCACATGGGCCGCCCAGTCCAGAACCGGATCCCAATGGTCCGTCTGCCGCGCAACCAGCGCTTCCGGATCGCCGGCGCGATAGCAGAGGAGATCGGAAGAGGAAAAACGAAGTATGTCCTCAAAAACAGCCTGGGTATCATTGGCGACGCCATCAATGGCCGTGTTCACATGCCGAGAAACCGGCATTACCACCGGATTCACCACTTCTTTCTGGGCGTCCCATTCATCGCGAAGCAGTTCCGCCAGCGCACGCGTCGGGACGGTCAGCGGCTTCTTGGCAGGAGTGCGCAGCGGCTTGCCATCGAGAAGGATGGTAAAGCCGCCCTCCTCCGCCTCGCCGACGGTGACATCTTTATAGAACCGCTTCGGCAGAGGTTTCTGCATCTGGATCTGCGCGCGCAGGATCGGGTCGGGATGGCTCAGGCCCTCCGAAAGGTCGTTCAGGAGATCACGCATGGCACGTCCTCGTCAGTCGGATAGAAAGGTTATTCAAGAATATCGGCCGGAACATAGGCCGGAATTTCGCGCGGATGGCTGACGACCGCATCGGCGCCTGCCTTCCAGAGATCGTCGACCGAGGCATAACCCCAGGCGACGCCGATTGCTTTCGCGCCGGCGGCCTTGGCCATCTGCATGTCGTAGATCGCATCGCCGATAACGACAGTATCGGCCGGAACCATGCCGGTTTCATGGCAGCATTCCATCACCATGGCCGGATGCGGCTTTGAGGGGCAATCATCCGCCGTGCGCGAAACGATGAAGTGATCGGCAAGGCCGTGGGTCTGCAGAATATGGGTAAGACCGCGACGACCCTTGCCTGTCACCGCGCCGATCAGCACATCGTCGCGTTTCGAAAGCGTATCGATCAGCGTGGCGATACCGTCGAAAAGCGGCACGGTCATTTCCGGCCGCTCCCGCAGGGGATGATAGAGTTCCCTGTAACGTTCCGTCATCGCCTTCGCTTCATCATCCACATGTGCCCTGCCCAGCATGCGGGCGATGGCGATATCCAGCGTCAGACCGATGATCGCCTTGGTTTCGGAGATATCGGGGCGCGGTTTGCCGAAATCAGCGAAAGTATCGGACATGACGGCATGGATCAGGCCGGCGCTATCCACCAGCGTTCCGTCGCAATCGAAAAGAACCAGTTTCATGGGCTGTCAGTCTTCCCTATCGCCATCGGCCACGTCGAGACCGAGCAGGTTCCAGGTCTGGACCATATGCGGCGGCAAGGGTGCGCTGACCCGAAGCCGGCCGCCATTCGGATGCGGAATGTCGATATGGCGTGCGTGGAGATGCAGGCGCTTCTGGATGCCGCCCGGGAAATCCCAGTTCGGATCGTCGATATAATATTTCGGATCCCCGATGATCGGGTGGCCCATATGCAGGGCGTGCACGCGAAGCTGATGGGTGCGGCCGGTATAGGGTTCCATTTCCAGCCAGGCGAGGTTCTGCGCGGCGGTATCGATGACGCGGTAATAGGAAACGGCGTGATCGGCGCCCTCCTCGCCATGCTTGGCGATACGCATGCGATCGCCATCCATCGTCTGTTCCTTGACCAGCCAGGTGGAAATCTTGTCCTGATGCTTGCGCGGCACGCCCTTGACCAGGGCCCAATAGGTCTTCTTGGTATCGCGTTCGCGGAAGGCGGCCGTCAGCTTCTGCGCAGCACCGCGGGTGCGGGCAACCACCAGCACGCCCGACGTATCGCGGTCGAGGCGGTGCACCAGACGCGGCTTTTCGCCCTTCTGATTGGTCCAGGCTTCCAGCAGCCCGTCAATATGGCGAGTGACGCCGGAGCCGCCCTGCACGGCAATGCCGGCCGGCTTGTTGAAGACGAACACCTTGTCGTCCTCATGCAGGAGCATGCGCGCCAGAAGCTCGCCATCTTCGGAGTGTTTGAGGTCTTTCGATCCGATCGGGCCGCTCTTGACCTTGAGATCGGAATCGACCGGCGGTACGCGCACCATCTGTCCCGGCTGCACGCGTGCATCCGTCTTCACCCGGCCGCCATCCACACGCACCTGGCCGGAGCGCAGAAGCTTCTGCAACTGCCCGAAACCAAGTCCCGGATAATGAATCTTGAACCAGCGATCGAGGCGCATACCGGCCTCGTCGGCCCCGACCTTGATATGCTCGATACCTGCCATGAAATTTCCAGTCTTTCTGTCCTGATCGCGCGCCCTATTCGTCGGCGCGCCGTTTGGACCAAGCCTTTAGAACAAACTGCGGCCCAAGGCCAGCCCGGCGAAAACCGCCGTGATGGAAACAGCGAGGCTTGCAAGCACGTAAACCGCCGATAGCCCGAGCGCGCCGCGTTCGAACAGCGCGACCGCATCGAGCGAGAAGGACGAGAATGTGGTGAACCCGCCGAGCACGCCGGTGACGAGAAACAGGCGCATTTCCATCGAGGCGTTCAGCCGGCGCGCCACAAGCTCGACCAGCAGACCGATCAGGAAAGATCCGACCACATTGACGGCAAGGGTTCCCCAGGGAAAATTCGGTCCGGCCAACCGCATGCTCCAGACCCCGACCAGATAACGGAACACGGAACCGATTGCGCCGCCTGCAGCGACAAGGGCGATATTGATCATGGGGAATGTGTCTCCGGAAGAAATCGTCGGACCGGACGGTCCAGGACATTTTTAGACCATGGGAACCGCTGGCGAAACCCCTTTGCCCGGCGCTTTGGGCTGTTAAAATACGATTAAATTGCAGCTGTGCGATTTAGCCTTCCAACAATGGGCAACTGTTAATCTACGGTTTTTCAGGGTCGGCGAAGATGGCCGGAGGTTCGATGACACAGGTTCTTTCCGTTTCCGCGAATACAGCGGCCTATGCGCTGGAGGCCATGAAGCCGCCGCAACGCGTGCCGCGCAAGAGCGAGGTTGAAGAGGCCATTCACGAACTGGCGCGCAAGGCCGAAAACGGCGACGATTTCCAGCTCAGGGGCCTGATGACGACGATCAAGCCGCCGGCCCTCACCCTCTATTTCCTGATAGCAAGCAGCCAGCGTCAGGAGCCACAGGCGACACTCGAGCAGGCCGTGGAGGCCTACGAGGAAAACAGCTTCACATCGAAATCTGAAAGTAATTTATAGATCAAGTGGATATATAGATATTTTAATGTCGTTTCTTCAGTTTTTCGCCATATAGGCGGAGCCTTCGCATTCAGCCTGGTGTCAGACTGATCTTCTAGAGATTTGCGACCGAGTTCCGGAAAATCACGTGGGCAAATGCCATCCTGCTTTTCCGCCACGGCGCTGAAGAACAAACACGACAGATGAAAATTTGCGGCTACCGGACCTGTCACGCGTTCCGGTAGCCGCTTTTTATCGGTCAATTATGCTGGTGGTCGCCGCCGCCCTTGGCTGCGCCGGTGGATAGCACGACCGCCACCTTGCCGGCCTTTTTGAAGATCAGCGTTACCGGCACCTTGTCGCCTTCGACAAAGGGCTTCTTCACATCGAAGAACATCATATGCAGGCCGCCGGGCTTCAGCTCCACCGTCTGGCCGGCGGGAATGACGATGCCGTCATCAAGCTTGCGCATTTTCATCACGTCGTTGACCATGGCCATCTCGTGGATTTCTGCACGTCCGGCGGACGACGATTCAACGCCGATCAGCTTGTCGTCGCTATCGCCGGTATTCTTGATCGTCACGTATCCACCGCCCACGGGCTGGCCCGGCAGCATGGCCTTGGTCGTTCCCTCGGACACTTCGAGGCTGCCGGCCTTCACGACATCCATATCCATGGCGGAATGATCATGGCCGCCGGCATGTGCAGCCTTTGCGGCAACGCGAATGGTGGGAGCGGGACTTTTCAGGGAATGTGGATCGACGCCGGCCGCTGCCACTTCGTCCCAGGCAACCTTGCCTTTGTCGCCGCAGAGCTGCGTTACCTTGAATGGCAGGTCCTGCCCCGCCTCAATACCGGAGATTTTTCCCTGCACGGAGAAGGTGTCGTAGAATTCATCCGGCAGGTTGCCGCCTTTCCAGCGGATTTCGACCGGTCCGCTTTTAATCTCCCTGCCGTGGTTCTTGTAGGCCTTCTGGTAGTCTCCCTTGATGACCTCCAGTTCCCAGCCAGCCTTGGGCTGGGGCTTCGCGGCAATGAATCCTTCCGGCAGCTTGATCTGAACTTCGGTGGTGGCGAGCCCGCCTTCGCAGCCATGCGGAACCTGGAGGGCGGCAACGACGGTGCTTTCCTGTTCGGCCGAACCGTCAACGAATGTGGCATGGGCGAAAGCCTGCGCGGTCGAAACCGAGGCGACGAAAAGGCTGCAGGTGATGATCTTGGTGGTTTTCATTTGCTTGTCCCTGCGGCTGCTAATCCCTCTGGGTCCGCGCAGCCGCTCCGTGCCGCCAAAGGCGGCGATGATCCCGTAAAACGAAAAATCAGGCGGACAGGGATGGCGGGCCGCGCGCGGCGGGCTTCTGGATCGTCAGCACGGAGCGGAAGCTCCATTCCGCAGGCAGGCGATTGTCGAGCCAGGCAAACTCAGTCTTCAGCCAGCCAGCCGTATCGGGCATCGGCAGAAGAATGGACGAGGCGAGCAGGCAGGCTTCGCAAAACAGGATGGCGTCGCCGGAATGGGCGGGGCCTTCCCTGGTATGGGAAGCATTGACGCCGTTGCCATGGCCAAGGCAGATTTCCGCGAAGGTGCCGTCCGGCAGCCGGTAACTCTCATCCAGCGCAACGGCGGGTGCTGCGGCAAGCGCCGGCTTGTGGGCAAAACCGAGGGACAACATCAGGGTCGCGCAGAAAATGCGAAGCATTTTCTCCATCCCCATCAATCGTCGTGTTCGATTTGCATCCATGTTCTAGGCGATATCCCTGTTTCTCTCCGATTTCAAAGGGGAATTTTGCCGCAGGCCAGACCGTCGCAAGGGAACAATAGATGCCAGGCGGCATTTTCCTGCCACAACCATCGTTCCAAGGGAGGCCCGACATGCCAGCCAAATCGAAGGCCCAGCAGAAAGCGGCGGGCGCCGCACTGGCGGCCAAACGCGGAGAAACGAAGAAATCCAGTTTAAAAGGTGCTTCAAAAAGCATGGAGAAGTCCATGACAGAAAAGGAACTTGAGGATTTCGCATCGACCAAACGCAAGGGCCTGCCTGAGAAAAAATCCGACTGAAGAAAGCCGCCTAGGCCATTTGTCGCCGCGGATCGCTGCGCCGATGGCGCAGATGGAGCAAGAATCTGTTCAGATGCGTCATTTGGTCCTTGCCAATAACGGGTCTTCGAAGATAATGAGCGTCGCATCATCGTTGGGAGAAACCGCTTCAATGCGGTGCCGAAGGAGCAACCGCCCCGGAAACTCTCAGGCAAAAGGACCAGCGGTGACGACGGAACTCTGGAGAGAAGCCACCTTTCATAAGGACGGCTCGCCGAAGGGATAACAATCTCAGGCGACAAGGACAGAGGGGGCTCTTGAACCCGGTGCGTTTTTCGCGCCATGACCTGAGCCCGCGCGATATCTCGCGCAACCCTGGAGGCGTCCTTGGACGATACCGCCGCGCTGAAAACCACGCCGCTCCACTCCCTGCACATATCGCTTGGCGCCCGCATGGTGCCCTTTGCCGGTTACGACATGCCCGTGCAATATCCGGCCGGCGTTCTGAAGGAACATCTCCAGACCCGCACCTCCGCCGGCCTGTTCGACGTGTCCCATATGGGTCAGGTGATCCTGAAAGCGAAGTCCGGCAAGAATGAAGATGCCGCACGCGCGCTCGAAAAGCTGGTGCCGGTTGACATTCTCGGCCTCAAGGAAGGCCGCCAGCGCTACGGTTTCTTCACCGACGAAAACGGCTGCATTCTGGATGATCTGATGATCACCAATCGCGGCGATCATCTTTTTGTCGTCGTCAACGCCGCCTGTAAGGATGCCGATGTCGCCCATATGAAGGCGCATCTTTCCGATGCCTGCGAGATAACGCTTCTCGATGACCGGGCGCTTATCGCGCTTCAGGGCCCGCGCGCTGAGGCCGTTCTGGCTGAACTCTGGGCCGGCGTCTCGGAAATGAAATTCATGGATGTGCAGGAAGTGCCGCTGCATGACGTGCCGTGCATCGTCTCGCGCTCCGGTTATTCTGGTGAAGACGGCTTTGAAATTTCCGTACCGGCCGACAAGGCCGAAGAAATTGCCAAAGCCCTGCTCGAACATCCCGATTGCGATGCCATCGGGCTTGGTGCGCGCGACAGCCTGCGCCTCGAAGCCGGCCTTTGTCTCTACGGCAACGATATCGACACTACGACCTCCCCCATCGAAGCCTCGCTCGAATGGGCGATCCAGAAAGCGCGCCGCGCCGGTGGAGACCGCGAGGGCGGTTTTCCTGGCGCGGAGCGTATTCTCGGCGAACTGAAAGACGGCACATCGCGCCGCCGCGTCGGCCTGAAGCCGGAAGGCAAGGCGCCGGTGCGCGGCCATTCGAAGCTGTTTGCGGATGCCGAAGGCAAGACGGAAATCGGTGAAGTGACCTCGGGCGGTTTCGGTCCCTCGGTCGAAGGTCCCGTCGCCATGGGTTACCTGCCTGTTTCCCACGCTGCTCCCGGCACGGCGATCTTCGCGGAAGTGCGCGGCAAATATCTGCCCGTCACCGTCGCCGCCCTGCCCTTCATCAAGCCCACCTATAAACGATAATCTTCATCCCATCTCCGGAGAGAATACGATGCTGAAATTTACCGCAGAACACGAATGGCTGAAGTTCGAAGGCGATATCGCCACCGTTGGCATCACCAGCCACGCCGCTGAACAGCTTGGCGATCTCGTTTTCGTTGAATTGCCGGAAGTGGGCGCCACCTTCTCCAAGGATGGCGACGCGGCAACCGTTGAATCCGTCAAGGCGGCTTCCGATGTCTATTGTCCGCTGGATGGCGAAGTGGTCGAAATCAACCAGGCCATCGTCGATGATCCCTCGCTCGTCAATTCCGACCCGCAGGGCGCCGGCTGGTTCTTCAAGCTGAAACTCTCCAATCCGGCCGATGCCGAGACGCTGCTTGATGAAGCAGCCTACAAGGAACTGATCGCGTAATGACGACGCCCACCGAATTCCATTTCACCGACTATCAGCCCTATGATTTCGCCAACCGGCGTCACATCGGGCCGTCGCCGTCGGAAATGGCCGAGATGCTGAAGGTCGTTGGCTACAAGAGCCTCGACGCCCTGATCGACGCCACCGTTCCCTCCTCCATCCGCCAGAAAGTGCCGCTGACCTGGGGTGCGGCGCTGACCGAACGCGAGGCGCTGGATCGTCTTCGTGAGACGGCCAACAAGAACCAGGTTCTGACCTCGCTGATCGGCCAGGGTTATTACGGCACCATCACGCCGCCGGTCATCCAGCGCAATATTCTGGAAAACCCGGCCTGGTACACGGCCTATACGCCCTATCAGCCGGAAATCAGCCAGGGCCGCCTTGAGGCGCTGCTGAACTACCAGACCATGGTCTGCGATCTGACCGGTCTCGATGTTGCCAACGCATCGCTGCTCGATGAAGCGACGGCGGCTGCCGAAGCCATGGCGATGTGCCAGCGCGTTGCGAAATCCAAGGCGACCGCCTTCTTCGTTGACGCCAATTGCCATCCGCAGACCATTGCGCTGATCGAGACCCGCGCGGCCCCGCTCGGCTGGAAGGTGATTGTCGGCAACCCCTTTACTGATCTCGACCCGGTCGATGTGTTCGGTGCGATCTTCCAGTATCCGGGCACCCACGGCCATGTCAGCGATTTCTCCGGCCTGATTTCCCGCCTGCACCAGACGGGCGCGATTGCCGCCGTCGCCGCCGATCTTCTGGCGCTGACGCTTCTGAAGTCGCCCGGTGAAATGGGCGCTGACATCGCCATCGGCACCTCGCAGCGCTTCGGCGTTCCGGTTGGTTACGGCGGTCCGCACGCGGCTTACATGGCCGTCAAGGATGCTCATAAGCGCTCCATGCCCGGCCGTCTGGTCGGCGTTTCGGTCGATGCGCGCGGCAACCGCGCCTATCGCCTGTCGCTGCAGACACGCGAACAGCATATCCGCCGCGAAAAGGCCACGTCGAACATCTGCACGGCGCAGGTGCTGCTGGCCGTCATGGCCTCCATGTATGGCGTCTTCCATGGCCCGCAGGGCATTAAGGCGATCGCCCAGCAGACCCACCAGAAGGCCGTTCTGATGGCCAAGGGGCTGGAAAAGCTCGGCTACACCATCGAGCCGGAAACCTTCTTCGACACCATCACCGTTGAAGTCGGCCATATGCAGGGCGTCATCCTGCGCTCGGCCGTTGCGGAAGGCGTGAACCTTCGCAAGGTCGGTGCGACCAAGATCGGCATGAGCCTTGACGAGCGCACGCGCCCGGCAACGCTTGAGGCGGTCTGGCGCGCTTTCGGCGGCAATTTCTCGATCTCGGATTTCGAGCCGGAATATCGCCTGCCGAAGGACCTGCTGCGCACCAGCCCGTATATGACGCATCCGATCTTCCACATGAACCGCGCCGAAAGCGAGATGACTCGTTACATCCGCCGTCTCTCGGACCGCGATCTGGCGCTCGACCGCTCGATGATCCCGCTCGGTTCCTGCACCATGAAGCTGAACGCAACAGCGGAAATGTTGCCGATCACCTGGCCGGAATTTTCCGACATCCATCCCTTCGCGCCGGCCAATCAGGCGCTCGGCTACAAGGAGATGATCGACGATCTCTCCGAAAAGCTGTGCTCGGTCACCGGTTACGACGCCTTCTCCATGCAGCCGAATTCCGGCGCGCAGGGGGAATATGCCGGGCTTCTGACCATCCGCAACTATCACCTCGCCAATGGCGGCACACACCGTGACGTGTGCCTCATTCCGACGTCGGCGCATGGCACCAATCCTGCCTCTGCGCAGATGGTCGGCATGAAAGTGGTGCCGGTCAAAGTGCGGGATAATGGTGACATCGATATCGACGATTTCCGTGCAAAAGCAGAGCAGTATGCGGAAAACCTCTCGTGCTGCATGATCACGTACCCGTCCACCCACGGCGTGTTCGAGGAGACGGTTCGCGAGATTTGCGAAATCACCCATAAGCATGGTGGACAGGTGTATCTGGACGGCGCCAACATGAACGCCATGGTCGGTCTCGCCCGCCCCGGCGATATCGGTTCGGACGTTTCGCATCTCAACCTGCACAAGACCTTCTGCATTCCGCATGGCGGCGGTGGCCCCGGCATGGGACCGATCGGTGTCAAGGCGCATCTTGCTCCCTATCTGCCCGGCCATCCGGCGACGGACGGTCGTGAGGGTGCGGTGTCTGCTGCCCCGTTCGGCTCGCCGTCGATCCTGCCGATTTCGTGGAGCTATTGCCTGATGATGGGCGGCGAAGGGCTGACGCAGGCGACCAAGGTGGCGATCCTCAACGCCAACTATATCGCCGAGCGGCTGAAGGGTGCGTACGACGTGCTCTACAAGTCCGAAACCGGCCGCGTGGCGCATGAGTGCATTATAGATACCCGCCCGCTGGCAGATAGCTGCGGCGTGACGGTGGACGATGTCGCAAAGCGCCTCATCGACTGCGGTTTCCACGCGCCGACCATGAGCTGGCCGGTTGCCGGCACGCTGATGATCGAGCCGACGGAATCCGAAACCAAGGCGGAAATCGACCGTTTCTGCGATGCCATGCTGGCGATCCGCGAGGAAGCCCGCGACATCGAGGAAGGCCGTGCGGACAAGACCAACAACCCGCTGAAGAACGCACCGCACACGGTGGAAGACCTCGTTGGTGAATGGGATCGTCCCTATAGCCGCGAAAAGGGCTGCTTCCCGCCCGGCGCGTTCCGCATCGACAAATACTGGTCGCCGGTCAACCGCATCGACAATGTCTATGGCGACCGCAACCTCATCTGCACCTGCCCGCCGATGGAGGCTTATGCCGAAGCGGCTGAGTAAACTTCGTTTCGCTCAAGACAAAAGCCCGGATCGCTCCGGGCTTTTTTATGTCGACACATAGATAATCATTCTTGAAATCAATTATTTATCATTTTTCCTGGCTCGCCTCGAAACTTCGAGGAGCCGGCTTCCGTCTCTTGTGTCGCTACGGATCACCGATAGCGGCCACCGAAAGAAGTGCCTTTCGGGGTTTGGAAGTCACCAAGGAGGAATAACGATGTACAACGTTTCTGTTCGCGTCCTGACGCTGGCCGCAGCTCTTTCCATCGGCATGGTTTCCGCTTATGCCGCGAACCCCAAAGTTGGCGGCGCCGCAATGTTCGAGGACAAGAACATCGTTGAAAATGCGATGAACTCGAAAGACCATACAACGCTTGTCGCAGCGGTCAAGGCTGCCGGGCTTGTCGAAACACTTCAGGGAAAGGGCCCGTTCACGGTGTTTGCACCAACCAATGAGGCTTTTGCGGCCCTTCCGAAGGGTGCGGTCGATGATCTTCTGAAGCCCGAGAACAAGGAGAAGCTGGTCAAGGTGCTGACCTGCCATGTGGTTGCCGCCAATGCACTGTCACCCGCCATCGAAAAAATGATCAAGGACGACAAAGGTGAGCATGACGTTAAGACCGTCGGCGGCTGCGTTCTCAAGGCCAAGGAAAGCATGGGCAAAATCACGTTGACGGACGAGAATGGTACGGTTGCCCACGTCACCATCGCCGACGTCAAACAATCCAATGGCGTCATTCATGTCATCGACAAGGTGTTGCTGCCGAAGATGTAATATAACGAGACGGCAGGCGACTGGTACATGTAGAGGCCCGGAGCGATCCGGGCCTTTTCCGTTACAGCAGCAACGTTTCTCGGCCCCGCCGCACACGATTGCTCGCCACACATTCCATGCTAGAACGGATGCCACAATCAAGCGGCGATGGAGTGGGAATGCGTGTGATTTGCCTGAATGGTTGGGGCGGAAAGCTTCATGACGAGATTGTTCCCTATATCTCCTCATCAGATCCCGATATTCTTTGCCTGCAGGAGGTGGTGCACACGCCGACTGCCTTTGAGGACTGGCTGAGCTACCGCGATCACGGCATCGACCTGCCGCAAAGGGCGAACTTCTTCCACGAAATCGCCGAGGCCTTGCCGGATCACCTCGCGATCTTCTGTCCGGCGGCGCAGGGTGATCTCTGGCACAGCGAGATTAGATATCCTTCCCAATGGGGGCTGGCGACATTTGTGCGCAAATCCATCGCCATCGTTGCGCAGGCGCAAGGGTTCGTGCACGGGACTTTTTCCGCAGACGGATATGGAGATCATCCACGGTCGCGCACGGGCCACGCCGTCAGGGTTTTCGACTTCACCACCGGTCAGCCGGCCGTCATCGCCCATATGCACGGATTGCGCGACCTCAGCGGCAAACACGATATCCCCGCCCGTCTAGCGCAGGCGAAACGCCTCGTACAACTTGTCAAAAACATTGCTGAGGATGGCGACCGGATCATCGTCTGCGGTGATTTTAATGTCCTGCCTGACAGCGAGACCTTCACTGTGCTGAAGGAACTGGATCTCACCGAACTCGTCACGACACGCGGCTTTACTGACACCCGGACCTCACATTATGCCAAAGCGAACCGTTATGCGGATTACATGCTGGTCAATCCAGCCGTGCAGATCGATCGTTTCGATGTGGTGAGGCAGCCGGAAGTTTCGGACCATTGCCCCCTGCTGCTCGAATTCCACTAGAAACCCGAGCCGCCCATCCGTCATTGTCTCACCGCTGACTTAGCGAACGAGCCGGATATCGCTCGTCACCACCGTCTTGCCGGTCCTGCCGTCCTTATCGGTGGTGCGCAGCCGCAGACCGTTGGCTCCAATCTTTTCAATGGTCATGGCAGCAATGCGATCGCCGTTGATATCCCGGTTCCATCGCACTGTCAGATTTATGGCGTTTCCCTGTCTTGTGCCGGAAAGTGCGGATGGGCGGCCGGAAGGCCCAGTATAGGCGCCACTGTAGCGTCCGCCTTTCTCCGACAGATCGGCAGCGATTGCCCGCCTTACCACGAGAAGGCCGCGGCAAGTGCCGGACATGTTGAGCGACGATGCCCCCGCATTGGAGTTCAGTGTGCAACTCACATTGATCGGCGGCGTGCCTATCCGGGTAATCACGGTTCCCTTGCCTGCCCATGTGCCTTTCAGCGATGAGAGAAATGCGCGTTCGTCCGCATGTGCGGGCTGCGTGCCGAGCAATGCGGCCGAAAATAAAACTGCAAAAACCTTGATCTTCATGGCGCGTATCCGTTTTTCCACGAAGACTAACTCACCAGTACCGTTAAACGTTCCTCCAGCCGACTTTGCAGCGACCAAAAACATCTAGGATTTATCGTCATGTCGTGCCAATGCAACCAAATGCGGGCACAGATGTTTTTCGCCAGCCTCAATTAATTCCCATTCCCTCTTGCATATTTTTCGGAGCATATTTCATGACGACAATCGGCGTTTCGGCACCACCCGGCGGACTTCCTTCCGGTGGCTTGCCGCGTAGCGGTGGTATCTCAGACCGCACGCTTTTTGCCCTTGCAGCGCTGAATTTTTTCCTTGCCGATGCCCGTGACGGCCTCGGGCCGTTTCTGGATGCATTTCTGGCGACACAGGGTTGGTCTTCGCTTTCGTTGGGCATGATCGCCACGGTCGGTGGCCTCGTCGGTCTGCTTGCCACGCCGCTTTGCGGCGCGCTGGTGGATGGGACGACGTGGAAACGAACGCTGATTGCTATCCCCGTTGTTCTCGTGACCGTCGGGGCGTTGATCACGCTGATCTTTCCGGATGTTTGGATCGTCTGGACCGGCCAGATCATGACGGCGGTGGTTGGCGCAGTGGTCGGTCCCGCGCTTGCCGGCCTCACACTCGGCCTTGTCGGCGAGCGACTGTTTTCCCACCAGATTTCGCGCAATGAGTTCTGGAACCACGGTGGTAATTTTGCGTCGCTTTTCGCGACTTATGTGGTCGTAACGTTCTTCGGCATGAACGGGATCATCGGTCTCATGCTGCTGACCGCTGCCGGCGCCCTGCTCGCTACGGCGGCCATTGATCCCGATAGGATTGACCACAAGGTTGCGCGTGGCCTTGCCGAAGACAAGGGAGAGCCGGGACCGTCCGGCATCAGGGTGCTGCTGCACGAACGCGGGCTGATCTTTCTCGCCATCATTCTGCTTGTTTTCCACTTCGGCAACGCGCCGATGGGCCGGTTGATCGCGCAGGATTTCGCCATCGAACTGCAGACGCCCTTCCGCACCACCGCCATCATTACCGGCGTCGCGCAATTCGCGATGATCTTCGTCGCCGCAATGGCCCCATGGCTGATACGCCGTTTCGGTCTCTCGACCGTTTTCATCATCGCGCTGATCGCGTTGCCGATACGCGGTCTCCTCGCCTCGGCCTTTTCGGATTTCTGGGTGATCTTCCCGGTGCAGTTTCTCGATGGCGTTGGCGCGGGCCTGCTCGGCATCGTCACCCCGGTTGCTGTGGAGAGGATTTTGAAAGGCACCGGTCGTTTTAATGTCGGCCTTGCCAGCGTCATGATGGTTCAGGGTATCGGCGCATCGTTCAGCAATGTCGTCGCAGGCTGGCTGGTGACGAAGGGCGGTTATTCGCTGTCGCATCTCGTCGGCGGCGGCATTGCCGCTATCGCCATCGGGCTTTTTCTTCTCTATCGCAACGAAATAGCCCCGAAACAGGATGACGACGCCGCCTCTCAACACCGGCACTGAAGGCGCAAACAAAAAGGAGGCCTGACGGCCTCCTGAAATCTCGTAGCTTTTTATGGGATCAACCGACGAAAGCGCGCTCGATCACGAATTCGGCGGGCTTGTTGTTGGCGCCTTCGTTCAGGCCGGCTTTTTCCAGAAGCTCCTTGGTGTCCTTCAGCATTGCCGAGGAGCCGCAGATCATGCCGCGATCGATTTCGGGATCGAGCGCCGGGACGCCGAGATCCGCAAACAGCTTGCCGTTCTCGATCAGCGTGGTGATGCGGCCCTTGAAGGGGTAATCTTCGCGGGTGACGGTCGCATAGTGCTTCAGCTTGTCGCCGACGATCTCGTTCAGGAATTCGTGGTTACGGATTTCCTCGACCAGATCGAAGCCGTATTTCAGCTCGGCCACGTCGCGGCAGGTATGGGTGAGGATGACTTCCTCGAACTTCTCATAGGTCTCCGGGTCACGGATCAGGCTCGCGAAAGGCGCGATGCCGGTGCCGGTGGAGAACATGTAAAGCCGTCTGCCGGGCGTCAGCGCATCCAGAACCAGCGTGCCTGTCGGCTTCTTGCGCATCAGAACGGTATCGCCGGGCTTGATTGCCTGGAGATGCGACGTCAGCGGACCGTTCGGAACCTTGATCGAGAAGAATTCCAGTTCCTCGTCCCAGGCAGGGCTGGCGATGGAATAGGCGCGATAGATCGGCTTGTCGCCGACCATCAGGCCGATCATGGCGAATTCGCCGGAACGGAAACGGAAGCCGGCCGGGCGCGTCATACGGAAACGGAACAGGTGGTCGGTATAGTGTTCCACCGATAAAACCGTCTCGGCGTAAACACCGTCAGGTATCTTGATCGCGAAATCTTCCGTCTTGGCTGGCGCGTTCATTTCAGGTTCCGTCCATTCTTATTCGATGCGACATTCTCCGACCGGGCAATTATACCATTTTTGCTCCGGTTTGAAGGCATGAGAATGTCAATACTGCCATGTGCGTAGGAAATATGTATCAAAAACTCATATTTCCACGCAACGTGTCATAGAGACGCACGACGACGCCAGCTATAGGCCTCACCGCCGCTCGCCGGCTTGGCTGTCGGCTGGTAATAAACCGGAATTTCCGGCAGGCGATTTTCGGACAGGCGGCGGATGGCCGTGCCGTTCGTCACCGCAAAGCTGGTGAAGCCGGTGCGAAGCATCAGCGGCACCTGATCGATCAGGACGTCGCCAACCGCCCTCACCTCGCCCGCAAAACCGAGACGACTGCGCAGCAGCGAAGCGTGGCTGAACCCGCGTCCGTCATTGAAGGCCGGGAAGCTTATGGCGACAAGGTCGATACGGTCGAGATAGGGTCCGAGCCGCGTCACATCGTCGGCGGGCGTGATCAGAACGCCGAGGCCGATATCGTTGCTTTCGGCGGCACGAACCAGAAAATCGGCGAGCGGCAGCACGGGCTTCTGCTCCGCCGTCGCTTTCACTTCTTCCGTTTCGATCAGCCAGGGATCGTTTTCCACGAAGCCGTCGCGGTTCCAGATTTTCGTCATGGCATTCTCCTCAGGCGGCTTCTGCAGCGGAACCGTAGAGCGCATCCTTGAACGGTTGCGGTCCAACGCGGCGATAGGCTTCGAGGAAAATTTCTTCCTTCGAAAGGCGAAGCCCGAGATAGGTGTCGACGATGGTTTCGATGGCGTCGGTGACTTTTTCCGGCTCGAAGCCACGGCCGATGATTTCACCGATCGAGGTGTTCTCATCGCCCGATCCGCCAAGCGTGATCTGGTAAAGTTCCGCGCCCTTCTTTTCCACACCCAGCAGGCCGATATGGCCGACATGGTGGTGGCCGCAGGCATTGATGCAGCCGGAAATCTTGATCTTCAGCTCACCGATTTCCGCCTGACGCTCCGGCGAACCGAAGCGGGTGGAAATTTCCTGCGCCACCGGAATGGAGCGCGCATTGGCGAGCGCGCAATAGTCCAGCCCGGGACAGGCAATGATATCGGTGATCAGCCCGGCATTGGCGGTCGCGAGGCCCGCACCCACCAGTGCGCGATAAACCGGCTCGAGATCGGCCAGCGCCACATGCGGCAGGATGATGTTCTGCTCATGGCTGATACGGATTTCATCGAAAGCATATTCCGCGGCGATATCGGCGACGAGTTCCATCTGCTCATCGGTCGCATCGCCCGGAATGCCGCCGATCGGCTTCAGCGAGATCGTCACCATGCCGTAATCGGGATGCTTGTGCGGCGCGACGTTCTGCTCGACAAAACGGGCAAAACCTTCATCGGCCCGCTTCCAGCGCGCCAGGCTTTCCCAGCCTTCCGACCGATCCTTCAGCGCCGGCGGCGCGAAATAAGCGGTGATTGCCGCAATATCGGCATCCGGAAGCTTCAACTCGGTGTTCTTGAGTTCAGCGAATTCGACCTCGACCTGGCGGGCCAGTTCTTCCGCACCGGTCTCGTGCACGAGGATCTTGATGCGCGCCTTGTATTTATTGTCGCGGCGGCCGTGCAGGTTATAAACGCGCATGATTGCCGTCGTGTAGGAAAGCAAGTCCTCTTCCGGCAGGAAGTCGCGGATTTTCTTGGCGATCATCGGCGTGCGGCCCTGCCCGCCGCCGACATAGACGGCGAAACCGATCTCACCCTTATCGTTCTTTTTCAGATGCAGGCCGATATCGTGCACCTGAATGGCGGCACGGTCGCGCTCGGCGCCGGTGACGGCGATCTTGAACTTGCGCGGCAGGAAGGAGAATTCCGGGTGAACGGAAGACCACTGGCGCAGGATTTCCGCATAGGGACGCGGATCGGCGACCTCATCGGCGGCCGCGCCGGCGAAATGATCGGCGGTGACGTTGCGAATGCAGTTGCCGGACGTCTGAAGCGCGTGCATTTCCACGCTCGCCAGTTCGGACAGGATATCCGGCGTATCGGAAAGGCGCGGCCAGTTGTACTGGATGTTCTGACGGGTGGTGAAGTGGCCATAACCCCGGTCATATTTGCGGGCAATATGAGCCAGCATCCGCATCTGCTTCGAATTCAGCGTGCCGTAAGGAATGGCGACGCGCAGCATATAGGCATGCAGCTGAAGATAGACGCCGTTCATCAGGCGCAGCGGCTTGAACGCATCCTCGGCCAGTTCGCCGGAAAGGCGGCGCTCGACCTGATCGCGAAACTGCGCCACGCGGCCTTCAACAAATGCGTGATCGAACTCGTCGTAACGGTACATATTATTCCTCAGACTGCGATGAATGCTGCATCGGCCGGCTTGAAGCCGGTGGCATAGTGCACGGTGGGGCCGGCGGCGCGAATGCGTTCGCGAAGACGCGTCGGCCAAAGCTTGCCGTTCTCTTCGATGACATCGATGACGGCCACATCGACGACCTTGTTGGCGGAGAAATCCCGCTTGCCGATTTCCTCAAACGAGGCGACGGCCTCCGCATGGCGGGCAACGATTGCGCCCTGCAGGTTCTCCGTCCACTCCCCGTTGGCATCGAGCCAGACGGCGATGCCATCGCTCAGGCGGTTGGCGGTCAAAACCTTGTCAGCCATTTACATACTCCCGTTTGAAATCCGCCGGCCGCACTGACAATGCAAGCGCCTCGGACCTGTCAAAATTGGCGCCCGCCACCGCATCGCCGATGATGACCATGACCGGGCCGGTCAGTTCATCGCGATGTTCGAGTTCGGGCAGATCGTTCAGTGTGCCATGCAGCAGGCGGCGATCCGCGCGGCTGGCGTTTTCGATGACGGCAACCGTGGTTTCCACACCCAATCCCGCGTCGATCAGCCGCTTCGCGACCGAAGCAGCAACACTGCGGCCCATATAGACGGCGATGGTGGCGCCGGAAACCGCAAGCCTTGCCCAATCGGGCAGGACATCGCCAGCCAGATCGTGGCCGGTGGTGAAAATCAGCGATGAAGCGACACCGCGCAGCGTCAGCGGCAATTCGAAATCCGCAGCGGCGGCGAAGGCCGACGTGATGCCGGGCACGATCTCATAGGCAATACCGGCCTCACGCAGCGCCGCCATTTCTTCACCCGCCCGGCCATAGACCAGCGGATCGCCGGATTTGAGGCGCACGACGCGCTTGCCATCTTTGCCGAGGCGCACCAGCAGGCGGTTAATCTCGTCCTGCGACTTGCTGTGGCAGCCCTTGCGCTTGCCGACGGAGAGGCGCTCGGCATCGCGGCGGCCCATATCGACAATCGCCTGTGGCACAAGCGCATCGTAAACGATCACATCGGCTTCCATCAGCACGCGCTGCGCGCGCAGCGTCAGCAGATCTTCAGCGCCCGGTCCTGCGCCGACGAGCCAGATACGGCCTTCGCTGCGTTCGGGCGATTGCAGCAGGCGGTCGACGGCCTGACGGGCGGAGAGCGTGTCGCCAACGGCGACGGCATCCGCCACTGCACCTGAAAAGAACCGTCGCCAGAAATTGCGCCGCAAGGCGCCCTTCGGCACGTTCTCCTCGGCCGCATCACGATACTGCACGGCAAGGCGCGCAAGCTTGCCAAGCGACGGCGACAGCATCTGGTCGATGCGGGCGCGGATCATCTGGGCGAGAACCGGCCCTGCCCCTTCCGTGCCGATAGCCACGGCGACGGGCGCGCGGGCGACGAGCGCGGGGGTAAAGAAATCGCAGAATTCCGGCTGATCCACCGCATTGGCGGGAATTTTCGCGGCGCGCGCGAGGGTGACGATCTCACGGTCCAGCGCCTCATCGCCGGTAGCGGCGAAGACCAGCGTGGCGCCTTCGATCAATTCGCCGGCGAAAGCCAAAGCTCGATGATCAATGCCATTTTCGCTGATATAACGGGCAAAATCGGCTTCCGGCTTGTCGGCATAGGCAATGATATGCGCGTTGGTGTTGGCGAGAAGCCTTACCTTCGCGAAGGCTTCATCGCCATTTCCGAAAACAGCGACCTGCCGTCCCTCGACCCGGAAGAAAGCGGGGAAGGTTGAAAGGCGGTCGCCAGCAGCGGAAAAATCATGTTCGTTGTGCATTGGACATATATCCCGCATTGCGGTGCAAGATTGAAGAAACAGAAATTCAAGCCTTTCCGGCACCTGGATTTTTATTTCTCGAAGACCCCGGTTTTGGAGGAAAACAAACCGGCGATGCTTTTCCGCACCTGCGCAAGCTCTGAGAATCCCCTTGCAATCCCTTGACAAAGCGGGTTCTCGCGCCGAACAAGGAGCGACCATCGACTGTCGATTTCCCCATGCGAAGACCGCTTTTCCTTAAAGCGGCATGAAGGACAAGACCCTTGACCAGCTCCACCCTCGCCGCCCGCCTTCTCGATGTCATCGAACACGATATCCTGCCCTTGACGGCGCGTGGCGTCAGCCTTGGCAACAAGGTTTTCGGTGCGGCGATCCTGCGCAAATCGGACCTGTCGCTGGTGATCGCCGAGACCAATAACGAGCTGGAAAATCCGCTCTGGCATGGCGAAGTGCACACGCTGAAACGGTTTTACGAGTTGGGCGAAAAGCCGAACACGAAGGAGCTGATTTTTCTCTCCACCCACGAACCATGCACCATGTGCATGTCCGCCATCACCTGGGCGGGCTTCGATAATTTCTACTCCTTCTTCAGCCACGAGGATTCCCGCGACGCTTTCGCGATCCCTCACGACCTGAAAATCCTCAAGGAAGTTTTCGGACTGGAACCGGGCGGGTATCGCCGCAACAATGCCTTCTGGAATTCGTATTTCATTGCCGATCTGGTGGAGGGTGAAGACGATCCGCGGAAGACCACGTTGAAGGCGCAGACGGCCCGCATCAAGGCAGCCTATGACGATCTTTCCACCAGCTACCAGTCGTCGAAGAGCGGCAACGACATTCCATTGAACTAGAGCATTTCCGCGTCCCGGCGATGCGCAGAAACAAAGAACGAAGGTTTGAGACACTATGGAAGCCTCGAAGGATATTTCCCGCCTGATCGAGATCATGGAAGCCCTGCGGCAGCCGGAAACCGGTTGTCCATGGGATGTCGTTCAGACCTTCGAGACGATCAAGCCCTATACCATTGAAGAGGCTTATGAAGTCGCCGACGCCATTGAGCGCAAGGATATGGACGATCTTTGCGAGGAGCTGGGCGACCTTCTGCTGCAAGTGGTTTTCCATGCCCGCATTGCCGAAGAGATGGGCGAATTCGCCTTTGGCGACGTGGTGCATGCCGTGACCTCGAAGATGATCCGCCGTCATCCCCATGTCTTCGCCGTATCCGACGCCGACACGCCGGACGGCGTCAAACTGCAATGGGATCGCATCAAGGCGGAAGAAAAACGCGAGCGTGCAGAGCGACGCGCGCGACGTGGTATCACCGAGGATTTTAAGGCCGGCTTTCTGGGCGGCGTACAGCGCAGCCAGCCGGCGCTGACCGAAGCCCTGAAGCTGCAGGAACAGGCAGCGCGTGCCGGTTTCGATTGGTCGAACCCCGCTCCGATTCTCGACAAGATCGAGGAGGAAATCGCCGAACTGCGTGAGGCGCTGGCGGAAGGAAAACCGGAGAAGGTCTCGGACGAGCTCGGCGATCTCATTTTTGCCCTCGTCAACATCGGCCGGCATGTCAAAGCCGATCCGGAAGATGCGCTGCGCGGTACGAACACGAAATTCCGCAGGCGTTTCAATCACATCGAAACGTCGCTCACTCAAAATGGCGAAACGCTGGAAGAAGCGAGTCTCGAGAGAATGGAAGATCTCTGGCAGGCGGCGAAACGCATCGAACGTTCGCTTGATACGGTTTCGTCCTAGCCCACCGTCACCCCGGATTTAGTCCGGGGTCCAGTGCGATCAAGTCCTTGATCGCAAAAGACTCGTTTTTCACGACGCAGACGCGTCGTGGCTGGATTCCGGCTCAAGGCCGGAATGACGGGGAGAGGTTTTCGCGCCTTATAATCGTCCCAGGAACGCTTAGCGCTCCCAGTCCTCGCGTTCGCGGACAGTCGCTTTACCAAGCTTCCGTTCCAGTTCGGCCGCTTGCGCTTCCGAAAGGCGCACATCAAGCGCAACCGATCCATCCTCATGGTCTTCACGACCGTCGACAATGGAATTGCTATAGACCCACGAGATCAGCGGCAATTGTTCGATAGAGAGCACAACGGTCGTTTCCGTCAGAACACCGGAAAGACGCTTTGAAATCTCGTCCATCAGGGCATCGACGCCCTCACCCGTGATGGCCGAAACGGCGCGGATATCCGAACGGCCCTCGGCACGCTGCATGATGGCGTCATGCGCTTCCGGCTCGAGACGGTCGACCTTGTTCCAGACCTCGATGATGCGCTTTTCCGCCTCCTTCTCGTCAATGCCGAGGTCACCAAGAATACGCAGCACATCCGCAGACTGGGCGGCATTGTCCGGATCGGACATATCGCGCACATGCAGAACGAGATCGGCTTCCAGCACCTCTTCCAGAGTGGCGCGGAAAGCGGCGACCAGATGCGTCGGAAGGTCGGAAATGAAACCGACCGTATCGGACAGGATGACGGTGCGGCCATGCGGCAACTTCATGCGGCGCAAGGTCGGGTCGAGCGTGGCGAACAGCATATCCTCCGCCAGAACGCCGGCGCCGGTGATGCGGTTGAACAGCGTGGATTTGCCGGCATTGGTGTAACCGACCAGCGCGACGATCGGATGCGGCACCTTACGGCGCTTGGCGCGGTGAAGCTGGCGCGTGCGCACCACCTGCTCCAGTTCGCGCTCCAGCTTGACGATGCGTTCCTGCAAAAGCCGACGGTCTGCTTCGATCTGGGTTTCACCCGGACCGCCCATGAAGCCCGCACCGCCGCGCTGGCGTTCAAGGTGGGTCCAGCTTCGGACGAGGCGGCCCTTCTGGTAGTTCAGATGCGCAAGATCGACCTGCAGCGTGCCTTCCTTTGTGGAGGCGCGGCGGCCGAAGATTTCAAGGATCAGGCCCGTGCGGTCGATGACCTTGCAATTCCATTGCTTTTCGAGATTGCGCTGCTGCACCGGGGTCAGCGGATGATCGACGATCACCAGGCCGGAATCGGTCTCTTCGAGAAGATGACCGATTTCTTCGATCTTGCCCGTTCCAAACAGCGTGGCCGGGCGCGGCTGGTTCACCGGAACGATGAGACCCTGCGTCACTTCCAGATCGATGGCGAGCGCCAGTCCCTTCGCTTCCTCAAGCTTGGCTTCGACCGAACGGCCGGGGGCAGCCGGGCCAGCAGCCGCATCGCGCGTTTCGCGCTGCTTGAGGACCGGCACGAGGACGACCGCACGCATGTCGTCGCGGCGCTTTTCCTGCTCCGGAATAATCGATTCGTTCGAGGTGTCGCGCGTTGAAATGGGTTCAGCCTTGTCCAGAAAGAGGATTGCGGCCGACCGCATCCGCGCGGGCGGCCATGGGAATTAACCTGACGGCACGGGAAATGTTCCCGGTCCGGGTCAGTCTATGTCGAATATCCGTCGAGGGAGCCCGATCAGGCAGCGCCTTCTTCGCTTTCGAACATCTGCATCGGCTGGCCGGGCATGATGGTGGAGATCGCATGCTTGTAAACAAGCTGCGAATGACCGTCACGGCGCAGAAGCACGCAGAAATTGTCGAAGGAGGTGACAACGCCCGTCAGCTTGACGCCGTTGATCAGAAAAATCGTGAGCGAAATCTTTTGCTTACGAACGGTATTGAGGAAGAGATCCTGAAGGTTTTGAGAACGTTCCGCCATGGCGCCGCTTCTTTCTTTTTTGCCGGCAGGGATACCGGAAAATAATCAATCAATAATAAGCCGGCCGAGTCTTGTCCCCCGCTTGGCCGACCTCAAACTCTGGTATCAAATCGTGTTCCGTTCCGCAACGGTCAAAACAGCCGAATGAGTACGAGTATTGACCCACATTTTCAATTCGGGACAGTCAAAAATATTGTATCGAAACACGGAAAAGTTGTTCCACGTCGCGCACGGCATCGGCGGATGCAAACAGCACGACCCGGTCCTTCGCCTTGATTTTCGTGCTGCCATCCGGGCGGATCACCACGCCGTCGCGATAGATCGCCCCGATGCGCACACCGTCGGGCATATCGATGTCGCGGAAGGACTGGCCGACCAGCGGCGACGTCTCCAGCGCTTCCGCCTCGATCACCTCCGCCGAGCCGCGCTGAACGGCATAGACTGAGCGGATGCGGCCCTTGCGCACATGCTGAAGCACGCGGGAGATCGTCACGGCCCGCGGGTTGATATAGGCATCGAGTCCCAGAGAGCGGGCGACGTCGTGGAACGACGTACTGTTCAAAAGCGCCAGATTCGATTTGCAGCCGAGCTGCTTGGCAATCACCGCGGCCAGAATATTGGTCTGATCGTTATTGGTGAGCGTCACGATAAGATCGGCATCCTGAATATCGGCCTGCATCAGGATTTTCTGGTCGAGCGCCGAGCCGTGCATGACGATGGTGTGGCTTAACTGTTCGGATGCGGCAACCGCCCTGTCTCGGTCCGCCTCGATGATCTTCACCCGCGTTTTCGGCTGCATTTCCTCGATCTTGCGGGCGACGAAGTGGCCGATATTGCCGGCGCCGGCAATCACGATGCGCTGCGCTTCCTGCTCCTCATGGCCGAAAAGGCTTAAGGTGCGGCGGGCGTGCTGGCGCTGGCAGATGACATAGGCAAGGTCGCCCACCCGCAACTGTTCCGAGGAATGCGCCACCTTGAGGATACCATCCCGATACACCCCCACCACCGTGGCGATGAGGTCTGGAAAGAGGCTGGAAAGCTGCTGCAGCGGCGTGTTGATGACCGGGCAATCCTCCATGCATTCGATGGCCAGCATGTAGATCGTGTCGTCGGCGAAACGCACCACATCCGTTGCGCCCGGAAAGGCGATGCGCCGGAGCACCATCTTGCCGACTTCGACTTCAGGCGAAATCGTCACGTCGATGGACATGTTCTCGCGGCTGAAGAGATCGGCATATTCCGGCTTCAGATAGCTCTGGTCGCGGATGCGGGCGATCTTGGTCGGCACGCTGAACAGGGCATGCGCCACCTCACAGGCGACGATGTTGATCTCGTCATGCAAGGTCACGGCGATGATCATGTCGGCCTGGTCGGCGCCGGCCTTGGCAAGCATGTCGGGATGCGCGCCATGGCCGACATAACCGCGCACATCCAGCGTCTCGGTAATGGCGGTGATGAGCGGCGCGGCCGTATCGATCACCGATACTTCATTATCTTCCCGCGACAATTGTTCGGCGATGCCGTAACCCACCTGCCCTGCGCCGCAAATGATGACTTTCATGCTGTCTCTCTGACGGAATAATCGGTTACGGCGAAGCGCCTTCTTTCCTTATACGCCGAGAGATTTCAGTTTGCGATGCAGTGCAGACCGTTCCATGCCGACAAATTCCGCCGTTCGCGAAATATTGCCGCCGAAGCGGTTGATCTGCGCCATCAGGTAGTCCCGCTCGAACATTTCACGCGCTTCGCGCAACGGCAGGGTCATGATGTGCTGATCGCCCTGCGCCGAAATCTTCGGCAGCATGTCGCCAATATCCGACGGCAGCATGTCGGCCGAGATCGGCGCTTCACCGCCCTCGGGACGGGCGAGAATCATCAGCCGCTCGATATTGTTGCGCAGCTGACGGATATTGCCCGGCCAGTCATGCGTCTGCAGGACCGCCATAGCGTCATCGCCGATCTTGCGCGGACGGATGCCGGCCTGCTCGGAAATCTGGCGCATGAACATATCGACGAGGAAAGGAATATCCTCGCGCCGTTCGGAGAGCGCCGGCACCTTCACCGGCACGACGGCGAGGCGATGATAGAGATCTTCCCGGAACTGGCCTTCGGCAATCAGGCTTTCGAGGTGATGGGCGGTCGAGGAAATGATGCGCACATCCACCTTCACCCGCTTGCCGCCGCCGACGCGCTCGAACTGCTGATCGACCAGCACGCGCAGGATCTTGTTCTGCGTCTCGCGCGGCATTTCGCCGACTTCATCGAGATAAAGCACGCCGCGATGGGCTTCTTCCAGAGCCCCGACCTTACGCGGTTGCCCGGGAAGGCCCTCCGTGCCGAAAAGCGCGATTTCCATGCGGTCAGGTGTGATCGTCGCGGCGTTGAGCGCCACGAAGGGTCCGCTGGCACGCGAGGACTTCTTGTGCACCATGCGCGCCACAAGTTCCTTGCCGGAACCGGAGGGGCCGAGGATCATGATGCGGCTGTTGGTGGGCGCAACACGGTCGATGGTCTGGCGAAGCTGCGACACCGCAAGCGATGCGCCGACGAGTTCAACCGCGTCACCGGTGCGCTTCTTGAGTTCCTGAACCTCGCGCTTCAGCTTGGAGTTTTCCAGCGCCCGCTCGGCGATCAGAATGAGGCGGTCGGCCTTGAACGGCTTCTCGATGAAATCGAAGGCACCGCGCTTGATGGCGTTGACGGCGGTTTCGATATTGCCGTGACCGGAAATCATCACCACCGGGATTTCGGGATGGCGGCTCTTGATCTCATCCAGCAACGCCAGACCATCGAGCTTCGAGCCCTGCATCCAGATATCGAGAAAGATCAGACGCGGCACGCGCTCCGAAATGGCGGCCAGCGCGCTGTCGCTGTCGAACGCCATGCGGGTCTCGTGGCCCTCGTCGGAAAGAATGCCCGCTACGATTTCGCGAATGTCTGCCTCGTCATCCACGACCAGAATATCAGACGCCATATGCTGCTTCCTTGTTATTTTCGCCGCCGACCGCCTCGATATAGGGCAGCAGCACTCTGATCATGGCGCCGTGGCCGTGATCGAATTCCGGCGGGGCATCGTGGAGTTCCAGATACCCGCCATGCTCTTCGATGATTTTCTTGACGATGGCGAGGCCGAGGCCCGTGCCCTTGTCCCGCATCGTCATATAAGGTTCGAGAATGCGGTGACGGTTCTCGACGGGAAGGCCGCGGCCATTGTCGATGATGTCAGCCACGAAACGCGAATTGGCTTCGTCGAAAGCGGCGCGCACCAGAATTTTACCCGGCCGTTTTTCGCCTTCCACCGCCTCGATGGCTTCCGTCGCATTCTTGATGAGATTGCCGAAGGCCTGACCCAGCATGCGGGCATCGAACATGCCCTCCAGCGGGATATCGCCCAGTTCGGTTGAGAATTTCGTATCGGCGGCGCTGATCTCGCGCAGGAACGCCGCATCCTTCAGGATCGCCCGCAGGTCCGACTTTTCCTTCGTCGGCTTCGGCATGCGCGCAAAGGCGGAGAATTCGTCCACCATCCGGCCGATATCGCCGACCTGCCGGACGATGGTGTCCGTACACTGATCGAAGACGGCGCGGTCGCTCTCGTCGATCTGCTTGCCGAAACGGCGTTTGATACGCTCGGCGGAAAGCTGGATCGGCGTCAGCGGGTTCTTAATCTCATGCGCAATGCGGCGCGCCACATCCGACCATGCGGTCGAACGCTGGGCGATGACGAGATCGGTGATGTCGTCGAGGGTGATGACGTAGCTGTCGCGGCTGTCGCGAGCGTCCTCACGGGTCACCTGCACATTCAGCGTCCGTTCCTTGCCCCGCCGCATGATGTTGATCTGTTTGCGGAAATTGCCGCGTGACCAGGTATTGGCCTCGTTGACCACCTGTTCGATTTCGGGCGCAATTTCCGACAGTTGCGCGCCGATAAGCTGCTCGGATGTCTGCGCCAGGAATTCTTCGCCCGACGGATTGACGATGGTGATCCTGCGGTTCTCATCGACACCGATGACGGCGGCGGTAACGCCAGACAGCACGGCCTCGATGAAGCGGCGGCGGTCGTCGATATCGTCCTTGGCCTCGATGATCTGTTCCTGCTGGCTGCGCAGTTCGGAGACCATCTTGTTGAAGGTGCGCGACAGTCGCCCGACGTCGCCATCGACGGCGCGGACGGGAACCAGCACATGCATGTTGCCGGTGGCGACACTGTCTGCCGCACTGATGAGGAGACGGATAGGCCGCACTATACGGTCGGCCACCGCAATCGCCGTCCAGATGGCGGCGAGAAGCACGATCAGCGCGAAACCGAGATAAAGAATTGCAAAGGCGATCTGCAGCGGCGCGCGGCCTGCCTCCATCGCCTTGTATTCGGCGCGGTTCTCTTCCATCAGCCGCATCGCGCCCATCACCTTGGGATCGACGGCGCGCACCGTGTAAAGGAAGGTGCCGCTGATGCCTTCGAGCTTGATAATGGCGCCGACGAGGTTGGTGATACCGGGCGGTATCAGCGTCGGCTGGCCGGCGGCCGCCTTTTCAAGCGCATCATGCGGGATAGCGGGAAGCGGCTTTTCGGTCTTGATGTCGGCCTGAGCAACGGCGTCGCCGTCCTCCTGCACCAGAAACGCGCCGAGAAGGCCGCGTCCCTTGGCCTGACGGGTCATCAGATCAACGAAGCCGGTGCGATCCAGATAAAAAAGCGCACGGTTGCGGTCGAGGTCGGTCGCCATCGACAGGGTCTGACCCTGAAGATAACCGGCATTCTCCATCATATAGGCTTGGGCGATATTGCTCGATGAATCGACAATCGACTGCGTACGCAGCGCAAACCAGCGGTCGAGGCCTACATTCAGCGTCAGACTGGCGAAGATGGCGACGAGCACCGCGGGCGTAATCGCCACGATGGAGAAAAGCACGACGATGCGCACGTGCAGACGCGCCGCCGCCCTGCCCTTTTTACGCGCTTTCAGCAGGCGGTTGATTTCGCGCCCGATGAGGAAGATCAGGCCGATCACGAAGATCGAATTGATGACGACGGAGGCGATGACGACGTTCGATGTCGGCGCGATTGGCGTGACACCCAGAAGCACGAACAGGGTGAGGATGGCGCAAACGAGAGCGACGCCGGCGAGCACCAGCCCCGGCAAAGCGAAAGACATCCTGCGATCGGCAACCACCATGCCCGCTGCTTCATCGGCAACGGCGTTTTCGGCGGCGGGTTTCCGCATGCACTACTCCCAATCGCTGGCCAGCCAGCACCACATTTCTGAAGTCAGGTAAGACGCGCCTCAGATCGGCGAATCTCTTTCCTTCCTAGTGTTTTTCAAGCAACACAATGTGGCGAAAGTGCAACGACAAATGCGACCTTGTCAACATTCTCAGCTTGGGCGGGAGCTGCGATAAACGGAAACGCCAAGCTCGCGGATTTTCTTGCGCAGCGTATTGCGGTTCAGGCCGAGAAGATCGGCGGCCTTGATCTGGTTGCCGCGTGTCGCAGTCAAAGCCGCGAGAATCAGTGGATATTCGAGTTCGCGCAGAACGCGGTCGTAAAGGCCGGGCGGCGGCAGGCCATCGCCGAAACTGGCGAAATAATCCCGCATATTTTCTTCCACCGCCTGCGAAATGGTGAGCGCCCCCGTACGGACCGCCATCTTGTCGAGCGGGCTGTCGGGAACATCCGATTGCAGTTCCTGCTCGATGATCTCGCGGGTGATGACTTCCTGCGGGTAAAGCGCCATCAGGCGGCGGATCAGGTTTTCCAGCTCGCGCACGTTGCCCGGCCAGGCATAGGCCTTCATGACCTCCAGCGCCTCGCTCTCGAAACGCTTGCCTTCCAGACCTTCCTTTTCGCCCTGCTGGATGAAGTGGCGCACCAGATCGGGAATATCCTCGGCGCGGTCACGCAGCGGCGGCAGCCGCAGCGGCACGACGTTCAGGCGATAATAGAGGTCTTCGCGGAAAAGGCCCTGATTGATCGACTGCTTCAGGTCCTTGTTGGTCGCAGCAACGATGCGGACATCCGTGCGGATCGGCGTACGGCCGCCCACCGTCGTATATTCGCCCTGCTGCAACACGCGCAGCAGGCGTGTCTGGGCGTCCATCGGCATGTCACCGATTTCGTCGAGGAACAGCGTGCCGCCCTCGGCCTGTTCGAAACGGCCGGTGGAGCGGTTCTGCGCGCCGGTGAAGGCGCCCTTCTCATGGCCGAAGAGTTCGGATTCGATCAGGTCGCGCGGGATTGCGGCCATGTTGATGGCGACGAAGGGACCGTTGCGGCGCTTGCCGTAATCATGCAGAGCGCGCGCCACCAGCTCCTTGCCGGTGCCGGATTCACCGGTGATCATCAGCGTCAGGTCGGTCTGCATCAGGCGGGCGAGAACGCGGTAGATTTCCTGCATCGCCGCCGAGCGGCCGACGAGCGGCATGCCGTCCTGCATGTCGTCATCGAGTTTGGCCGGCTTGCGCTTCGGCTCAGACAAAGCGCGGCCGATGATGGCGATCAGTTCCGTCAGGTCGAAGGGCTTCGGCAGATAGTCGTAAGCGCCTTTTTCCGAGGCCTTGATGGCCGTCATGAAGGTGTTCTGCGCACTCATGACCAGAACCGGCAGGTCCGGGCGGGCCTTTTTGATGCGCGGCAGCAGGTCAAAGGCGTTTTCATCCGGCATCACGACATCGGTTACGACAAGATCGCCCTCACCCGCCGAAACCCAGCGCCAGAGCGTGGCGGCATTGGAGGTGATGCGCACGTCGTAACCGGCGCGGCTCAGCGCCTGGTTCAGCACCGTGCGGATTGCGGCATCATCATCGGCGACGAGGATCGTAGCTGTCATTGGTCATTTCCTGTCGTGTTCGGCAAAGAGCGGTCGTCGAGCGCCACTTCCGGCGAGACGGGCATCAATACGCGGAAAGTCGTGCGGTGGTTCTGGCTGTCGCATTCCACAATGCCGCCATGGGCGCCGATCAGCTTGGCGACAAGCGCCAGCCCGAGGCCCGAACCATTCGTCTTGGTGGTGATGAAGGGATCGAAAAGATGCGGCAAAAGATCGGCCGGAACGCCTGGGCCATTGTCATGAACGCAGAATTCGAGCGGCAGCGAGATGCGCTCGCGGCTGCCGGCGACCGAAAGCCGCATGCCGGGGCGATAGGCGGTGGTAAGGATGATCTCGCCGTCCGGCTGGTTGCCCACGGCTTCCGCCGCATTCTTCACCAGATTGAGAAAGACCTGCACCAGCTGGTCGCGATTGGCATAAACAGGCGGCAACGAGGGGTCGTAGTTTTCCGAAATCTTGATATTGCGGGCAAAACCGGCCTTGGCGATGGCCTTCACATGATCGAGCACGGAATGGATGTTGACCGGCACGCGATCCACCGGCCGCTCGTCGGAAAACACCTCCATACGGTCGACCAGCGAGACGATGCGGTCGGTCTCGTCGCAGATCAGCCGCGTCAGCGCCCGGTCTTCATCGGCAACCGACGTCTCCAGCAACTGGGCAGCGCCGCGAATGCCGGACAGCGGATTCTTGATTTCATGCGCGAGCATGGAAGCAAGGCCGGTAACGGAGCGCGCCGCCGCCCGGTGGGTCAATTGCCGGTCGATCTTGTCGGCCATCGACCTTTCCTGGAAGACGACGACCACCGATCCCGGTTCGCTGACAACGGGCGCGACATAAAGATCGACCAGCTTGTCCTGGCCTAGACGCGGCGAACTCAGATCGACGCGATATTCGTTGACCGGCGCGCGGCGCTCCCGCACCTGATCGATCAGTGCTAGCAACGGGCTGCCGAAGGGAATGAAGGTGGAAACGCGGTAGCGCGCGAGATGGGAGGCGCTCGCCCCGAAAAAGGCTTCGGCTTCCCAGTTGGCGAAGGCGATGAAACCTTCGGCATCCACCAGAATAACCGGGTTCTGCACCGCGTTCAGAACCGCCATGGCAAGCGGGTTTGCATCTGCCGGGCTGTGTTTGTCAGCGCTCATGCGGCCTTCCTTGCGGCGTCTTTGCCCGCATTTTCGCTAAGGGCAGAGCGCAGCAGATCCGCCACTTCCGCCGTGTCACGCGATGTCATGATTTCAGCCTTGTCAGTCGTGGCGATCTCCGGCGCGAAACGGTCGAGATACCAGCCGAGGTGTTTGCGGGCATGCCGGAGACCGGCTTCCCTTCCATAAAATTCCAGCATCATCTCGTAATGTTCGATGGCGATGGCGGGAATATCGTCGCGGTGCGGCGCTGAATGTCCGGCAAGCACCGCCGGCAGCCAGGGTTGCCCCTGCGCGCCGCGCCCGACCATGACGGCATCCGCACCCGAACGGCGCAGGATTTCGCGCGCATCTCCGGCCGTTTCAACGTCGCCATTGGCGATCAGCGGCACGGAAATCACCTCACGCACGGCGCGGATGGCATCCCAGTCCGCCCGTCCCTCGTAAAACTGCATGCGGGTGCGGCCGTGAATGGTGATCAGCTTAACACCTGCGGCTTCGGCACGGCGGGCGATCTCCGGCGCATTGATGGTGTTCTCGTCCCAGCCGAGCCGCATCTTCAGCGTCACAGGCACGTTGACTGCATTGACCGTTGCCTCAATGAGCGAGAGTGCATGATCCGGATCGCGCATCAAAGCCGAGCCGGAATAACCGCCCGTCACCTTCTTGGCTGGACAGCCCATATTGATGTCGATGATGCCGGCGCCATTGTCGGCTGCGATCTTCGCTGCCTCGGCCATGAAATGCGCCTCGCGTCCTGCGAGCTGCACCATATGCGGAACCATGCCGGCATTTTTCAGCCGCGCCCAGGATTCGCCGCGGTTGGCGACGAGCTCACGGCTTGCCACCATTTCCGTAACGACAAGGCCCGCGCCATAACGCCAGGCAAGCTGCCGGAACGGCAGATCCGTCACGCCCGACATGGGCGCCAGCACGGCGCGATTACGGATCGTGACTGAGCCGATGCTGAACGGTTCTGACAACTCCGGACGATGCAATTGATGATCTTTCATGCAGAAGGGTTATTTGCATTATTTTTAGACAGTGTTTGTGCAGTTGCCAAGCACTTTTAGAGGGTTGCACCTTTTATTTGCTGGGCGACTGCCTGCCTGTTTTGCTGTCGGCAGCAATTTGTGCAGGTTCGAACACGCAATGGTGGCTGATCCTGCAGCATGCAGGGGCGAATGCGCGTCTTATCGGGCTGGCCATCCGGGTTTTGAAACGCTAGAGCAGGACTGTCAACCGCTAAGGGTTGCGCGCAAAGCATAAGACCAATGCAGGAAAGTACCATGAAACTCGGCATCGTCATCGTCGCCGCCGGACGCGGAGAAAGAGCGGGCTCTCCCGAGGAAGGGCCGAAACAATATCGCCCTATCGGAGGCAGGGCCGTGATCGAGCATACATTGTCGACCTTCCTCGACTGGAATCATGCCTCCCCCATCGTGATCGTCAGCCATGCAGACGATGCGGAACTACTGTCGCCGATCATCCAGCGGCTTGATGCCGGCGAGCGGATCGTTACCGTCACGGGCGGCGCAACACGCCAGCAATCGGTGCTTGCCGGGCTGGAAGCGCTCTCTTCGGAAGAGCTGACGCATGTGATGATCCATGATGCCGTGCGGCCTTTCGTTCCCGTGGACATGCTGGAACAGATCGTCGCCCTGCACCGGGCCGGCGCCAGCGGCGTTTTGCCTGCCCTCTCCGTCACCGACACGCTGAAGCGCGGCTCGGATGGTCGCGTCGTGGAAACGGTTTCCCGGCAGGGGCTTTATGCCGCTCAAACACCGCAGAGTTTCAGCTACGGCGATATTCTCACCGCGCACCGCGCCGCTGCCGCCTCCGGAAAGTCCGATTTTACCGATGACGCTTCGATTGCCGAATGGGCGGGGCTGACGGTGACGCTGACCGAAGGTTCGGTCGATAATGTAAAACTCACTCTCAAGCGGGATATCGCGATGGCCGATGAAAAGCTCTCCCACGGATTGCCGGACGTGCGCACCGGCAATGGTTACGACGTGCATCAGCTGGAAGCAGGCGACGGCGTGACGTTGTGCGGCGTCTTCATCGAACACGACCAGAAACTCAAAGGTCATTCGGATGCCGATGTGGCTTTGCATGCGCTGACGGATGCGCTGCTCGCCACCTGTGGCGCCGGCGATATCGGCGATCACTTCCCGCCTTCCGATCCGCAATGGAAGGGTGCCGCCTCGCGCATCTTCCTCGAACATGCGGCCAAAGTGGTTCGCGACAATGGCGGCACGATCATGAATGCCGATGTCTCGCTGATTGCGGAAGCGCCGCGCATTGGCCCGCATCGGCAAGCCATGCGCGAAGCACTGTCGGACATGCTGGGCATCGCGCTGGAGCGCTGCTCGGTGAAGGCGACGACCAATGAGACCATCGGTTTCGTCGGCCGCCGGGAAGGCATCGCTGCAATCGCCACCGCCACCGTCATCTACAGCGGCAGACCTTTATGAGCCTTTTTCCCGCTGACATAGAAGAGTTGGCGCGGGAGATCATTGCCGATTTCACCGCGCATGGTTTCATGGTCTCGACCGCGGAAAGCTGCACGGGCGGCCTGATCGCCGGTGCCCTGACGGAGATTGCCGGCTCCTCCGCTGTCGTTGACCGTGGTTTTGTCACCTATACCAATGAAGCCAAGATGGACATGCTGGGCGTTGGCTCCGAGACGCTGGCGAATTTCGGCGCGGTATCCCGACAGACAGCGCTGCAGATGGCGCATGGTGCCCTCTTCCGTTCCCGCGCGGATTTCGCCGTGGCGGTAACTGGCATCGCCGGTCCGGGTGGCGGTTCCGCCGACAAGCCGGTTGGGCTGGTGCATCTGGCCGCCCATGCGCGCGGCGGTAAAATCCTGCATCGGGAAATGCGTTACGGCGAGATCGGCCGCACAAAAATCCGGCTTGCTACGGTGAGGACGGCGCTCCAGATGCTGATAGCCCTCAATCAGGCCGGGTCCGTATAAATTTTATCGGCACGCGTCTCGAAGGCTTCCGCGAACATGCGAAAGGCCCGGTCGAACATCGACCCCATGACCGCGCCGAGCAGACGGTTCTTGAATTCATAATCGATGAAAAAATGAATGGCTGAGCCGCCCTCGTCGGCAGGCTCGAAACGCCAGCGATTGTCGAGATATTTAAACGGTCCGTCGATATATTTCACGTCGATGGCGCGCTCGGCCGGGTTCAGCAGCACCTGCGTGGTGAAGGTTTCGCGAATGGCCTTGTAGCCCACCGTCATATCCGCCACCAGCAGCACCTTGCCATCGCGCTCCTTGCGCGAACGGACGGTGAGCGCCTCGCAAAGGGGCAGAAACTGCGGATATTTCTCCACATCGGCGACGAGGTCGTACATGCGGTCGGGCGAGTGTTTGACGTGGCGATGCGTTTCGAACTGTGGCATGAGCGGCAGTTAATCCTCGATACGCAGAAGATCAAGAAGGCGGCGAAACTGTTTTCGGCTTTTCAGCTGGAATACCGGCACATCAGGACCATAAAGCGCGAAATTCTGCTCGAAAATCGGGGCATGGCGGCGTTCGAAATTCCAGATATAGCGCAGGAAATCGATGTCTATCCTTTCGGGACACCCCTCCGCCATTTCCGGGCGGGCCTTGCCATAACCCTTGATCGCCCGGCTGAGCGCGCCCCACAGGCAGAGCCAGCGCGGCATGCGCACCCACAAAACGATGTGGGATCGCGGCAGCCGTATATCGAACGACGACGGATTGCTGCCGTCCATCAGCCAGCGTTCCTCGGTAATGATGGTGGCTATCCTCTGTCGCTGCTCCTCGCGCGGGCGCGCCTGCCAGCCGGGCAGCCAGAAAACATCGCGATCCATGGAGATGTAGCGAAGTCCGAAATTGCGCGCGAGCTTCTGCGAAAGCGTCGTCTTGCCGCCGCCGGAGCAGCCCACGACCATGATTCGCTGCGCCCCGGCGATGATCGCAGCCGCATCTTCCACCCTGTGAAGATAGTTTGGCATTTCAGAAACCTCATCTGACTGCTGGATTTTTCTGCCATCACCCCGCAGCGATATCTTCGTCGTGCATGACAGTTACGGAAAATTGACTATTGTAACCCCGTCGCAGGGATTGCTATTTATTTGCGACTAATATTACACCCATTGGATGCAACGGCGCTGGAAGCTCCCGATTTCACCCAGCGTATTCATCCTTGGGTTCAGACCCGACATATAACCGCTTTGAGCCACTGAGTGAGCCGATGGACGATTTTTCCAACATCATCAACCTTCTCGAATCCGCCAAGCAACTCGCATCGATGAACGGCATGCCGGTGCTTGCCTATCTCATCGACGTCGCGAAATGCGAGGCGAGAGAGAACAAGCCGGTTCTGCGCAAGCGCAAACGCGGCGAATCGACCGCCAAGGAAGACTGTTAATTGCCGGCGCGCAGAGCCGATCAATAAAGTCGGCTGGCCCAATCTTCAAGACGATGTCATAATCAAACAATGAAACTGGCCGCTTTTTCGAGGCGGCCATTTCTTTGCACAATGGAAACGACAGCGTCATGAAAGCCGCATCCGCCGATATCAGAACCTACAGGGAAGAAAGACCGAAGGAACGGCATGGCTTCGTTCAGATCGTTCTTCCGGTCTCCGGGCGTCTGCTGATCGATGTGGCGGGACGGCAGGACGAATTGTCGGCCGGACGCGGCGTGTTCATCCATCGCGATGCGCCGCACACCCAGGAAGCGACGGCAAGCAACCACTCGCTGGTGGTCGATATCGATGAAGGCGCCCTTCCCGAGCAAACGCTCGAGAAATTCGCCCATTCGCCGTTTCTCGATATCGCGCAGGATACGCGGCAATTGATCGCCTATATGCGCGGCGTCATCGGAACAGAGGGGCGACGCGACGATATTGCCGGTCTGTGGGCACCGCTCCTGATCGACAGCCTTGCCAATGAGAAAGCCGACATCCGCCAACGCCTGCACAGGCTTGTTGCACTTATCAGGGCGGAACCGTTCTTCCCCTGGACCATCGAGATGCTCGCCTCCTGCGTGACGATCAGCGACAGCCGCCTGCATGCGCTGTTTCTCGAGGAATTCGGCCTTCCGCCTCACCGCTGGCTGGCCGGGCTGCGCATGGACAAGGTCTGCGCATTGCTCAGCAATTCCACCCTGCCGATTGCCGAGATCGCCTTGCGGGCCGGTTTTTCCGACCAGACTGCACTGACGCGCGCCATGCGCAATGCAGTGGGTGAAACGCCCGCAGCCTACCGTCGGACCTGCGGGATTCATTAAAACCACCGGCACATCCGGTCAGGAGTTTTTGTCAAGACAGCCGCAAAGGGCTGTGGCACATCGCAGGCAAATGTGAATGCGGATGTGACATGACATGAACAGAATAGGTCTCGGTGTTTTTTACGGCATGCTGGCGGGTGCGCTCTGGGGTGGGATTTTTCTCGCTCCCAAACTCGTGCCGGATTTTTCCGCCCTGCAACTCTCGACGGCGCGTTATCTCACCTATGGGCTGATTTCCCTCTTCATCATCGGGCCGCGTCTGAAACGCATCTCGGCCCATTTTGGCGCGCGAGAGTGGATAGCGCTCGGCTGGCTGAGCATGATCGGCAATATTTCCTATTATGTCTTCATATCGACGGCAGTGAAATTGAGCGGGGTCGCCTTCACCTCCATCATCATCGGTTTCCTGCCGGTCGCCGTCACCATCATCGGCAGCCGCGATCACGGGGCGGTGTCGCTGAAGCGGCTGTGGCCGTCGCTCGCCTTCGGCGCGATGGGGATTATCGGCATTTCATGGCAGTCACTAACGGAAAACGATGCGGGGCTCGATGTCTCTCGCGTCATCGGGCTTGCCTGTGCGCTCGGTGCGCTGGCGTCATGGACGGCCTTTGCCGTGGGTAACGCCCGCTGGCTCTCCCGTCTTCACGATGTCAGCGCCGACGACTGGAACATGATGACCGGTGTGGTGACCGGTGGGCTTGCGCTCGCGCTCGCCATCCCGGCCTTTGGCTTTGGCGGCGAAAGCCATAGTTCGGGCGACTGGCTGCATTTTATGGCTGTTGCAGCCGGGCTGGGTTTCACCGCCTCCATTCTCGGCAATGCCCTATGGAACCGCATGAGCCGCCTTCTGCCGCTCACCATGGTCGGGCAGATGATCCTGTTCGAAACGCTGTTTGCGCTGCTTTACGGTTTTGTCTGGGAAGGGCGTGGCCCGACACTGATTGAGGTCGTGGCAATATGTTCGGTGGTGCTGAGTGTGATCTTGTGCATGCGGGCGCACAGGCCGGAGAAGGTTGTGGTGTGATCGGTTAAAGGCCGTGAACAGGCGGCGGATCCATTTCACAAGCCTCGCCTCCTACTCACGTCATCCTCGGGCCGAGGATCCAATCACGTATCGTACAATCGATAGGTTGCAGATGCTCGGGACAAGCCCACTACTGTCCGGTTTAAATTTGCGGCCATTGGAAGGCCATCTGGATTTGGTTTCTGGGTTTGTCTGGTGGCGGATCGAGAAGCCGATCGGTGCGTCGCCGGTGCATGAGGTTTGCGCGTACCAGCCG